>JABGXI010000094.1:0-7398 GCA_018675855.1 Flavobacteriaceae bacterium | reverse complement strand
CTGAAGAAGTTTTAATTGATGCTCTTTTTCCTATCACACCAAAAAAAATGATGCGTTATGCGCAATTGCAATTGTTTATTTCTTCTAAAGGAGATCAATGGGTTCAACGAATCATTAACAATCAATTAGATTACAATTTTAAATTCGAAGAAACCCCGAAAGGATCAAATACCTTTGCCTTCAATAGTACTAAAACAAAAGATGGAGGCACCTATTTAGCAATTAATACGCACCAACCTTTAGACGGACCTGTTTCTTGGTACGAAGCACATTTATGTAGTGAAGAAGGTACAAATATTTTAGGTGCTCTTTTTGCTGGAACTCCTAGTATTCTTATTGGTGCTAATGAAAATTTAGCTTGGGCACACACCGTAAATCAACCAGATAAAACTGATGTCTTCGCTCTAGAGATGCATCCAAAAGAAAAGCTAAAATACAAAGTAGACAATGAATACCTTAATCTTGAACAAAAAAAAGCAACTCTTCAGTTTCGAATTCTTGGTATTCCATTTAAAATTTCAAAAAAGTTTTATAAAAGTATTTACGGACCGACTTTAAAAAATAAATCTGGTTATTATTCGGTGAGAACCCCTGCCCTATATGAAATAAGAGGACTTGAGCAGTGGTGGCGTATGAACAAAGCTTCTAGCTTTACTGAGTTTTATAATATATTAAAAATGAAAGCTTTACCTGGATATAATATTGGATATGCAGATGAAAATGACACGATTTTTTATATCTCAAATGGTCTTATTCCTAAAAGATCAAAAGGATACAATTGGGCTGATGTTGTCCCTGGAAATACCTTAAAAACTCTTTGGAAAGAAACCTATAACATTGAAGATCTTCCACAGGTATTACAACCAAAGTCAGGTTATGTGTACAATGCAAATCATACTCCATTTAAGTCAAGTGCTGAAGATGATAACCCTGACAAAACACAATTTGATTCAGCAATGGGCTTTGAAACATATGATAACAACCGTTCTACCCGTTTAAAAACATTAATAGATCAGTATGAAAAAATAGATTATTCAGACTTTAAAACCATAAAATACGATACACAATACCCAAAGCCATATGCCTTTAGCTGGATGGATATTAATCATTTAGATCGATTAGACCCAGAAAATCACCCCAATTTAAAAGTATTAATTGAACGATTACAGCAATGGGATCGTAAAGCAATTGCATCTTCAATGGGAGCAGGAACTTTTGCTATTTTTTATGACCAGTTACGTCCTTTTTATCAAGATTTACCAGAACCTAAAATTTTTCCTCCTTCAATTCTTTTAAAAGCTTTAAATAAAACGAAAGCATATTTATTTAAACACTTTGAGAGCTTAGAAGTTTCTTTAGGAGATTATCAAAAATTGGTAAGAGGGCCAAAAGAACTTCCCATTTTTGGATTACCTGATGTGATTACATCAATGGCCTCTCGACCTTTCAAAGACGGTAAGGTTAAGGTTGTAAGTGGAGAGTCATACATTGAACTAATTCGGTTTAGTGATAAAGGAACCGAAATAGAGTCTGTTATTTCTTATGGAAGTTCTGATCACGAAGACTCTCCCCATTATAATGACCAAATGGAATTATATGCAGGCTTTAAAACTAAAAAAATGAGCTTAGATAAACAGACTGTTTATAATTCCGCCAAGAGAATATACCATCCCAAATAAGCGTAACTAGAACTGATATGCAGCTATAGCTTCACTGTACACAGCTTCATATTGACTAATTACAGAGTCAATGTCGAATAAACTTGCTTGCTCCTTAGCTTGTTTTTTGAATTGCTTAAGTTTAGTATCATCCTGCAATAATAATAAAGCATTTTTAGCCATCCCATCAAGATCACCTACGTCAGACAAATAGCCTGAAAAATTATCTTTATTAACTTCAGGGATTCCTCCAGCATTTGAAGAAATTACTGGTACTTTATTGGCCATAGCCTCAAGTGCAGACAAGCCAAAACTTTCTTTTTCTGAGGGCAATAAAAATAAGTCGGAATAACAAAGAATTTTATCAATTTCGTTACTGTTACCTAGGAACGAAATAGACTCGGTAAGACCATTTTTCTTAACATAATCCATTGCCTTTTGTTTTTCTGGCCCTTCCCCTACCATGAGTAATTTACTGGGTACCGTTGGTAAAATCTTTTCAAAAATTTTAATTACATCTTGAATCCTCTTTAAGGGTCTAAAATTACTTATGTGAGTAATTATTTTGTGACTTTTAGGAGCTAAAAGATCACGCTTACAGGGCATTACTTTTGCTTCTATTTTTTTGATATCAATAAAATTAGTAATTACATCAATCTTTGTCGTGATATCAAATAATCTAAGGGTGTCATTTTTTAAACTTTTAGAAACTGCTGTAACCTTATCAGAATGATTAATGCTGAAGGTTACAGCTGGGCGATAAAAAGGGTGACTCCCAACTAAAGTAATGTCTGTACCGTGTAAAGTGGTAACTATTGGAATGTGGAATCCATCATCAGTAAGCATTTTTTTTGCCATATATCCAGCGTATGCGTGAGGAATGGCATAATGCACATGTAATACATCAATTGCATGAGCCTTTACAACATCTACCAACCTACTTGACAGCGCTAGCTCATATGGTTGGTATTTAAAAAGAGGATAATCTGGTATTTCAACTTCATGAAAATGAACATTGTCGGTATTTAAAGTTTCTAAACGAACCGGTTGATGGTAAGTAATAAAATGAATAGTATGACCTATTTTAGAAAGGGCAATTCCTAATTCTGTTGCTACAACCCCACTACCGCCAAATGTTGGATAACATACAATTGCTATTTTCAAAGGTTTATTTTTAGTTAATTAGTTAATGCCTCATATAGTAAGGCTTGTATTCGCGTTCTAATATTACTTTTACTAAACCTAAAATCATCATTAGGGTAGGTTCTATTTGCTAAAATAACAATTATAATTTCTTTATCAGGATCAGCCCAAGCATAGGTTCCAGTATATCCAGAATGTCCAAAACTTACATTTGAAACACACCCACAGGTGGAGGAATTTTTAAGATCAAAATCTGGCTTATCAAATCCAACTCCCCTTCTATTGCCTTTTTCACAATAATAACAGGTGTTAAAAAGATTAATCGTTTCTGGATGTAATAGCTGAATACCATTATATCTTCCTCCTTGTAAATACATTTGCATTATGGCCGCTACATCTTGTGCATTTGAAAATAAGCCAGCGTGTCCCCCCACACCATTTTGCATAGCAGCACCCATGTCATGTACATAGCCTCTTAACTCATTGTGCCTGAAATAGTCATCAACTTCACTGGGCACTATTTTTGAAACATCAAAACGCTCCAAGGGTCTATACCCTATTGTGGTCAATCCTAAAGGATCAAAAATCTCTTGATGAAGAAGTACATCATAAGGCAACTTATTTGAAGTTTCAAAGTATTTTTTTAAAATGTAATAAGGTAAATCTGAATATTTATAATGAAGTGAATCCGTTAATTTACTTTCTTTTATTTGAGTGTAAAGTTCATTCTCAAAATCAGTTTCTAAAAATAAATCTTTAGCCACTATTGATGCATATTTTTTAGAGGATGTTGTTTTATATTGTTTCTTTTTTGGGTATCCTTTTTTATTAAGAGTTTCTTTATAAAATGGAATCCATGGCCATAACTGCGCAAAATGAGAAAGCATTTGTTTGAGCGTGATATTAGACTTATTACTTTCTTTCCACTCAGGTAACATAGTTGCTATTGTTGAGGAAAGTGTTAAAGTACCGGAAGCTACTTCTTTCATTACCAAAGGAAGAGTTCCAATAATTTTAGTCAAGGACGCGATATCATATATATCTGTGGATAGAACTGGTTGCTCTTTTTTATATGTATGGTATCCTATGTTTTTTTCATAGATTATTTTACCCTTTCTAACGGCTATTATTTGCATTCCTGGAGTCATCATAGAATCTATAGCTATTTCTGCTAGGGCATCAATTTCTCTGAGCTTAGTTGAATTAAATCCTTGACTTTCTGGAATTGCATACCCTAGGCGGACACCACCCTGTAGATCGATTCCATCTCCCTCTTTAAAAATATTTGAAACCTTTACGGGTAATTTTCCTATTAGATGTTGAGCACCAAAAATAGCATCCGCACTTAATTGTTGTGCTTCCTCACTATTTTGATAACTCATAATAATAGCATCAATTCCTTTTATAGAAGAAATAGGTTTTAAGGCATATGGCTTTACAAAAATATCCAGAATGACTGTTTTTTCCTTTGCAATTTCTGAAATAATCTTTAGCTGACTAGAATTAAAATCTGATGCCTTCCAAGGGCTGGTATTAGAGCGATGAAAACTAATAACTAAAGTATCATATACTTTTGTTTTTTTAAGAACATTGGAAACGGTTACCTCCTTAATTAAAGGAACCGATTGATATTTCTGTAATTGTTGATTGAAAACTACAGCAGAATCATCCCCTAAAGCAATATGTGCGATATGATGCTGTTTTTTTAATGGTAAAATATTATTTTCATTTCTCAATAAGGTTAGCGCATCCCCAATAGACTCGCTATATAATCTTTGATCTTTAACAGTATTTAAGTCCTGGTATAAGTTTTGAAGGTTAACGGGTTTATAATTTGCTAATCCAACTTTATATTTAGCCCTTAAAATTTTTTTAACTGAATACTCTAAACGAGGTTTAGTTATTTTTCCTTTTCTGTATGCAGATACAATTGCTTTTATTCCTTTTGGGATATTATTTGAAATAAGAAGTAAATCATGGCCTGCTATAAAAGCTGTTAAATCAATATTTTTGACTTTAGAGTATTCTGAAACTCCTTTCATGTTGAGAGCGTCAGTAATAATTAAACCCTTAAAATTCAATGAATCCTTTAGAAGTCCCTGAATAATATCTTTAGAAAGTGATGAAGGCACTCCTTCGTTTGATATGCTAGGTATATTTAAATGAGCAACCATTACCGAAGACAACCCTTCTTTAATAAGTGATCTATAGGGAGCCAACTCTATTGTGTCGATTCGCTGGGCACTAAAACCAATTGTAGGTAATATTTTATGTGAATCTTGTGAGGTATCTCCATGTCCTGGAAAATGTTTTCCTGAGGTTAAAATACCCGCCTGATGATGGCCTTTCATGATAGCTGTTGCCTGACGAATTACGAGCTCTTTAGAAGATCCAAAAGATCGATTACCAATGATGGGATTAGCAGCATTTGTATTAATGTCTAAAACAGGGCTAAAACTATAATGAATGCCCAATCGTTTTTCTTGTTCACCCATTCTATTTCCAATGGCTCGAAGTAAACTAGTGTCTTTAACCGCACCCAAAGTCATTGGCCAAGGAAAAGCTTTGATGGAATCCAATCGCATTGCAACGCCCCACTCTGCATCCATTGCGATAAGCAAGGGTGTTTTGGATGCAGCTTGAAAATTATTAAGCCATTGGGATTGCTCAACCGGTCCTCCAAGTGAAAAAACAAGCCCACCTACTTTGTGAGTTTTAATCAGATTTAATGAAAGTTTATAATGAGAACTATCTAATTCAGAAAAAACCATTGGCATGAATAGTTGTCCAACTTTTTCATAAAGTGACAAACTTTGATATACACTATCAACCCATTTTTGTTGCTGATAAGATTGAGCTTTGGATACTGATAGAGGGTCTATTTGTTGTCCATTAGAAAATAATGGAAGGCAAATAAGAAACCATAAAAAAAATTTTAGTGTAATTCTCATTTAATCTAAAATTGACAAGTCTTAATTAACTGTTATTTTTATATTTTACTTTATAAATCGACTGTGCCAACTCTCTGAAGCTGGAATTTCCCAAAATTTTTCATAATCCCCTTTTGTGTCAACTAAATTATTAAATACTATAGTCTGTTTAGTTACCGCTTTTGATTTTACCATTTTTCTGAAATCACTCAAATCTTTATGAACAAAATAATCACCTTGCTTAAAAGTAACATTCATTTTATCAAGTAAACTAATTTCAAATTGTGTTTCTAACTGCTGAATCATTCGAACTGAACTATCTATAGAACAACCACTTGCCTGAACAGTCTCTTGATTAACACCAAGGACAATAAAGCGGTCATATGGAAGATCAAAAGAAGCTTCTAGTCTTATATCATGAGCAGTCCACTGACTAAGGAAAGAGGTGAGTATTTCTTTTATTTTAAAAATTTCGTCTTCGCAAAAGGCTCTATTGGAAGGATATATCCATAAGCGTGATTCTGCTGATAACTTTGCGAAAGGAACTACCATTATTATAAATCGTTAGCAGTTGCAATTAATTCTGCAACATCCATTATATGAATATTTCCTTCTTGAGCCTTGTTTTTAATTCCATCAGTCATCATCGTATTACAAAATGGACATGCTGCAGCAATAATGTCTGGTTGTGTCTCAATAGCCTCTTCGGTTCTCTCAATATTTACTTCTTTATCTCCAGCTTCTGCATCTTTAAACATTTGAGCTCCTCCTGCCCCACAACATAGTCCTTTAGACTTACATGACTTCATTTCCACTAATTCTGCGTCAAGCTTTCGAATCAATTCACGAGGAGCCTCATAAACATTATTAGCACGTCCTAAATAACATGGGTCATGAAACGTAATCCTTTTTCCTTTAAATTTACCACCCTCAATAGTGAGGGTTTCTTCTTTTAAAAGCTGCTTAAGAAATTGAGTGTGGTGCATTACGTCATAATTTCCTCCCAATTCAGGATATTCATTTTTAAGGGTATTAAAACAATGAGGACATGTAGTAACTATTTTTGTAATGTCGTAGGAATTGAGTGTAGTAATGTTTTGCAAGGCTTGCATTTGAAATAGAAATTCATTTCCAGCCCTTTTTGCAGGGTCTCCTGTACACGTTTCTTCTGCACCTAAAACAGCAAATAAAGTACCGGTTTTATTGAGAATTTTAACAAAAGCTTTTGTAATTTTCTTGGCTCGATCATCAAAACTTCCCGCACAACCAACCCAAAAAACAACATCTGGTTTTTTTCCTTCTGCTTGAAGTTTTGCAAGTGTAGGTACATTTAACATAATTTCTTAGGTTTTAGGTTGACCATCATCAAAAACTTCAATAGTCATTTCCTTTTCTACCAAGTCAGTAAATTTACCGTTGTAACGAGTTGCTTTTACAAGATGATTATCGATCCAATGATAATTTCCGCCGCGTGGCTTACCCATTAATAAGCTATGGTACTTAAACCCATTCTCTTTTAACCATGTTTCAGTTACGCCACGGTGAGATTCAACTCTTGAAGTGAAAAAACAAATTAAATGCCCCTCATCAAACCACTTATTTAAAGTATCTAAAGCATCCGGGTAAATATTCGCGGTAGCCATTCGTTCAGGTTCTTCATTGGGAAT
>JABGXI010000093.1:0-7870 GCA_018675855.1 Flavobacteriaceae bacterium | reverse complement strand
CTAAAGTTGGTGATTTTGAATGAAGTAAAAAACTATTTCTACTTGCTTCGTTTTTATAATGAATGATATTTTGCTGTGAATCAAAAAGATCAAAAAACATGCTATTTTTTATTTCAATGGTACTTGGAATTTCATCTAAATATAATTCTAGGTAACACACTACAATATCATTTTCATATTCTTTACCTAAAT
The DNA here is from genome assembly GCA_018675855.1 of Flavobacteriaceae bacterium. Lineage (GTDB taxonomy): Bacteria > Bacteroidota > Bacteroidia > Flavobacteriales > Flavobacteriaceae > MS024-2A. Next base: position 7,678 of record JABGXI010000093.1, on the reverse strand, counting down.
AAGAAATTTCTTGTGGTTCCCCATTTATAATTAATTGAAATTCTTTTTCTAGATGAAATTTAAGAAGACTATCACTATATTTAGTGTTTGAATCTGGAAATAAACGAAGAGATTTTTCTTGTTGTTGAAGAAGTAATTCAAGATCATCAATAAATAACTGAGTTATTATTTGAAATGTTTTAAGCTCTTTTTTATATTCAATTTCTGTAGTGCTCAAATAAAATTTATGTACCTCCAAATCAGCAAAATACAATTGAAATATATTCAATAAAACGTAAAAAAAAAGCATAGATATATTTATTCTAAAATAATGTCTTTGTAGTCTTTGCTTTTATTGATTAAGAAATCAATTAATTGAAATTGTTTGCTTTGTTTTAATAAGTTACTTGACTTCATTTGAGTATCTAAATATTCTAAAAAACCAATCACTTGATCTTTGGGGAGTTCCAGATCTTTCTCAAAGAAATTCGTGTCAAAAACATATGGCAAAACTTCACTGGGCTTTAATTTCATTTGCTCTTCCTTAGTCTTATTTGCAAAAGCTTTTCCAATTAATTTAGCAATATTAACAAAATCAATGCCATTAGTCATTAAACGATCATCACTAAGTCTGTTAACTATTTGCGAAGATTTATCTCGCTCATAATCAAAGCCCTTAAATTGCTCCCCTATTAAATCAAGATACTTTTCAACATCTTCAGAAGTGACAACTACTTCCTTAAGTTCGTTGATATTTTCGTTTACTGAAACTACCAAACGATTTTTGGCGAGAATTTCTTCTGAAATGATCACACTTCTAATTTTATACTGAACAGACGAAAAAATAACCTCGTCACCTTGGGCAACCTCAATTTCGAATTCCCCATTTTCATCAGTAATAGTATTTGATTGATATGTATTGTTAATTACATTAGCAGCAACTACACTCGTGTTTTTATAAAGAAGTCTTCCTTTTATAGGTTTTCGCTGTTGACCAAAAACTAAAACAGTGATTAGTAACGAAAAACATAAAAAAACTGTATTTTTCATCTTATAAAGATAGCTTTACCTTTTGAAAATAAACCCTTAGTAGATTATATTTTTTTAACTATGAATGTGAAAATTAAAAAAATAACGGCGAAACAAACCTACGAATTAAGACATCCTTTACTTAGGAAAGGACAACCTTTTAACACATGTCATTTACCGTTAGACAACGACAGTAAAACCATGCATCTTGGGGCCTATTTTGAAACACAACTAGTAGGAGTATTAAGTGCCTTCAAGATATCTTGCCCTGGCTACAAATCAAAAAATGGAATTCAATTGAGAGCTATGGCAGTACTCCCTTCATATCAAGGAAAAGGAATTGCCACTCAACTAATTCAAAAAGCGTTTTTAAGTATTCGGAAAACATTAACAATTCATCATGTCTGGCTAAATGCAAGAATTGTCGCCAAAAATCTTTATTTAAAAAATAATTTTAAGCCTATTGGTAGTGTCTTTAAAATAGATCCTATTGGATTACATCAACGTTTTATAAAAAAATACAATGAATCGTAAAACTTTCATAACAACAAGCTTGGGATTACTGAGCGCAACTACCTGGTCAAAAACTAAACTTAAAGAAAAGTATACATCTGATCAATTAATAGGTAAAGAATCACTTAAACTTTATAGTCAAAAAACACCTCTTCTCACTATCGCTGGTATTGCTTTTGAAAAAATGCAGAAAGCTGCACTAAAAGACGGTGTTAAACTTAAAATCATCTCAGCTTATAGATCTTACGACCAACAAAAAAACATTTGGAATCGTAAGTTTTTAAAAAATAAAAAGGCAGGATTAGATTCAGAGGATAACATTAAAAAAATTATTGAATATTCAACTCTTCCTGGAACCTCAAGACATCATTGGGGAACTGATATTGATTTAATTGATGGTTCTAAACCACAAGAAGGTGATGTGCTCATTTCTGAAAAATTTCATCAAAATGGGCCGTACGTTGTCTTGAGGAAATGGATGGATCAACATGCTGTTAACTATGGATTTATTCGACCATACACTAAAAATATTGAACGTAAAGGATTCTATTACGAGCCATGGCATTATAGTTATGCACCCATTGCCATTCCAATGTTAAAGGCATATTCAAAATTGGACTTAAAAAAAACATTAGCTACAACCAATCTAGAAGGAAGTGCTTCAATGTCAAAACAATTTTTGAGAAAATATTTTACTGAAAATATCCTTGGTATAGCAAACGAACTAAAAGACTTTTAAATAATGGAAAATAGTTCAAAATTAGTTTATAAAATAGCCTTATCGAGTGAAAACAGGTTTTAAGGGATCTGCTGTTTCATCTGCACTGTATGAATATCCATCTGAGTTAAAAGATTTAATATCTTCTATAGTTTTAGCATCTATATCAACTAAATGACGCACCATCATACCTCTTGCTTTTTTAGCAAAAAAAGAAATTATTTTTAACTTTCCATTTTTAAAGTCTTTAAATTGGGGAGTAACAATTTTAGCTTCTAATCTTTTAATATCTATCACATTAAAATATTCATTACTAGCAAGATTAACGAAAAGCTCTCCTTCCTCTATCTCTAAATTAAGTTGTTGGGTCATTTTATCTTTCCAAAAGTCATAGAGATTTTTATGCTTGCCTATTGAAAAATTAGTTCCCATTTCAAGCCTGTAGGGCTGGATTAAATCAAGTGGCTTTAAAATACCGTAGAGACCAGATAATATTCTTAATTGATTTTGCATTTGATCAATCTTTTCTGTAGATAAGGTATGGGCATCTAACCCTTGAAAAACATCACCATTAAAGGTGAAAATAGCTGGTCTTTTATTAGTAGACTCTTGTGAATTAAATGATTGATTTCGCTCCCAGTTTAATTGAGCTAACTTGTCAGAAATATGCATTAGATCTGATAATTCTTTGGAGGTTTTCTTTTTCAACAATCCATTAATTAAGTTTGCCTCTTCAATGAAATTTGGTGTTGTAAACTTTATTGAAGGAGGCTGCGAATCAAATTGTAATGACTTTGCAGGAGAAATAACCATTTTCATACGATTCTATTTTTATCAAAAATACAAGGATTTATTTCGAATTACAAGAAAGTAGAATCAATGCTTAAAATACTTTTGTTATAAATTCTTATGCTGTGCATATTGTCTCCACTTATTAATAGCTGAGTTAAAATCGTCTGGAATAGGTGAATCATATTGCATTTTCTCACCCGTTTTAGGATGAATAAACCCTAATGTTTTAGCATGTAATGCCTGACGAGGTAAAAGCTTAAAACAATTATCGACAAACTGACGATATTTCGTAAAACTAGTTCCTTTGAGGATTTTTTCACCTCCATAGCGTGCATCATTAAAAAGGGTGTGTCCAATAAATTTTAAATGTGCTCGTATTTGATGCGTTCTTCCTGTTTCAAGTTGGCACTCTATTAAGGTTACATATCCAAACCGTTCTAATACCTTAAAATGAGTTATTGCTTCTTTTCCTTCAGAGTTATCTACAAAAACAGTCATTTGAAGACGATTTTTGGGATGTCTTCCAATTGCCCCTTCTATAGTCCCTTTATCCTCTTTTATATCCCCCCATACCAATGCAAGGTATTTTCGCTCTGACGTTTTATCGAAAAATTGTTTTGACAAATGTGTCATTGCTTGCTCAGTTTTTGCAACCACCAAAAGGCCACTGGTATCTTTATCAATACGATGAACTAATCCTGGGCGATTATTTAAATTTTTGGGAAGTTTTTCAAAATGATGGAGCAGCCCATTTAAAAGAGTTCCAGAATAATTTCCATGACCAGGATGGACTACTAATCCCGGAGGCTTATTAATAACAACTAAAATATCATCTTCGTAGACTATATCTATGGCTATATCTTCTGCAACAAGTAAATTTTCATATGGTGGATGTGCAAAAAGAACTTTTACCCTATCGCGTCCTTTTACTTTATAGTTTGACTTCACAATCAAATCATTTACATAAATACTCCCTTCTTTGGCAGACTGTTGTATCTTACTTCGAGTCACATTTTCAATCCGTGACATCAAAAACTTATCTATCCTCAAAGGAGACTGACCTGGATCTGCGATAAAAGCATGGTGCTCATAAAGTGAATCCATATTTTGAATTTCTTGCCCTAAAGGATTTTTATTTTCTTCCATTTCCTAAAACTAAATCAATTTTTGTGGTTTTAGGGAGTGAAATTCCTGGATTAATTTTTTTCCCTTTATATCGAATTTCCAGAACCATATCTTTACCAATATTATTTTCATATGTAATTTCTCCAACTTCAAAACCGACTGATTTTATTATAGATTCTGCATTTCTTCGTGTAATTTGGATTAAATTAGGAACAGTTATTTTTCGATAATTATAAGGATTTACTGTTATGTATATTTTTCTATTTTTCTTAACCTCACTCTCAGCTATAGGTAAATGACTAATAATTGATAGAGGAGCTAATTCAGGGATAAATTTTGATGAATCTATAACTTCAAAACGAAGGTTTTGCTCTTCCATTATACTTGGAAGTAAAGAAATAGATACTCCCCTTAGGTCAGGTACTTTTTGATAATCATTATGATTCGTGATTAATTGTAAACCAAACGATAGCGTCAAAAATGTAATGATTGATGCAAGCCCTAGATAAAGCATTTGCCAAAGAAATGATTTACTTAAGAAAAAACGTAAAAAATTCATGGGTTAAATTTATTGGCTAAGATAATAAAATACAAGCTTTTGGTTTGCTTTGAAATGATATACATTTGTAAGAGAATCAAATATAATGCAGAAAAAAAAAGTGGGTATTGTTTCTGGGGGATTTACTTCTGAATACAATATTTCTATTCTTAGTGGTAAAACTGTTTTTGAAGAGCTTGACCGCAAACTTTGGGAAGTATATTTAATTAATATAACTGAAACAGAGTGGAAAGCTGAAGATGATCAAAACAATATCTATGAGGTCAATAAAGGAGATTTTACTCTTCAAAACGATGAGACCCTTATCAATTTAGATGTTATTTTTAATGCAGTTCACGGAGCCCCCGGAGAAAATGGACAACTTGCGGCATTGTGGGAACTTTTAAAAATTCCGTTTTCAAGCTGTGATAGTTATACTGCGGGACTTACTTATAACAAAAGAGACTGCCTCTCAGTACTAAGGGAATTAAAAGTTCCCACTGCTAAATATTTCTCCATTAATAAAGGAACATCAATCAATGAAAACTTAATTCTTGCAACTGTTGAGCTTCCTTGTTTCGTAAAAGCTAATAGGGCTGGCAGTAGCCATGGAGTATTCAAGGTAATCACAAAAAATGAACTTATACCCTCAATTGAAAAGGCGTTCGAAGAAGATTCTCAAGTAATAATAGAGAGTGCTTTAGAGGGAAGGGAAGTTTCAGTTGGAGTGGCTTCTTTTCAGGGAAGTGTTCACGTGCTTCCCATAACAGAGATTGTTACAGATAATGGTTTTTTTGATTATGCCGCAAAATACGAAGGTAAGTCTCAAGAAATAACTCCTGCACAAATTCCCAATAAATGGAAAAAATTAATAGAGCATTGGGCAAAATCAATTTATGTTGCATTAGATTTAAAAGGTGTAGTTCGCAGTGAATTTATTTTTGTGAATGGCATACCTCATTTATTAGAAGTAAATTCAGTCCCCGGAATTACTAGAAAAAGTATCATTCCAAAACAAGTAGAGGCTATGGGGATTAAACTTTCTGAATTTTTTAGTTACCTTTTAATTCAAACATTAGCTGAAAATTAACAATTTATTATGAAACAATTTGTTTTCCCAGGCTCATTCGATCCTATAACACTTGGACATCAAGACATTATTGAACGAGCCCTTCCTTTTTGTGATAAATTGGTAATTGCCGTGGGAGATAATATCAATAAAAAGTATATGTTTTCGCTTGCTAAAAGAATAGAATTTATTGAAAAAACCTTTCGGGGAGAACCCAAAATAATTACTTCGACCTACCAAGGACTAACCATTGATTTTTGTAAAAAAATTAAGGCCTCTGGAATTCTAAGAGGGCTTAGAAATCCTGCAGATTTTGAATTTGAAAAAAGTATAGCCCAAATTAATCAAAGACTTTCTGGAATTGAAACTTTGTTCTTACTAACAGCAGCAGATCTGTCCTACATTAGCAGTAGCATAGTGAGGGAAATAATAAGCCATGAAGGTGATTTTAGTTCTCTTGTTCCTTCAGCAGTTAAAAAATAATTACTTTATTTCTTCTAAAAGAATTTTAATGTTTTCATATGCATTTTCCATTAACAAAGGAAAATCTATTTTGGACCTCCAAACTGCTGCCTGAATATTCTCTTCTTCCTGAGGAACTAATGGGGCATTATAGTTAGATTTCATTAAAAACCAATATGTCTTTTTTAGTTTAAATATTCCTTTCGAATTAAACACATGATAGGTAGTATTCAGTGGTTTTGTTACCCTTAAACCTCCAACACCCGTTTCCTCTGTCACTTCTCTTATAGCTGCATCAATAATCACCTCGTTTTTTTCAATTTTTCCTTTAGGAAGATCCCACTTATCATTTCTATAAATAAAAAGGTAACGTCCATCAGTATGCTCAACCAATCCCCCCGCAGCTTCAACAACTAGAAAATATTTTAGGAAATGTTTTTCTAACTTTTCTTCTTTTGGATGATATAAATAAACAGCCTTAGTGTTTTTATTACGTATAGCTTTAATGATGACTAAAGCACTGGTATACTTTATGAAAAGTAATGGGGTTTCATCTGAATTATTAGATAAATTTGTTGTGAATAAAAGTGGTTTCTGATTGTAAAAAACTTTATACATTTGTCTATGATCTTAAATAAAACTTTAGCTCAGCAAACAGCTGAATACCTCCTACAAATTAATGCAATTAAATTGAATCCAGAAAATCCTTTTACATGGGCAAGTGGATGGAAATCTCCGATTTATTGTGATAATAGAATTGCACTTTCATATCCAGAGGTTCGAACTTTTTTAAGCAAAAGTATTGCACATGAAATTAAAGTTCAATTTGAAGCTGACATTGTTATTGCAGCCGTAGCAACTGGAGCTATTGGAATCGGAATGCTAGTAGCACAACAATTAAATTTGCCTTTTATTTATGTTCGTCCAGAGCCAAAAAAACATGGGAGACAAAACCAAATTGAGGGATCACTTGATCAGGGAAAAAAAGTAATTGTTATAGAAGATCTCATAAGCACAGGGAAAAGTAGTTTAGATGCAGTTGTTGCTCTTAAAAAAGCAAAAGCAAATGTTATAGGAATGCTTGCTCTTTTCACTTATGGTTTCACAGTTGCAGATCAGGCTTTTAAAACAGCAAATATTAGCATACAAACACTTTGTGATTATGAAAATCTACTTCTAGTTGCAATTGCTCAAAATAAAATATCTTCAGAACAATCTAAAAATTTGAAAAAATGGCGTGAGAATCCTTCTCAGTGGAATCCTATCCGGGGATAGATTCATATAACATTTTTGATTGGTTAGAGTTTAAAGTTATTGATTCTCCTTCCATATTTTCGATAATCAAAAAACCTTCAGGACTTAAACCCCTTGAAATTGCTTTAAAAGATTTACCATTACTTTTAAAAAATGCTACTTTATCTTTTTTCCACAAAAGATTAGAATATTCATCTAT
>JABGXI010000092.1:0-18054 GCA_018675855.1 Flavobacteriaceae bacterium | reverse complement strand
GTTTATATTTTTTATTAATTTTTGAATGAACCATGGGTTCTAGTTCTAATGAGTCCATAGCTTCTCCAAGATGAATTGCAAATTCAGTTTCAGGGTCTGAATCGCAAATCACTATCAACCCTGGTTTAGTACAAAACTGTCCTGTACCAAGTGTTATTGAGCTTGCTAAAGCAGTTGGTAAAATACTATCTTTTTTAACTTTATTTTCTAAAATAAAAATAGGATTAACACTACCCATTTCAGCAAAAAAAGGGATAGGTTCATCGCGTTGTTGCACTAAATCAAATAAGGATTTTCCTCCCGTAAAACTTCCAGTAAAGCCAACACCTTTAACAAGTGGGTGGCTCACTAAACTCATCCCTAGTTCATGGGATTGGCCCCCTAAATGCGAAAATGCCTCAGTGGGTACTTTACTTTTCTTTATTGCTAAATGAATAGCTTGAGCAACTAATTCACTTGTGCCTGCATGGTAAGGATGGGCTTTAACCACTACTGGGCAGCCAGCAGCCAAAGCAGAAATAGTATCTCCCCCCGCTGTGGAAAAAGCAAGTGGAAAATTACTTGCTCCAAAAACAACAATGGGGCCAATAGGATATAACATTTTTCTTAAATCAAGCCCATTAGTATTGAGAGTAGCTTGAATGAATGAACCTTCTTCAAGCAGTTCAACAAATCGTTCAATTTGATCTAGGGTTCGCTGTAATTCTCCATTAGCTCTACCTTCTGGTAAAGCAGATTCTAACTGAAACACAGATAATATCTCAACGCTATTTGCTTTTATCTCCTTTTGAATTGCTTTTAAAAAAGTAATTCTTGTCTTAAAACTTGTGGCCGCAAAAGTCTCAAAAGCACCTGCTGCGGCTTCAACTGCTGTTTCAATTTGAGAAGCATTTGCCGCATCAAAACATGAGGGAAGGATTTCTTCTGTCTTAGGGTTAATGGTTTTATAAGTAGTTGCGTTAGAATTTGATTCCCAAACTCCACCCACTAAATTATGTCCTGTAATCATAGGTAATTTTTATAATCAAGATTTTTAGGTCGATTTACTAAACTCTCATTAATAATGAATTCTACTCGTTTTAATTCTGTTCCTTCAAGAGGAAGCCTGGGTTTTCTAACATATCCAGTTCCAAGACCAGTTGCTTGCTCACAAAGTTTAATGTTTTGAACTAATTGAGGTGAAATATCTAATTCTAAAAGAGGTAAAAACCAACGGAAAACCGCACGCGCTTTTTCCCATTCTCCAGCTTTACAATAAGTGTATATAGCGACGGTTTCTTCTGGAAAGGCATCTACTAAACCAGCGACCCAACCCTTAGCTCCCATTAAAAAAGATTCCATGGCAATGGTATCTACACCACACAAAATCTTATAACGATCTCCAAAACGATTAATCATTCTAGTAATATTTGTAATATCTCGCGTTGATTCTTTTACTGCAGTAATATTTTCATGCTTTCTTATTGCCTCAAACATATCCAAGGTTACCTCAATTTTATAATCCACGGGATTATTATAAATCATAATCGGAAGTGATGTTGATAAGGCAACTGCAGAAAAATAAGCAACAGTTTCTATGTCAGTTGCCTTATAGCGCATCGGGGGCAATAACATTAAACCACTCGCCCCATTAGTTTCTGCAGCTTTAGCACTTCCGACTGCATGATCGGTAGACTGTTCTGCAATATTCATAATCACAGGAATTTTTCCTTCTACTTGTTCAAGAGTCGTTTTTAGTAAGCTCTCTTTTTCTGAGATTGTTAAGGTGCTTGCCTCTCCCAAAGTTCCTCCTAAAATAATACCATGAACACCAGCTTTAATTTGGTGGGTTAAATTATTTTTGAATGCTTTTAAGGAAAGTGCTCCCTCAGAGTCAAACTGAGTTGTTATCGCTGGCATTACACCTTCCCATTTAAAATTTTTCATTCTAAATTGTTTTAAATCAATTATCTAGGCTAATATAAGTTTTTAAAAAAAGATTTTTATCTAAGTTTATAAAACATATTAATCCAACCATAGTCTTTTTTCATGGAGCTTTATTCGGTAGAAAGTCCTTTAAGTGTTTTAGAGATTGTAATAGACAAAGAGGCTCTTAGCGCTTTTCGTTTTTCAAATAAACCTTTTAAAAACAAAAATAATCCTTCTAAAGTTGCAAACATTATTATCCAAGAGTTGGAAGAATACTTTATTAATAAAATGATTTTTTCGTAATTCAAACTAGCGCCAATAGGAATCCCATTTCAAAAAAAAATATGGCGCCTTTTATCTGAAATTCGAATGGGAGAAACTCGATCATACACTGATATAGCAATTCAGTATGAAAATTCAAAAGCAGTCCGGGCTTTAGGAGCTACAATTGGAAAAAATTCCATTATGATTTTCATACCATGTCATAAGGTAATTGGAAGTAATTGCTCGATGGTTGAATATTTAGGAGGACTGTTGAATAAAATTTAGCTTTTAGAGTACAAAGGTCTTCTAATACAAAAAAGATTAAATTTGTGAGACACATCTTATTGAACTTTATAATTAATCTATTTTCTATAAAATAAACATGAAAAAAGTCCTAAAAACATCAGCTCTAATAATAATTGTTTTATTTGGTGCACTCTATATTTCAGATTATAATTACCTGATTAAAGGGGTCTCAACAATATACTTAACAGGTCATAAAACAGCTTTTTTAAATGACTATACCTATTTTGACAATGCAACACTTCCCGCTTCAGAGAAACCACAACCGTGGCCACTGCATTCAAAATATAATAAAATTTCTCTTTCAGAAAAATTAGAAAAACACCATGAAGTCACTAAAAGTGTTGCATTTTTAATCATTAAAAATGATAGCCTTTATTTTGAAAAGTATTATGATGGATATGGTATAGATTCTAAAAGCAATTCCTTTTCCGTTGCCAAAAGCTTTGTGTCTGCATTGCTAGGGAAGGCTATAATGGATGGATATATTCGTGATCTTGATCAACCTGTAATTGATTTTTTGCCTGAATTAAAAGGTGCCTATGCCAACCAAGTTACTGTTGGTGATCTAGCCAGTATGGCCTCTGGACAACGTTGGGAAGAAGCATATTATTCTCCTTTTTCAGTGACGGCCTCTGCCTATTTTTTAAAAGACTTAGATAAAGTTGTTTTAGAACAACCTATTGAAGAATTACCTGGTCAGTCTTATAGCTATAAAAGTGGAACTACTCATTTATTAGGAATGGTAATTGCAAAAGCCACTGGAAAAAACTTAACAAATTACTTATATGAAACACTTTGGAATCCAATGGGGGCTGAGCATGAATCATATTGGCAAGTAGATAGTAAAGAAAATAGTTCTGAAAAAGCTTATTGCTGTATTGCTTCAAATGCTAGAGATTTCGCGCGCATGGCAAAATTATACAAAGATTATGGCAAATGGAATGGCAAGGTATTATTAGATTCTTCTTATGTTGTGAAATCCATCCGTCCAAGGTTTAAAGAGAGTCCCCAATATGGCTATAGCTGGTGGCTCAAAGAATATAAAGGATATGATGTATTTATGATGCGAGGACATCTAGGACAATACATCATTACTTTTCCTAAAGAAAATCTAATTTTAGTTCGCTTAGGACACCTCAAAGGTCCTAAAAGTATAAATGGGGATCCTTTTACCCCAGACATCTATACCTACATGGATGCTGCTTTAGAAATCAATCAAAATATTAATAAGAAATAACTATTTAAATAATATGAACTTATTAAATTCAAAACTTGAACAATACGATGCTATTGTAGTAGGAACAGGAGTAAGTGGTGGTTGGGCTGCCAAAGAATTATGTGAAAACGGTCTTAAAACTTTAGTCTTAGAAAGAGGTCGTATGGTAAAACATATTGAAGATTATCCTACTATGCATAAGGATCCTTGGGATATGCCAAATGGAGGTAAAACTCCACAGAAAATTCTCAAAGACTATGACAAACAGAGCCGATGGGGAATTCATGAAACTACTCGTCATTTTTACAATAAAGATTCTGATCATGATTATGATGAAATCAAACCCTTTGACTGGATTCGAGGAACTCAGGTGGGAGGTCGTTCTCTAATTTGGGGCAGACAAACATATCGCTGGAGCGATTTGGATTTTGAAGCTAATTCAAAAGATGGCTTTGGAGTAGATTGGCCTATTCGATATAGAGATATTGAACCATGGTACAGCTATGTAGAAAAATATATAGGAACTAGTGGTGAAGCACTAAATTTACCCCAGCTTCCTGATAGTCATTTCCTACCGCCAATGGAATTAAATTGTGTTGAAAATCATTTAAAAGAAAGTATTGCCAACAGCCATAATGATCGTTTGCTTACCATAGGCAGAGTTGCACATATTACGAAAGGGACAAAGGAAGGCGCAAGTAGAACTGCCTGTCAATACAGGAACAGGTGTGATCGTGGGTGTCCTTTTGGTGCCTATTTTAGTTCCAATTCTTCTACACTCCCTGCAGCAGAAGCTACTGGAAATATGACCTTACGCCCTAATTCTATTGTAGCAGAAGTTTTGTATGACGAGAAAACACAAAAAGCAACTGGGGTTCGAGTTATTGATTCGCTCACCAAAGAATCTATAGAATTTAGCTCAAAAATAGTTTTTCTTTGTGCCTCCTCAATGGCTTCTACTGCTATTTTGATGCAATCAAAATCTAGCCGTTTTCCAAACGGAATGGGAAATGATAGCGGTGAATTGGGACACAATATTATGGATCATCAGTTAGGAAGTGGTGCATCTGGAAGATATGATGGATTTAAAGATCAATATTATGCTGGAAGACGCCCCAATGGTTTTTATATTCCACGTTTTAGAAACCTTAGAAATGACAATAAAAAAGTAGGTTTTTTAAGAGGCTATGGATATCAGGGTGGTGCTAGCAGATGGGGATGGAATGAATCTGTTGCCGAACTTGCATATGGCAAAGACTTTAAAAAAGAAGTTCTTAAGCCAGGGGATTGGTCAATAGGAATGGGAGGTTTTGGAGAAGTTCTTCCTTACCATGAAAACAAAATGTTTTTGAACTATGAAAAATTAGATCAATGGGGCTTACCTAAAATCGTTTTTGATGCAGAGTTTAAAGAAAATGAAATCAAAATGAAAGAAGACTGGAAAGTTCAAGCTGCAGAAATGCTTGAAAATGCAGGCTTTAAAGATGTTAATATTAATGATTCCAATGCACCTATTGGAAAAGGGATACATGAAATGGGAACCGCTAGAATGGGTAAAGATCCTAAAACCTCAGTTCTTAATAAGCACAACCAAGTACATAGTGTCTCAAATTTATTTGTTACTGATGGAGCCTGTATGACCTCTTCTGCAAATCAAAACCCTTCATTGACTTATATGGCACTTACTGCACGTGCAGCAAACCATGCAATTTCTGAGCTTAAAAAAAGGAATATATAATATCAATGGGTGAAAAAATACCGCAAGTATCTCCTTTAGTTGAAGTGAAAAATTTATCGCTTAATATTGGAGATACTGCTATTCTCAAAAAAATATCGTTTACTATTGGAACACAGGAAATTGTTTCTATAGTAGGAGAATCAGGAAGTGGTAAATCAATTACTGCGCTAACCTTAATTGGTCTTCATCCAAAAAACGCATTAATAAATACACAACGGCTTAAATTTGATGGTGAGAATATTAATGGAATTTCTTCTAAGAAATGGTCAAACATAAGAGGAAAATCTATTGGAATAGTCTTTCAAGAGCCACAATCTAGTTTAAATCCTTCAATGAAATGTGGCAAACAATTACAAGAAGTACTCCAGCAACACACTTTACTTAATGCGATTGATCAAAAAAAAACTATTTATGAAGTCATAAAAGAAGTCCAGCTAACAGATACTAGCCGTATTTTATCTTCTTATCCACATCAGTTAAGTGGTGGGCAGAAACAACGAATTATGATTGCAATGGCTTTGTTATGTAAGCCCAAACTTTTAATTGCAGATGAACCCACAACAGCACTTGATGTGACAGTTCAAAAAGAAATTATTCAACTCCTGAAAAATCTGCAAAAAAAGTATCAGATGAGTATTTTATTTATCTCACATGATTTGACTTTAGTTAGACAATTAGCAAACAAAGTTTGGGTTATGTATCAAGGAGAAATTGTTGAAGAAGGAAATACAGAAACTCTTTTCAAAAAACCAAAACATCCCTATACTCAAGGATTACTTTTTGCACGTCCTAAAACAAACGTTAGACTAGATCGACTTCCTACATTAGAAGATTATGCAAAAGGTACTTTTAAGGCAATTCCAATTTCAAAAATTACACGACAAAAACAACATAAAATACTCTATGAAAAAACACCTTTACTTGAAGTAAAAGGGTTTGAGAAAACTTATATTAAAAGAAATTGGCTAGGAAACAATCAAGAATTTAAAGCATTACATTCACTAGATTTTTCTTTATATCCAGGGGAAACCCTTGGGCTTGTTGGGGAATCTGGTTGTGGGAAATCAACCTTAGCAAAAGCTTTAATTTATTTAGATCCCCCTTCACAAGGAATTGTTTCTTATAAGGGGAAGCCCATAATTCAATCTACTACTTCATTACGAAAGTTGCGAAAAGAAATTCAATTTATATTCCAAGATCCTTACGCAGCATTACACCCGTTAAAAACAATTGGTAGTGCGATTGAAGAAGTGCTTTATGTACACGGTATTGCCGTTAGTTCCAAGGCACAAAAAGATCGGAGTCAACAGCTTTTATACCAAGTAAATTTAGTGCCTTCTTTTTACAATCGCTACCCCCATGAGCTTTCGGGAGGTCAACGACAACGAGCTGTTATTGCTCGGGCCTTGGCGACAGAACCTAAACTTTTAATCTGTGATGAGAGTGTGGCTGCTTTAGACATTTCAGTTCAAGCTCAGATATTGAATTTATTAAATGATCTTAAAAAAGAATTAGGCTTAAGCTATCTTTTTATTTCTCATGATCTAGCCGTTGTAAAATATATGTCTGACAGAGTCATGGTGATGGAGAACGGTTCTCTCTTAGAGCTTCAGGAAGCAGATGCTTTATATGGAACACCTAAACATCCGTACACGCAAAAATTGATAGATGCAATCCCTTAATTAAAATAGAATTAATCTATTTTAATTAACTCATCTAACCTGGTGGGTTCGAAAAAAGTTCTTCTCTTTTTTTAATTATTAGGGTGCTGGATTAGGCACTAATTCTTGAATAGAATCTATTTTAGAGAGAACCTCTTCAGAGAGTTTAATATTTACGGTATCAATATTCTCTTCTAGTTGAGATAAAGATGTTGCGCCAATAATGTTACTCGTTACAAAAGGGCGATCATTTACAAAGGCAAGTGCCAGTTGTGTTAAAGTCATCCCGTTAGAAGTTGCTAAATCATAGTACATATCTACTGCTTGATTGCACTGTGTGTTACTATAGCGGTTATAGTTTGGAAATAAAGTTATTCTTCCATCTTTAGGTCTATTTCCCAAACGGTATTTACCACTTAACACTCCAAAAGCAAGAGGAGAATAAGCCAATAATCCTACATTTTCTCGATGACAAACTTCTGAATTTCCAGTTTCAAATGTTCTATTTAAAAGCGAATATGGGTTTTGAATAGTTCGCATTTTTGGACGGTTTTCGTTTTGGGCTTCTAAATAGCGCATTACACCCCAAGGTGTTTCATTGGAAAGACCAACATGCCGAATGTTTCCAGCTTTAACATGAGCATTAAGTGCGTCTAAGACTTCTTCGAAATTCTCCTCCCAAACTTCTCCTTTTGGATACTTATGTCCCCTTTTCCCAAAATAATTAGTGTTTCGTTCAGGCCAATGAATTTGATAAAGATCAATATAGTCCGTTTGTAGTCGTCTTAAACTTTTCAATACTGCTGAATCTATTGAGGCCTTAGAAAATACTTTATCCGTTCTAATGTGTTTTGTGAAAGCAGCAGGACCAGCAATTTTAGAAGCTAATATTATCTTATCTCGATTCCTATTTTTTTTAAACCAAGAACCAATAAAGCATTCAGTGTCTCCTTGCTCATCTTTACGAGGTGGTATAGGATATAATTCTGCTGTATCAAAAAAATTTACTCCTTGATCTAATGCGAAATCCATTTGAGCATAAGCATCAACTTCATTATTCTGCCTCCCCCAAGTCATTGTTCCCAAACAAATTTTACTGACTTTTACGTCAGTATCAGGTAAAAAATTATATTCCATAAATTTAGTTATTTAATAAGGCATTTATTTCGTCCCATTGAGGGCTCAATATTACTTCAATCCTTCGATTCACTGCACGTCCTGATGAACTGTTATTTGGAGCTATGGGCATAAATTCTCCTCGTCCAGCTGCTATTAAATTTTGAGGTAAAATTAATTTATTTTCTAAAAGAATATTCACCATTGAAGTAGCTCGTTTAGTGGATAAGTCCCAGTTGGAAGCTAATGCTCCTTTTGGACTAAAGGGTACATTATCTGTATGACCTTCAATTAAAACTACAATGTCTGGGTTTTCTGCTAAAACGACCCCCAACTGTTCTAAAGCTTTTTTACCTTCACTACCCACCTCCCAACTACCTGATTTAAAAAGTAATTTATTTTCCATAGACACATATACTTTTCCATCACGCTGCTCAACGGTAAGACCATTTCCTTCAAAGTTTAATAAAGCATCGGACAAACTTTTCTTTAAAAGTTGTAAAGATTCCTTTTGTTGTGACATTAATTTTTCTAACTGATTCACACGTTCTGAACGTGTTAAAAGCTGAGACTCTTTGATTGCTATTTCTTTAAGTAATGAATTATTTCTAGCTATACTTTCATTGATTTTTTTATTACTGTTTTGAGCTAGTAAAGCATACTCTTCTTCTAAAGAGGTTATTTGTTCTAATCCAATACTCACACTATCACGTGATCTTTTTAAATAGGCGGAGGTCTTATACCAATTTTTATCCAAAGTATTAAAGGCTTGTTGTAATGAATCTTGATATTTTAAAAGAGCGTTCCTGTTTATTTTCATTTCTGAATAGCGAGCCTCCAAATCATTAAAGACTTTTGTTGATACACAGCTATTGAAAGACAACACACTCACTAAAAAAAATAAAACCACTTGTTTTTTCATGTTTAAAAAATTAATTCAACACCCACTGGACAATGATCTGAATGCTTTGCTTCCTGCAAAATATAAGATCTTTTAATATTATTTTTTAATGGCTCACTTACAAGGGCGTAGTCTATACGCCAGCCTTTATTGTTGTTTCTTGCGTTAGCGCGATAGCTCCACCAACTATATTGATTAGGTTCTGAATTTAAATGACGGAAAGAATCTATAAACCCAGAATTCAAAAACCTTCCAATCCATTCTCGCTCTTGTGGTAAAAATCCAGAAACTTTTTTATTTCGAATAGGATCATGAATATCAATAGTTTCATGACAAATATTATAATCTCCACAGATTATTAAATTAGGAAAATCCTCTTTTAGCACATTAATATAGTCTTGAAACTCATCCATAAACTTAAACTTGTACTCCAATCGATCAATATTAGTTCCTGAAGGTAAATACAAACTTATAATTGAAACCTTATCAAAGTCGGCCCTAATAATTCTTCCTTCAAAGTCCATATGATCAATACCCGATCCGTAGGTAATTTTATTTGGCTTCTTTTTTGAGAAAATAGCAACCCCACTATATCCCTTTTTATGAGCAGAAAACCAATAATGATAATAACCTAATTCTTCTAGAACGGAAGTATCTACTTGTTCTTTAAGAGCTTTTGTTTCTTGTATACAAATAACGTCAGCTGCAGTTGCCTTTAGCCATTCTGCAAATCCTTTTTTTAAGGCTGCACGTATTCCGTTTACATTATAGGATAGGACTTTCAAATTCTTTTTTTACTAAGTTAAAAAATCTTCAATGGTCACAAAATAATTTGAAAAGAATACTATTTGACATTAAAATCAGTTAATTTCATTTTAATATTTATTATAATAACAAGAAATGCAATCCTAACTTAAGCTTAGGGCTAAATATTAAAAATACAAGTTATAGTTTACGTAATAAGTTTTCAAGTGATACCTGATCTGTAATTCTATTTTTCAGATCGTTTATAAAGATTCGTTCTTGTTTCATACTATCTCTCTCGCGAAGAGTTACCGTCTGATCTTCTAAACTTTGATGATCAACTGTTATGCAATATGGTGTACCCAGTGCATCTTGTCTTCTATAGCGTCTTCCTACAGCATCTTTTTCATCATACGCGGTGGTAAAGCTCCATTTTAGGTCATCAACAATGGTCCGCGACAGTTCGGGTAGACCATCTTTTTTAACTAGTGGTAAAACAGCTACTTTTGTAGGTGCTAGTGCTGGAGGCAACTTAAGAACAGTTCGTGAAGAACCGTCTTCTAAAATCTCTTCGGTTAATGCATTTGAAAAAACTGCTAAAAACATTCGGTCTAAGCCTACAGATGTTTCAACCACATAAGGCACATAGTTTTCATTTTGTTCAGGATCAAAATATTGTAATTTTTTACCTGTAAATTTTTCATGGCTGCTCAAATCAAAATCTGTTCGAGAGTGAATTCCCTCTAATTCTTTAAAACCAAATGGAAATCGGAATTCTATGTCAGAAGCTGCATCTGCATAATGTGCTAATTTTTCATGATCATGAAAACGGTAATTTTCTTTACCTAAACCTAAGGAGATATGCCACTTAAGACGTTTTTCTTTCCAGTGCTCATACCATTCTTTTTGAGTTCCTGGAGCAATAAAAAATTGCATTTCCATTTGTTCAAATTCTCGCATTCTAAAAATAAACTGCCGGGCTACAATTTCATTTCTAAAAGCTTTTCCTGTTTGTGCAATTCCAAAAGGAAGTTTCATTCGTCCTGTTTTTTGAACATTTAAAAAATTAACGAAAATACCTTGAGCTGTTTCAGGTCGCAAATAAAGATCCATTGCAGAATCGGCAGAAGCCCCCAATTTTGTACCAAACATTAGATTAAATTGCTTTACTTCTGTCCAATCTCTTGATCCAGATTCTGGACAGGAAATTTCTAATTCTTCAATCAATGCTTTTACATCAACTAAGTCTTCCTTTTCTAAAGACTGTCCTAAACGTTTTAAAATAGCAACTGCTTTTTCTTGATATCCAACCACCCTTGGGTTGGTGGATTTAAATTGAGCTTCATCAAAAGAATTACCAAATCTTTTTGCTGCCTTGGAAACTTCTTTTTCAATTTTTGACTCAATTTTAGCTACATAATCCTCCACAAGAACATCTGCTCGATACCGTTTTTTTGAAACTTTATTATCAATTAATGGGTCATTAAAAGCATCCACATGGCCTGATGCTTTCCAAATAGTTGGATGCATAAAAATAGCAGAATCAATTCCTACAATATTTTCATTTAACTGTACCATTGATTTCCACCAGTACTCACGAATATTTTTCTTTAACGCAACTCCATTTTGTGCATAATCATAAACAGCACTCAAGCCATCGTAAATTTCACTAGAGGGGAATACAAAACCATACTCTTTGGCATGGGAAATTACTTTTTTGAATTGATCTGATTGTTGAGCCATGTGTCAAAAATAATCCTTTTTGTTATTTTTATAGAGCTCTATTATGTTATTTTGTGAAGAATCTAAAAATGATGAAATACCGGTTTTCGCTTTTACTTATTGGTATACTTCTTCTTAACACATTTCAATGTGCCAAAAGAGCAACTCCCACAGGTGGCCCAAGAGATTCACTTCCTCCAATTATGGTTAACGCTTCTCCAAAAATGAACACTACCTTTTTTGATAAAGAAGAAATTACATTAACCTTTGATGAATTTGTAACCTTAAAAGATGTAAGTAAACAGCTTATCATTTCGCCACCTTTAAGTTCTGATAAATATAAAGTATACCCTACCACAGGAGCTTCAAAAAAAGTAAACATTAAATTAACGGATACCCTTTTTGAAAATACTACTTACACTTTTAATTTTGGTGAAAGTATTATTGATTTTAACGAAAATAATCCAACATCATATTTAACATACACCTTATCCACAGGAGCCACTATAGACTCACTCTTCATTAGAGGACGTGTATCTGATGCATTTGAAAAAGATACAGAACGTTTTATTTCTTTACAACTCTATCCGATAGACTCTACCTATAAAGACTCAACAGTTTTTACGAAAAAGCCTCTGTATGTTACCAGCACACTTGATACTACCATATTTCGTTTTCAAAATTTACGTGCTGGAAAATATGCAATTATTGCACTTGAAGATAAAGCTGGAAATTATTTTTTTGATCAAAGTGTAGATAAGATAGGATACCTTGACCGCCTTATTGAACTTCCACAGGATTCCATTATAGATTTAAATCTTTTTAAAGAACGCACTAATTTCTTTTGGGACAAACCAAACTTTATAAATGATCATCATATCGCAATAGCTTATTTTGGACAACATGATGATCAGACTTTTAAAATGACTAGTGATGTTCCTGATTCTTTTGAATCATTAGTAACTAAAAACCGTGTTACAGACACCTTAGATTATTGGTTTAGAGGTGCCTCCTTAGATTCTCTTAAATTTAAAATTGAAATTCAAGACACTCTTAGAACCAAAACGGTCTTTTTTAAAGATCCGATTGAAGACTCATTAATTATCAAAAAGTTTACTAAAGGAAGTTTACGTTTAAAGAGTAAGCTAGAGCTTGAAAGTAATCTACCAGTAACAGAAGTGGACTCTGAAAAAATAATTGTAACAAATGTAGATACCATTCAAATACCTGCTTTTTTGAAAATTAAAAAAAATTATGACCTTATTACCGTTGATTTTGAAGTGATTCCTAATGATCGATATGAAATAAAACTTTTGCCCAATGCTTTAAAAGATTTTTGGGGAAGAACTCACGATACTATTGTTTTCAGAACATCAACTAAAAAGATAGAAGATTATGGAAATATCTATTTGCGGGTTCAGCATGAAAGTCCCAGTCCCTATATAATTGAATTGCTTAATAACAAAAAAGTGGTGCGTCGTTATGATAGCCTTATGCCTGGAAACAAGTATTCCTTTGAATTATTAAATGCTGGAAAATATAGTGTGCGCTTAATTGAAGATTCTAATGGTAATAGAAAGTGGGATACTGGAAATTATTTGGAGAAAATACAACCAGAAAAAATAATTTATTACTGGAAAGAAATTGACTTACGTGCTAACTGGGATATGAATGAAACTTTTAACACAAGTCAAAATTATCTCGATCTTCCAGAAAGCGCAACTTCCTCCGATGTGCTTGTAACTCCTGATAATTAATAAAAGTAGAAATATTTTTTGTTTCAGAGGAAAGATCTCCTGAAATACAATTTCCTAACGAATCATAAATTGCTGAATGTCCAGGATAATCATTCCCTTTTGAATCTTCTCCACAGCGGTTAACTCCAACTACATAACTCATATTTTCGATTGCACGAGCTTTCAAAAGAGTGTCCCATGCGCTGATTCTTGGTTTGGGCCAATTTGCTACATAGATTAATAGATCATAATCTTGGGTGTTTCTAGACCATACAGGAAAGCGTAAATCATAACAAATACGCAAACATATTTTCCAGCCTTTAAAAATTATAATCCCATCATCATTACCTCTTTGATAAACTTGATCTTCTCCAGCCAATGTGAACGTATGGTGCTTATCATAAAAAGAACATTTCCCAGAGGGTATCACCCAAACAAAACGGTTTAAATAAGCCCCATCTTCATCAATCACTATACTTCCACCAATAGCTGCATCTAAATTATATGCCCAGCTTTTCATCCACTTAATGGTTGGTCCGTCCATTGACTCAGCTACGGTACTTGGATTCATAGTAAAGCCAGAAGTAAACATCTCCGGTAATAAAACTATATCTGTTCCAGGAAGTTTAGTTAATTTTTCATCAATACTTTTTCTATTTAGTTCAGGTGCCTCCCAAAATAGTGGGATTTGAAGAGCGGTAATGTGAAGTTTAATTTGCATACTATTAATTTAAAAGTGATGAAACCTAAACAAGTTTCTAAATTACTTACCTTTATTATAGAGCTTAAATTTAACTAGATTTTACATTATGAAGCCAATAATAAAATATTTACTATTTGTTTTTTTTTGTTACCCTTCACTATATGGTCAATACTATTTTCCTCCTGCTCATGGAACATGGCAACAAAAAGAACCGCGCGAATACTCTATTGATTCAAAAAAAATAGATGATGCGATTGACTTTGCAAAAGAAAATGAATATGGTGGTTCCAAAGATTTGCGCATTGCGATCTTACACGGATTTTCTAAAGAACCTTACCACAAAATTTTGGGACCCACAAAAAAAAGAGGAGGCCCCGCAGGGATAATTTTAAAAAATGGATATCAAATCGCTTCTTGGGGAACTGTTGAGCGTGTGGATATGACCTTTAGCGTTACTAAAAGTTATCTCTCCACAGTTGCAGGGTTAGCAGTAGATCGGAATCTAATTTCACCAAAAGAAAAAGTAGGTGAAATAATTTGGGACACCACTTATGATGGAAATCACAATAGCCAGATTACCTGGGAACACTTACTTAACCAATCATCAGACTGGTCTGGAACACTTTGGGGAGGCCATGATTGGGCAGACAGGCCACCTAATAAAGGAAGTATTGACGATTGGAAAAATAGGGCTTTTTCCATTCCTGGAACTCAATTTGAATACAATGATGTGAGAGTTAATCTTTTGGCGTATTCTCTTCTAAATGTGTGGCGAAAACCTTTACCTCAAGTGTTAAAAAAATATATTATGGACCCCATTGGAGCAAGTAGTTCTTGGAGATGGTATGGTTATAATAATTCTTGGATTGAACTAGATGGCCAACGTGCACAATCGGTTTCGGGTGGAGGACATTCTGGAGGGGGCCTGTTTATTAACACACTAGATCATGCACGCTTTGGACTTCTTTTCCTTAATGACGGGGCTTGGAATGGTAATCAATTGATAAGTAAAAACTGGATTAAAGATGCCACTACTCCCTCTCCAGCACAGATAAGCTATGGCTATATGTGGTGGTTAAATAAAAAAGGAACCAATCGTTTTTGGGAAGGTGTTCCTCAAAATGTATTTTATGCGTCTGGATTTGGCGGAAATTATATTGTCATTATTCCAGATGAAGATATTGTTATTGTTACTCGTTGGTTAGAGCCTAGTCAAATTGGCCTTTTCGTTAAAAAAGTAATTGATGCATTATAAAGCACTAATTTTTGATATGGATGGTACTCTTATGGATAACATGTCATATCATAAAAAATCTTGGATCGAGTTATTTAAACACCATAAATTAGATTTAGACTATAATACTTTTGATAAAAAATTTCATAAAGGGTCTTTAATAGAAATTATGACTCGGCTTTTTCCTGAAATTTCAGATGTAGAAACACTAAGGAAAATCGGAAGTTATAAAGAAGAACTCTACCGAGAATTATACCGTCCTCATGTGAAATCAATTTCTGGTTTGATATTGTTTTTAGAAAAAATGTTTCAAAAAAATATTCCAATGGGATTAGCAACAATGGGCGATCAACATAATATTGATTTTACTTTTGAAGCATTGAATTTGACGAATTTTTTTCACTCCACAACTGGTGGACATGAAGTAAAAAAAGGCAAACCACATCCTGAAATTTTTTTGACAGCCGCTGAAAAAATTGATGTTAATCCCAGCGATTGTCTTGCATTTGAGGATACGTTATCTGGAATACTTTCAGCTAAAGCGGCAGGAATGGATGTAATTGGGATAACAACTATGTTTGATGAAAAAACTCTGCTGAAGATGGGGTGTAAAAGAATAATTAATAATTATGACGAAATTAAGGTTTAGTCTAGTTAAAAATTATCGCTTTAAGAAAGTTTATTTAACGATCAAAAAATACTTAGCCTTTCAAGCTCGCAAATAAATATTCTCGATTCATCCGTGCTATGTTTTCTAAAGAAATCCCTTTTGGACACTCTACTTCACAAGCGCCAGTGTTAGTACAGTTACCAAAACCTTCTTCATCCATTTGTTTTACCATATTCATTACACGATCAGTTGCCTCAACTTTACCTTGAGGGAGTAAAGCATATTGGGACACTTTTGCAGACACAAATAACATTGCAGAAGCATTTTTACAACTAGCTACACAAGCACCACAACCAATGCAGGCAGCGGCGTCAAAAGCTTTATCTGCAAAGTCTTTTCCAATTGGAATTGCGTTTGCATCTTGAGTATTTCCAGATGTATTTACACTTACAAATCCCCCAGCTTGTTGGACACGATCAAATGCTGAACGGTCTACGGTTAAATCTTTAATGACAGGAAATGCTTGGGCACGAAACGGCTCAATGGTTATTGTATCGCCATCTTTAAATTTACGCATGTGTAATTGACATGTAGTAACTAAACGGTCTGGACCATGAGCTTCACCGTTAATAAACATAGAACACATTCCGCAAATTCCTTCACGACAATCATGATCAAAAGCAATTGGATCAATTCCCTGTCCTATTAATTGTTCATTTAAAACATCCATCATTTCTAAAAAGGACATATCAGGGGAAACGTCCGAAATTGAATAGTTTTCCATGTTCCCTTTTGCTTTCGCATTTGCTTGTCTCCAAACTTTTAATGTCAAATTCATAATCTGTATTATCTAATGCCTATTTATAAGATCTTGTTTTTACTTCAATCTCTTCATATTTTAATTCCTCTTTATGCAATTTCGCTTTAGAAGGTTCTCCTTTGTATTCCCATGCAGAAACAAAGGTGAAATCTTTATCATTTCTCAGCGCTTCTCCTTCAGGAGTCTGAGATTCTTCTCTAAAGTGACCACCACAAGATTCATTTCGTTCCAATGCATCTTTTGCAAACAATTCGCCCAATTCTAAAAAATCAGCAACACGTCCTGCTTTAGCAAGTTGCTCGTTAAACTCTTTGGTTGTTCCAGGGACATTTACATTTTTGTAAAAATCTTTACGTAATGCGCTAATTTCAGTAATAGCCTCTGTTAATCCTTTTTTATTTCGAGACATACCACATTTATCCCACATAATTTTACCTAATTTCTTATGGTAATAATCAACTGAGTTTTTTCCATTATTATTTACAAAGCTTTCCAACTGTACTTTCACAGCCGCTTCTGCTTTTTCAAACTCAGGGAGGCTGATGTCTATCTTTCCCGTTCTAATGTCATCTGCTAAATAATCCCCAATAGTGTATGGCAGAACAAAGTATCCATCGGCTAAACCTTGCATTAATGCTGAGGCTCCTAACCTATTGGCTCCATGGTCAGAGAAATTTGCTTCTCCAATAGCGTAGCATCCGGGAATAGAGGTCATTAAATTATAATCTACCCATACCCCTCCCATAGTATAATGAACTGCAGGATAAATCATCATTGGCATTTCATATGGATCTTGATCTACAATTTTTTCATACATCTGAAAAAGATTTCCATATTTAGAGCGTACGACGTCTTGTCCTAATTTTTTAACTAATGTAGAATCATTTTCATCAAGTCCTTTTACATGAGCTTGTTCTTTACCGTAGCGAGTAATTGCCGCTGCAAAATCAAGATAAACTGCCTCACCTGTTTTATTTACACCATACCCAGCATCACAACGTTCTTTAGCTGCGCGAGACGCAACATCTCTAGGTACTAGATTTCCAAAAGCAGGGTATCTTCTCTCCAGGTAATAATCCCTGTTCTCTTCTGTAATTTCTGTGGCCTTTAATTTGCCTTCACGAATTAATTTAACATCTTCAATGTTTTTTGGTACCCAGATTCTACCGTCATTTCTTAAAGATTCTGACATTAAAGTCAATTTTGACTGATGATCACCAGAAACAGGAATACAGGTAGGATGAATTTGCGTGAAACATGGATTAGCAAAATGAGCTCCTTTTTTATGAATTTTCCATCCTGCGGAAACATTACTTCCCATTGCGTTTGTAGATAAAAAAAACACATTTCCATATCCTCCAGATGCAATTACAAC
>JABGXI010000091.1:0-10005 GCA_018675855.1 Flavobacteriaceae bacterium | reverse complement strand
TGCATGTTAGTTGTATCGCTAAACAAAGTAAACCTAAACTTTATCCAAAAGTAGATGATGACACTACCATTGTTTTAGAATACGAAAAAATCCAAGTCATTATTCAAGCATCATGGAACTGGTCGCATAACCGTAAAGACATGCAAGTTTATGGCTCTCAAGGCTATATTAACTGTATCAACGGTAATCAAATGGAGCTTATGACAACAGAAAAAGAAGGTGTTAAGACACACCAGCCTGCTCCTATTCGTGACTATCAAAAAGATCCATTTAGACTGCTCTATGAGGTTGTTCACGAAAATAGAATTATAGAACCAAACGGATTGTATAGTGTTGAAAATAACTTAATTGTTTCTAAAATATTAACGCTAGCAACACTAGCCGCAGAAAAAAAACAATCAATTCCATGGGATACTCTTTAAGCCATTCGAAAGAGTCTTTATAGATACGTTCATTTTTATACCTTTAGCGGGTGTCAAAAATTATTATTATTATGGGTGTCAGTGGGTGTGGAAAAACTACTCTTGGAAAAGCACTTGCAGACTTTTTAGAACATTTTTTTTTAGAAGGAGATGCATTTCATTCAAAGGAAAATATAGATAAGATGAAGAGAGGAACTCCCTTAAATGATTTCGATAGAATACCTTGGTTAGTTGAGTTAAATAAAGAGATTTTGGCGTCTGAAAAAAACGGAGTAGTTGTTGCTTGTTCAGCTTTAAAAGAGAGGTATCGATCGGATTTGAGTAAAGGGATAATCTCAGAAAAAATACTATGGGTATATTTACATTCTGATCTTAATACCTTGAAAAAAAGACTGAAAAAACGTGCGCACTTTATGCCAGCTTCACTTCTTGAAAGTCAACTAGAAATATTAGAAGTTCCCGATAACGCAATTCATTTGGAAGCAGCGCTAACTACTAAAGAACAAATTAATCAACTTAAACCTTATTTAAGATGATCAATAAAACCAATTGGGGTATTGTTGGACTCGGTATAATGGGCACGAGTCTAAGTAGAAATTTTGCCAATAAAGGCACCTCCCTTTCGCTTTATAATAGAGAGGTAAAAGGTTCCGAAGAAGGAGTTGCTTTGTCTCATACCAAACAGTATTCTGAACTTAAAAATGCCCTTCCTTTTAGTGCATTACCCTCTTTTGTTGAATCAATAAAAAACCCACGAAAAATTTTATTAATGCTTCCTGCTGGAAATCCCACAGATACAGTTATTGAAAAATTAATCCCATTACTAACTCAAGGAGACGTTATTATTGAAGGTGGAAATTCTCATTTTAAAGACACCGAAAAAAGAGCAAAACAACTTTCAGCAGCTGGTATATATTTTCTAGGCATGGGTGTTTCTGGAGGAGAAGAAGGGGCGCTAAAAGGACCTGCTTTAATGATAGGGGGTGATAAAGAGGCCTATATGCTTGTTAAAAACGACCTAAGTGCAATAGCTGCAAAAAACTCTAAAGAAGTTCCTTGTTGCGATTTTGTAGGTTCTGGAGGTGCAGGTCATTTTGTTAAAATGGTACATAATGGTATTGAATATGCGGAGATGCAATTACTTGCAGAGGTGGTTTCACTAGCACTATCAGATCCGTCTAACAGTATAAAAACCATTCAAAAAATGCTCCAAGATTGGCAAAAAACCAAAAGTGAAAGCTATCTCTTAGATATTACAGCATCACTACTGGGCTTCTACGAGTCAGGACGTCCTTTTATTGATTTAATAAAAGATGAAGCCTCTAACAAAGGAACTGGAGCTTGGGCAACTGCTGAGGGTGCAGAGCTTGGAAGTCCTAATTCATTAATGGCTTCAGCATTACATGCTCGATTTACCTCATCCAATAAAAAGCAACGCTCACTGTTAAGTAAGACTTTTAAGAGTAAACCTACTTCAACTTCGCTCTCACTAAGCGCTTTAAAAGTTTCATATGATCTCTCACGTATCATCAATCATCATCAGGGTTTTGAAATGATTCGAAAAGCCGCTACTAAAAATAATTGGAAAATTAAGTTGGCTACTATAGCTAGTATTTGGTCTGAGGGTTGTATTATTAAATCAAGATTAATGGATACTCTTGTAGATATTCTTAAAGCAAATGACACGCTGCTGAATGCAGCTGTGTTTATGGAATTTTTTAATAATGGTATTGCCTCATGGGAAATTTCAATTACATCTGCAATCCAAAAACGTATTCCTTTTTCTTGTCATAATGCGGCATGGAATTATTTTTTAGCAATAACACAAGAGAATAGTAATGCTAATATAATACAAGCCCAACGAGATTTTTTTGGAGCCCACGGATTTGAACGAAAAGATAAAAACCATGATAGAAAATATCATGGCCCTTGGGCCGATAAAAACTAGTTTTCAATTCGACCCACTGGACGCACCTCTTTTCCTTTAATTCCCGAAAGTTGATCTCCTAAAATAAGACGGATCGAATCAGCTATTTTAGAAATTTTCTTTACTATTTTAGGGTGCTGAAAAGAAATATCATACTGTTCGCTTCTATCATTAGTGAGGTCATATAGAGTCGGAGTATTAATTTCATTCATCTTATAAGGAACAGGGAAACCGTCATTGGTCCCTTTTCTTCCATTTAAGGAACGATAGGTATGAGGAACATAAAGTTTCCAATCTTTATGACGAACTGCATGTAATTCATTAGTTCGGTAATAGAAGAAAAAATTATCGTGAGGAGAAGAATTAGTGACTCCAGTTAAAAGTGGAACCAAAGAAGCACCATCAATTTTTAATTTAGGCATTTTGGTAGCAGCGAATTCAGCTAGGGTGGGTAGCCAGTCAATTCCCATTGCAGGCGCTTCTATAAGAGTATTAGACTCAATTTTATTTGGATAGCGAATAATTCCTGGCACTCGGTGGCCTCCTTCCCAATTAGTTCCTTTTCCTTCTCTAAAAATTCCAGAGGATCCAGAATGATCTCCATAAGATAACCAAGGCCCATTGTCTGAAGTAAATATAACAATGGTGTTTTTCTCGAGCCCTTCTTCTTTTAAGCTAGCTAAGATTCTTCCTACAGATGCGTCAATTTCATGTATTACATCTCCATAAAGTCCGCGATCTTGGGTATCTTTAAAATCATTGGCTGCAAAAAGAGGTACGTGAGGTTGTGGATGAGGTAGATAAACAAAGAAAGGCTGTTCTTTGTTTTGTTGAATAAAATTGATCGCTCGATCAGTTAATGCTTTGGTCAAAAAAGCTTGATCTTCTAAAATATATAGCGGAGTTTCATTTTCATATAATTCAATGTCTGGAAAATTAAAAACAGTTCCTTGTTGTGGATGTTTTGGCCACATATCATTTGAATATAAAATCCCGAAAAATTCATCAAAACCATGTTTCCGTGGTAAAAATTCAGGGGCATCTCCTAAATGCCATTTACCAAATATTCCAGTAGCATAACCTTTCTCTTTAAGTAGTTCAGCTATGGTCGTCTCCTCAGGATTAAGACCAACTTTTGACCCTGGACTGTAGGCATTATGAATACCAATACGGTCTGAATAACATCCTGTTAGAATTGAAGCTCTTGATGCAGAACATACAGGTTGAGTAGCGTAATAAGAAGTAAACATTGCGCCCTCTGAAGCCAGTTGATCTATATGTGGAGTTTCAATGTCGGTAGCGCCATAAATTCCCAAATCCCCATATCCTTGATCATCTGTTAAAATAAAAATAATGTTTGGGGGCGTTATTTCTTTGTTAAAAACACATGCGCCAAAAAAAAATATGCTACAAAAAAGAAAAAAAGGTTTCATAAAATGGGAATTAGCTGCTATTCAAACTTAGGAATTCTTGACGGTAAATCAAAAATGGATCGGAGAGATTAAAAAAAGACTTTTTAAACCCTGCTTAACTTTAAGCTAATATTAAATTAATGAGGAGTAGAGAAATTACTAATTAATACATTTAATTATTTCAATCCAGATGGAGAAAAAATATATTTATTCCATTTTACATTCTTTTTTTTAAATAATATATAAAATAAAGTATTCTTTATTGAATTCTTAATAAAAATGAGCTAGGAGCAATTTTTTTAATGATATAATTACTTATTTCAATATATCTTTGATTAAAATTCAATAAAAATATGATTTTATTAAATTTTGTTTATTTATAAATGCTGAATAGATTTCAAGGCTTAGTTACCCAAAAAGAAATTTGCATTAATAAAAAGTTAATTATTTGTTTGACCGCCCTAAGTATAAGGGCGGTTTTTTTGTTAAATATTTTATTTGTTGTTGAGCTTTTTTCTATCTACTGTTAAGAAAAATTCCCATAAATATGAGACAACAAAAACTAAAACAACGGGGATAATATAAATAAAATAGAAATAATCGTCTGATAAAAGAATATTTAAATATTGACTATTATTTGAATAGTATATTGGTTTCGCTGTTGTGAGATCATAAATAAGGCCTAGATAAACAACTATAAAATATAGTGCAACTATAATTCTTATTGGCCAATATTGTGTTGGTTTTAAATATGAAAAACCAAAATAATAGAAAATATTTCGCATTAGATAAAGGTATAAAAACAAAACTTTTTAAGGCTAATTAAAGTATAAATGAAGATTTTATTCTTGCAATAATTCAGCAGTTGCCTTTCCAATTTTACTTCCAATGGCAATTCCCATTCCGCCTAGACGAACTCCCATAGCGATATTATCTCCCACTTTTTGAAGAAGAGGTGTTTTTTTAGAACCAAAACCCATAATTCCTGACCACTCCATTTCAATTGGCACCGATTGGCCCGGAAGAATAAAGGTTTCTAAATCTTTTAAAAGTTTTTGTTTAATCTGACTATTAACTCCAAAAGATGTGGTGGTTTCTGTTTTAATATCTAAATCCCTCCCTCCTCCAAAGAGAACACGATTATCTATATTACGAAAGTAATAATAGCCTTCATTATAGTGAAAAGATCCTTTTAATTTAAGATCTTTAATAGGTTTTGTAATGAAACTGAGACCTCTGCCAGGATTTAGTTCCAGTGCTGGAAAAAAACGTTTAGCAAATGCATTATTACAAACTGCTATTTTACGTGCTTCTAATTTAATCTGTTGCCCTTGAATTGAAACAAGAAGTGTACTTTTCTCTATAGACTCCTCGAAACTTGATACTTCTACCTTAGATAAAAAAGAAATATTTTCAGTATTAATTTTTGCCCTAAGAGTCTGCATCATCAGACCCGTATTTAGTTGACCCTCAAAGGAGTTTTCTACCAAATGTTTTACGAGGGTTTTATCTAAACCAAAATCTCTGATTTTTGAATTCTTAAGAGTATATACCTCTTTTTTAAAAATAGGATATAACAATTCGTTAAAATAAGATAAAGAGTCTAGTGATTTTGGATGCTCCTCAAAAAATAATTCAAATCCACCATTGGGCTGATAGTCAATATTTTTATCCCCTAGAGTTTCACGTAAAAACTGTAACCCCTCGAGCCTGAGCCGTAAGAGAGTTAACAATTCCTTTTCAGTCATTTTTGTAGAATCATCTTGGAGCTCAGATAAAGAGCCAAAACAAGCGAAGCCAGCGTTTTTAGTACTTGCCCCTGAAGAGAAAAGAC
This sequence comes from Flavobacteriaceae bacterium, assembly GCA_018675855.1. GTDB lineage: Bacteria > Bacteroidota > Bacteroidia > Flavobacteriales > Flavobacteriaceae > MS024-2A. The sequence continues at coordinate 4,410 of JABGXI010000091.1, read as the reverse complement.
CACGCTCTAGTATTGCTATTTTAGCTTTTGGATAAATTTTACGGTATGATATAGCGCAAAACATACCTGTGATTCCTCCACCTATAACAATGAGATCATAATTTAGTAAGGATGATTTTTCCCAATAACTAATCATGATTTCTTTACTATATATATTTTTGAAAAAATTATAATGTAGTTATTAGAACTACACCACCTGATCCCATAATTCCATAAGCTGCGATATCAGACGGATTTTTTAAAACTTCTATACGTTTTATTTCTTGTGGACTCAGTGAAGAAGCTCCTCTAGAAAAACTACCAACTTGGGTTCCATTTATAATAAAAAGTACCTCTTTTGGACTATTTATACTTGAAATTCCTCTCAAAAATATTTGAGCATTTTGATCGCTGCCACGAATCATAAGTCCGGGAGATCTTCTTAATTGATCGAGTAAACTAATATTTGCATTTGAGGGAGTTTCAACTTTTACTTTTTCATTTGTTGTAGATTTAGTAGCCGAACATCCAGAAGATGATGATATTAATAGAAGGGTAAACAATGTTATTATTTTCTTTAAATCAAACATAATTGGTTTTTTAATTCATTAAAATTAGTCTTTTTTATTTCTATAGCTCAGTCCATGACCAAATTCATATAAAGGATTTTTTGAATCAAAAGGAAGATCCTCAAGTTGGTTTTCAACCGCATTTATAGAAGACGGAAGTTCTATGGGGAGTTTTCCTGTAGGTGAAAAATTACCTTGAATAAGTTCTAAAATGATTTTTTCATCTACATCAAAATCAGCAATGATTGCTTTTGATAAACCTTCAATTTTTGTTAAGACAGCTGATCTTTGAAGATTCATTACTAGTACTGTGGGTTTTGAATTAAATAGAGGAAGTAATTCTTCGATTACTTCGTTTGAAAAATCTAAAGTCCCCCCTCCCATTAGTTTTTCCATTATATATTCCGACTTTACTCCTTCATTTGGGGTCTTTACCTTGGCAATTATTACCTCCGCGTTTTCCAAACTTGTCCCTTCTAATTCACTTGATGGATTGGAGTCAAATCCATGTAAGTATACTTTTGTATGTTTTTGTAGGGGCAAAAAATTGTTTTCGTTTTTTAAGAGCACTAGAGATTTTTTTTGAGCTTCAATACCTTTAGAAATAGATTCAGGATTATTTAAACTATTTAATGCCCCTGAGTTAAGATAAGGGGAATCAAAAAGTCCTAATCTGAATTTCTGATCCATAATTCTACGAATTGATTCATCAATTCTACTTTCACATATTTTTCCAGATTTAATTAATTCAGCTAGCTCAAGACTAAGTGATTCTCCACCAATCATATCTACCCCTGCAGCAATTATTTTTACTAACCTTTCATCAGTGTTAAGATTTTCGACCCCGTGAGCAGAAGCGGGTTTAAATTTAATTCCCAGTGGTTCAGAATCTGAAATAATCGCCCAATCTGTGCAAATAATCCCTTTGAAATTATAACGTTCTCTCAAAAGACCAGTAATAATATCTTTATTATATCCTGCGCCTACATCTTCAGAAGTAATTCCTTTTGGAATACTATAAAATGGCATTACAGATGAAACACCAGCTTTAAAAGCGGCTTCAAATGGCTTAAGATGATGTTCAAAATTATTACCTCTGTAAGATTGAATGCCAGGAGGAAAATGACTATCTTTTCCTTTATCTAAAGCTCCTGATCCGGGAAAATGTTTTACCATAGCTGCTACAGAATTTACATCAATCGAATCTCCTTGAATACCATTAATGTATGCTGTAATAAGTTTTGAGTTTAATTCTGCATCTTCACCAAAAGTGCCATTTATTCTGGCCCATCGTGGTTCTGTTGCTATATCTGCCATAGGTCCCAATGCAACTCTAATGCCAAGAGCTTTATATTCTTCTCTAACAATTTTAGCATGTTCATAAACTAATAAACTATCTCGTGTAGCACCCATTCCAAGGGCTGATGGCCATTTGGAAAAATAAGGAGTATAAATTGACGCTCCAAAAGTTTCAGGAACTCCGTGGCGTGGATCAGAGGCTATGGTAATTGGAATACCCAATCTTGATCGCTCTGCTACTTTTTGAATGGCATTATACCAGGATAATATTTTCTCTTTATCATAAGAAGCCCGTGTATTAAAATGATTCATTTTTTTAATTACTAACTTCTCTAAAGATGATCCCATTAAAAAACTAAATGGATCAGAAAAATTAGGGTGCTCCATTATGGAACCGTCCTCATTTACTCCAATCATATTAAAAAACATCGCCCCAGACTTTTCCTCAATTGTCATCTGTGAAATAAGATTTTCAACTCTGTCATGGATTGATTCATTTGGATTTTCATAAACATCTAGAATTCCATTTTTATTTAAATCACGGAGATTATGTCCGTCGATCAATAATTTTGGAGCTACATCTCCTAATAATGCCTCAATATTAGAAGTTTCATTCGCCCATTTTATAGAAAATCCAAAGTAAATTAAAACTAGTATCCCTAGAATGGTCAAGAAAACATACCCTAATCTTTTAAATAATTTTGATAATATTTTCATTTAAAACTTAAGCATTAATTTAAAATATGTCGTTTTGCCATTTTAGACTTGATTTATTTATAAAATAAGCTCTGAATCAGTGTCATTTTTTATAAAGTAAAAGAGAATAATTTAAAATGTTTAATTACAAAAATTATGAAGCTGAATTTAACGTCTCATGACAAAATTAATTGCTAGAGAACTTTCTTTTAATGAACTAAAGCCTTGAATTATTTTATTATTATTTTTTATAGTAACAATACATTCATCATCACTTTTTAGAAATTTTAAAAATTCAGTAACTGTGTACTTATCATTTTTAGCTAAATCTTGTAATTCAATAATGTTAAATTTTCTTTCAAAAATTTCAAATTCTGATATTCTAAAATGTTTGTTAAACAGCGATATAACTACATAATAATAATCTTCTATAAAATATTCACTATTTATTGATAATGCTAGATCTTTATTTTTTGATTTAATTAATTTAAATTCAAAATCATCAAATCCAATAAAATTAATATTCCCCACAGCATAAGTGCCAATTTCATTATTTAAATTACCATAATTCCATTGAGCAAATGCTAGATATGGAATCAAAATAAATGTAATTATTTGTTTTTTCAATATGTTGATTTAAAGACACTTAAATGTAATTAAAATATATTAACTCTGTGTTATCTTAAAGAATCAAAAGAAAGAACTGGATTTGTTATATTTGAGTATTATTAATCATAAATCAATTAAAATGAAAAAATTTATAACAATTACAACTTTACTTGTCTCAATAGTCTCTTTTGCTCAAACAAGTATTAGAGTGATTAATCTTGACGTTAAAATGGGGGCTGCTGAAGAAGTTGCTGGTTTATTTGCAGAATATTCAGATGTTGAAAGAAAATCAGGGGCATCGGTACTACAGAGTGTAAATTATCTTGGAGACAATGTATCCCACAGAATACTTTTAGTTGGAGACCCTTCAAACTGGGGATTTAAAGTTGAAAAAACTGATGCTGAATGGGATGCATATTTAGGAAAAATCAGGAGAAATTTAAATGGTGGAACAGGCTCAATGGTAATGACAAATTTACGATGGAGAGATGGTGATGGTAAAAAGAATAAAGCTCATAAAAACTGGGAAATGATTGTTCATGAACCTGCTAAGTTTGCAAAAGCGTATGATAAATTTATTAAAGCAATTGATGATATTTTGGATGACCGAATTGTAGCACTTGAATCAATTGATATGGGAGGACTTGGAGGAACTCATAATACTTGGTTAAGCGGTTCTAACCTAAACGATATAATTTTAACTGAAAGAGCAATTAACAAAACAAAGGCTTTTCAGAATTTTATTGCTGAAAGAGGAAAAGTAGAATTAGTTAAAAGCTACTTGACAAATAATATTCACGTTTTTAATTAGAATTCTAAAACACAAATAATCTTATAAATACTAACGTCACTAATTAAATTTAGTGGCGTTTTCTGTTAAACCACAGGAATATCCTCTTAATTAAGTTTAGGTATTTCTAAACCCCTTTAATAGGCTAAACTAACTTTTTAAAAGTACCTATTTCACATTCAAAATAATAATATTATATATTTCAAAACTAACTAAATAAGTAATAAATGGTAAATTGCAATTTATTTATGAAACGCTTATGATGTCGTCTTCAAAGTATTATCAGTTAAGATGTGTATTGACTAAAAAAGTCTAAATTCTGTACCTAATTTTAAATAAAATAAATAATACTATTTCCGTTAAGCCTTCTAAATACAAATAAAATAATTAATTGGGGATGTAGCTCAGCTGGCTAGAGCGCTTGACTGGCAGTCAAGAGGTCGTGGGTTCGAGTCCCATCTTCTCCAC
>JABGXI010000090.1:0-5207 GCA_018675855.1 Flavobacteriaceae bacterium | reverse complement strand
TTTTTTTAGTTAGTGCTAAATAATTCTTTAAATTATAATTTTCTCATCCAAATATTTCTATAACTAACCGAACCATTTTTATCATGATCTTGAAGCATTAATGTTCGTCTTGTGTTTTCTTGTGTACAACAGAACCCTAAATCACTTCCTTTTTTGGGGTGTCCAATAAATTCTGTAGTTCCTTGAATTTCAACAGAATTCTGAATAAGAACTCCATTGTGAAAAACGATAAAACTCCCAGGCTTAATTTCATCTCCAGCCTCATTAAACTCTGGAACATTAAAAACAATATCATAAACTTGCCATTCTCCTGAGGGTAGCATAGCATTTACTAAAGGGGCGTATTGTTTGTAAATAGAGCCTGCCTGTCCATTCGAATAAGTTCTGTTTTGATAACTATTAAGTACTTGAACCTCATACCTTCGCTGAAAAAAAATTCCGCTGTTTCCTCTTAACTGTCCCTCACCTTTATTATCTATTGGAGATTTCCATTCAATATGAAGTTGAATAGAACCGTGTTCTTCTGTAGTTTCAATCGATCCAGTGCCTGGTTTTACAGTCATAGTTTTGTCAGGGTTTAAAGTCCATTCAACAGCACCTTGAGTTTGTTCATTTCTCCATTTAGAAAAATCAGATCCATCAAAAAGAACTATAGCATCACTTGGAGGAGCGTTATAAATTCCGGGTTGAACTAATTGAGGTTCGGGTTCCCAAAACTCAGTATCTTCAGGTTTCATTTTGCTTTGAGAAAATACAAAATGAATCATTAAAAAAAATAATAAAAAAGATTTCATGTCGATAAGGATTTAATTATAAAAAATTATGAGAACTTCATAAACTCCAACTATTTCTATATTCTTTGTGAAGCAATCTATTTGCTTCTTCATTATTAGTGAATTTTAAATTTTTAGAATCCCATTTTAAGCGCTGGTCTTTTAATCTTATAGCTATCATTCCCAGTAATGCCATTTCAGTTAGTGGCCCTCCATAATCAAAAGAGGAAGAGGCTGGTATCCCATCTTTACAAGCTCTGATCCAATCTCCTTCATGACTTGTAGTTACTCTAGGAATAGTTTTTTCAGGCTGCTTATAATCTTTCATTTTTTCTTCAGATATTATTCTTAATCCACTCGCTCCATGGGAATCATGAAGTATTTTCCCCTCATCTCCAACTAACATTGCTCCGCTTAGAGTAAACTTTTCACCCTCATTAAATTCATCAGGGATTGGAGGTAGTATTCTACCATCAGACCATGTAAGATTTAACTCTGGATGCTTTCCACGTTTTGGAAATTTCATTCTAACAATAGATGCTGAAGGAAAAGTTTGTGAAGACACTTCGGGAATCCAATGAGTTGATGTAGCCTGAATTTCAGAGGGAGCACCAAGTTCAAGAGCGTAAAAAGATGGATCTAAAATATGACATCCCATATCTCCCATAGATCCAGTTCCAAAGTCCATCCAAGCCCTCCATGATAATGGATGATAGTCAGGGTGATAGTCTCTATATGGTGCTGGTCCTAACCATAAATCCCAATCAAGTCCTTCAGGAATTGGAGGTTTATCTTTAGACATAGCCTTGACAGCAAAGGTATCCCACTCATGGCCGCCAACGGGTCGGTCTGTCCATGCAAATACCTCTCTTACTTTACCAATAGCGTCATCATCTATCCATTCTTTTAAGCTTCTAATTTCGTCAGAGGAGCGTCCTTGGTTACCCATTTGAGTTTGAACCTTATACTTTTTAGCAGCCTCAGTAATCATTCGTGCTTCGTAAACAGTATGGGTAAGAGGTTTTTGACAATAAACATGTTTCCCCATTTTCATAGCTAGCATAGTAATTACTGCATGATTGTGGTCTGGTGTTGCTACAATAACTGCATCAATATCTTTTTGATTTTCAAGCATTAAGCGAAAGTCTTTATAGACTTTTGCTTTTGGATACTTTTTATAAGTTGGAGCAGCTTGTTTTTGATCTACATCGCAAAGAGCTACAATATTTTCAGTTGCACACTGTGACAAATTGTTAGCACCCATTCCCCATTTTCGAACTCCAATTCCCGCGATATTTAACTTATCACTGGGTGATGTATAACCCTTTCCTCCTAAGACGTGTCTTGGAAGTATCATTATAGAGGGTACTACAATACTTTTTTTTATAAAATTTCTTCGAGAATTTATATTTTTTTTCATGCTTGCGTTAATTATTAATTTGCTTTAATGCATCTACAACTGTTTCTGAGGGTCTCAAACAAACTTTATCTTCGCAAACATATATAAGAGTTTCTTTTTTAAAAAAACGATCTTTTAGCAAAGGCAATTCACTCGGTTTATCGCTAATTTGAAAAAGTGCATTGGGGAGATAATTTTGCTGAATTTCTCGATTGGTATTTTGTGCCTCTGGACCAACAATAACTACTTCTTTATATGAAAAAGCTTCTTTAGTGATTAATTGTGCCCACTGGCTGTAATCACTTCCTCTCCCTTCATTGAAATAGGAAGTCATTACATCCAGCATTTTTTTTGCTTTAGTACTGTATTGCTTTTTCTCCAAAAGATGTCCAAGTGTCCAAAGATTTTCTGCCATAATTGCATTAGCCGATGGAATAACGTTGTCATTAACAGAGATTATTTCTGAAAACATTACAGGATTTTTAGTATAGGTAAAAAATGGGTTTTTAGTTGTTTCAAAGTTTTTTATTGCATTTTCAGTTAATTCATCAGCTTGTTCCAAATAATCTACGTTTCCTGTATTCTGATAGAGGCCTAATGCAGCTCTAATCATAAAGGCGTAATCTTCCAAATTAGCTTCCATTTTTGCTTTATTGGCTTGAAAAGTGTGCATCAGCTCTGCTCCAGAAATTAAATTTTCTCGAAGGAAGGAATATGTTCTCTGAGCTTGGTTAAGAAATTGTTTGTCTCCAAAGGCCTCGAAAGAATTTAATAATCCCGATACCATTTGTGCATTCCAGGAAGTAATAATTTTTTTATCTGTTAAAGGAAATTCTCTCTTTTCTTTTAATTCCTCAAATTGACTCTCCCAAATTTTTTGTTTCTTAACTAGTTGATCATTAGTAATGGAATATTTTTTCAGAAAAGTATTAAAGTCATTTGTTTTCCTCAGATGATAAAAAGAATTTTCAATAGGTTTATCCAATCCGATTCGATAATAGTCTAAAATCATGGATAGGTCTTGACCAGCAGCTTTTTTAATTTCATCAATATTAAACATATAGTATCGTCCTTCTCCTTGTTCATTGTCAGCATCAATAGCAGAAAAATAACCCCCTTCAGTATTTTCCATTCTCTTTTGAAGAAAATCAAATGTTTTATAAACAGTTGATTTAAATAGTGGTGTTTTAAATTCTTTATAAGCATTTGCGTAAAGAGATAAAAGCTGCGCATTATCATAAAGCATTTTTTCAAAATGGGGAATTTTCCATTCTGGATCTACAGTGTAGCGGTAAAAACCACCTTCCAAATGATCAACTATACCACTATTGGCTATATTTTCTAGGGTGTTCTTAAAATAAGCTTTGATTTTAGGGTCTTCATTCAGATGTTGATACTGTTGAATGTAATTAAATTTCGTGGGTGTAATAAATTTTTGATTTTGCTTTTCGCCTCCATTAATCATATCCCATTGGCTAGTCCAAATCTTTATTTCATTTTGTAGTAATTGAGGTTTATAATCTGCTTCCTCTTCGGTATATTCAAAATGGTTGACCTCTTGGATTCCTTTTTCTACTTTTTCAGCAATTCCATAGAGTTGTTTTTTGTCATTTTTATAAACTTTTTGAATTTTACCCAATACCTCAAGCCATTGCTCCTTGGTGTGGTAAGTACCTCCATAAATTGGCCTTCCATCGGGCAGGCATACAACATTTAAAGGCCATCCTCCCCTACCTGTCATCATTTGAGTGGCGGTCATGTATATATTATCAATCTCAGGGTTTTCCTCACGATCAACCTTAATGCTTATAAATTTTTGATTCATAAATGAAGCTACCCCAGAATCTTCAAAAGTTTCTTTTTCCATTACATGACACCAATGACAACTTGAATAACCAATACTTACCACAAGTAATTTATTATCAGTATTGTTAGTGTTGTAGAGTTTTTTATCCCAACGCTGCCAGTTGATCGGATTTTTAGCATGTTGAAGCAAATAAGCACTTGACTCAAGGCTTAAATTATTTTGATTTATTTGTGAATATGAATAGGAAGTAAAAAGACCATTAAGCATCATAAAAAAATATAATTGATAAGAGAGTATTTTTCTCATAAATAGGCTCGATAAATTTACAATATCTAAAGTATAAATAAGATTACAAAAAATCTAGTTCTATATTGTAAAAGAAGCTATTCATCAAATTAAAAGTTGGGATAACTACGTAATTACTCCAGAACCTATGAGTTCATCTTTTTGATACCAGGCAACAAATTGTCCTGAAGTTATTGCAGATTGGGGATTTTCAAAGGAAACGAAAAGAGAATTCTTTGTTTGAAAAAGAGTTGCTTGTTGCAACACTTGTCTGTATCGAATTCGAGCATTTACTGATAAAGTTTCTCCAGGTTTTAACTTTAAGTCCTCTCGAACCCAGTGGATATCGTCTTGAGCTACCTTTAACGCATAGCGAAATAATCCTGGATGTGTTTTCCCTTGCCCTACATAAATGGTATTATCATCCACATTAGTATCAATAATAAATAAAGGCTCTAAATTTCCCCCTACACCTAGTCCTTTACGCTGTCCTATGGTATAAAAATGAGCTCCATTATGTTTACCAACTTCTACTCCATCTGTGGGCTGGTAGCGTAACTTTTTGGAACGATTTACTAAATCATCTTGATGCATTTCAGATTTAGAATAAATAGAAAAATTATTTGGGATTTCAATGATTGTTCCCGCTTTGGGTTTTAACTGTTGTTGTAAAAAATCAGGAAGTCTAACTTTTCCAATAAAACAGAGGCCTTGAGAATCTTTTTTCTCTGCAGTTACTAAATCCTGTTTTAATGCAATCTTTCTTACCTGCTCTTTCTTCAAATGCCCTATGGGAAATAAGGCCTTTGATAATTGTTTTTGAGTTAATTGGCATAAAAAATAAGACTGATCTTTATTAGTATCAGCACCAGCTAAAAGACGATAAAACTTTTCGCCTGAAGAAGAAACAAGGTCTTCTTTTTGACAGTAATGCCCTGTTGCA
>JABGXI010000089.1:0-12246 GCA_018675855.1 Flavobacteriaceae bacterium | reverse complement strand
CAGGATACCGTGCTGTTCCATATTCTGAGATCCATTTATTGATATATCCTTCAGATGTATCGAATTTCTTTAATTGTTCTATCGGATTGAAAATTCTAAAATATTGAGCGGCATCACAGCCTGTTCCTGCTGCCCATTGCCAATTACCATTGTTTGAAGAAAGTTCAAAATCCAATAGTTTTTTTGCAAAATAAGCCTCTCCAAATCGCCAATCTATTAATAGATGTTTGCAGAGAAAACCTGCGGTGACCATCCTCACTCGATTGTGCATGTATCCAGTTTTATTTAATTGTCTCATTCCTGCATCTACCATTGGATACCCGGTTTCTCCACGACACCATTTATCAAAATCTTCCTCCTTGTTTCGCCATTTAATGCCGTCATATTTTGGGCGAAAGTTTCCTATTACGACCTTGGGAAAGTGAAATAGTATCTGCATAAAAAATTCCCTCCATATTAATTCACTTAAAAAGACCTCATTACTAGGTTCTAGTTCTGCAATTATTTGGCGGACACCTATGGTTCCAAATCGAAGGTGGGGACCTAAATAGCTTGTAGAATCTAGTATTGGAAAATTTCTTGTTTCGGCATATGTACCAACTCCACTTAACTTAAAATCTTTCACATAGATGCTAGATGATTTAAATCCTAGTTCTTCCTTTTTAGGAAATGGATAATTTTCATGATGGAAATTTTCAAAAGTAATTTTAGGTTTTAATGTTAAGGGATTATATAATGCCAACCATTTTCTTTTAAAAGGAGTAAATACGGTATATGGTTCGCCATTAGCTTTAACAACTTCAGATTCCTCAAAAACCACTTGATCCTTAAAGGAATGCAATTCAATACCATTCGCCTTTAGAACTTCTCCAAGTTTCTGATCTCTTTTTATAGCATAAGGTTCGTAGTCCTTATTAATAAATACACTTTCAATAGTGTAATTCTGTATTAATTTATTCCAAACATCTTCGAGTTTACCTTTTAAAATTAAAAGAGATATATTGTGTTTTTTAAGCACCAAATTAATGTCAAAGAGAGTTTGGTATATAAAATTTACTCTTGGATCATCATTGGGCAATTCATTTAGAATGTTGTCGTCAAAAATAAAGATGGGTAAAACGTTCTTTTTTGTAGAAATTGATTCATAAAGAGCAATATTGTCTTCTAACCTTAAATCTCTTCTGAACCAAAATATGGAAACTTTCATAGCTTACTATAATTTTAAATAAAAAAAACTAATACCCATTAGAACTTGTTAATTTTTTTAGCATTCCATTAAAAATAAAACCATGAAATGGTAATACTAAATACCAATACAACCTTCCCATAAGTCCCAAAGGTCTATAGGTAGCAGTTTGAATAAGTTTGCCAGATTCAATTTTAAATTCAAGCCAAGCTTCTCCGGGTAATTTCATTTCAGCAAATAAGAGCAATCGACCTTCTTTTTTATTTGCATACAGTACTCGCCAAAAATCCAAAGCATCGCCTACATCTATGGTATGAAGGCTCGTACGACCTCTTCTAAGTCCAACTCCGCCTACTAATCTATCTATAAAACCTCTTATTTTCCATAACCAGTCTCCATAATACCATCCAGTTTGTCCACCAATGCTCCAAATCTTTTCAATACAATCTTCCTTGTTTTTAAATGCCAATCTTCGTTGATCTCTAAAACATCCAAAGGTTGGGATTTCAATAAAATCAGAAATATGACTACTAAACCCACTACTAGCATAAGCATCCTTCCAACTTGAAACAATTTCATTGTTTTTAATTTTAGCGAAGGCCTTCGATAAAGACTTTTTATAGCTTATGGGAGTCACTTTCAAAATATTGTTTAAATCGGTATTGCGACATATTACCTCTATTTTCATACTGTTTACAAGTGCTACAGCTAATTTATAAGATGTTGATGTTACAAAATACAACCAATAAGAAGAAAGCCGAGGGGTCATCACTGGAACAGTAAAGATTTTCCGATTTAATTTTCGCATTCGACTAAATTCTAAAAGCATTTCTTTATAAGATAAGATATCTGGTCCCCCTATGTCAAAATCTCGGTCAAATGTTTTAGAGTTAAAAATAGATTTTGAAAGAAAAGCAATTACATCCGAAATACCAATGGGCTGACATCTAGTATTTAGCCATTTTGGAGCTACCATAACGGGCAATTTTTCGACTAAATCTCTAATAATTTCAAAGGAAGCACTTCCGGATCCAATAATAATACCAGCTCTTAAGGTTGTAAAATTATAGCTTCCTTTTTGGAGTTCTATTTCTACTGTTTTTCTTGAAGCAAGATGCTTGGATAATTCAATGTTATTTACAATACCACTCAAATAAATAACGTGTTGAACTTGGGTTTTGTTAATAGTATTTCTAAAATTAATTGCAGATTCTTGTTCTAGTACCTGATAATCGGAAGATGCAGACATGGAGTGGACCAAGTAATAAGCACCGTCTATATCTTTTGGAATCGCATGAAGTGAATATTGGTCTAAAAGATCAATTTGAATTATTGAAATTTTTGGCCGTATGGATGAAGGAGGATGAAAACGATCCAAATCCCTAACACAGCATACAACTTCATGACCCTCTTCTATTAAAAGAGGGAGCAGTCGTTTTCCTATATATCCTGTTGCACCGGTTAGTAATATTTTCATTTTCAATAAACTATTTCAATGCTATTTTATCGATGATTAATTCAAAGCTCTCATTTTTTTTATTTCCTATTAAAAATACTATTTCCTCTATACTATCATGAGAAAAATTGGGTGCATCAAGTTTTCTTCCTCTAAAAGAAGGGTACATTTCTTTTAAGGGTATTTCTATTTCTTGCCATGCTCCGTTGGTGGAGAATGTTTTTATATAGGAATAGTAATTTCTTGAATTATCTTTAATTCTTATTTGATAATCTTTACCATCTCCTTTTATTTTTAGGAAAATTTTATTTTGCTTATTTGCTTTTAAAGCTTTAAAAACATGGCGTACCGAAGAAAACCCTCCATTGTTCTCTAATGATATGGTTCCATTAAATACTCCAAAGCCATCTTTATTTAAGCTTATATTACTAGATGATTTGCCGCCCATCACGTTGTCGTCTACTACATTCCAACTATATATATTGGAGTTTTTATTAAAATTGAAAATTTCAATAGTTTGGATGGGCATATTGATTGATAAAAGTAAAAACAAATAATTCATAATCATATGGTGTTTAACAAGAATCAAATATAGCTAAACAAATTATATTTTGTTTTATTTATTATTTTTTTAAACCACTTCCACAAATAAACCTTCTTCGGTTTTATTGACTTTGGCAATTCCACTTTTTGTTAATCCTTTAATGGTCTTATCCCATTTTTTATTACTTAGTCCCGATTGAATTTTTAGTTCGTTTAATTCAATTAGAGAATTAGCTTTTAGTATATTAAAAATCACTTTTTCATCATCACTCATCGCTACCTGTTTTACTTCAGGTTTCATTTGTGGAAAAAATAGTACTTCCTGTATGGAAGCGTTATTAGTTAAAAACATAATCAAACGATCCATTCCAATTCCCATTCCTGATGTTGGGGGCATTCCGTATTCCAAAGCTCTTAGGAAATCTTGATCTATAAATTTTGTAGCTTCATCATCACCACGTCCTGCTAATTTTACTTGATCTTCAAAACGTGCTCTTTGATCAATTGGGTCGTTTAACTCAGAATAAGCATTTGCTAATTCTTTTCCACAAATAATTAACTCGAATCTTTCGGTAAGATCTGGGTTAGAACGGTGTTCTTTGGTCAATGGACTCATCTCTTTTGGATAATCTGTAATAAAAGTAGGTTGGATGTAATTGGCTTCACATTTTCCACCAAAAATTTCATCAATTATTTTTCCTTTACCCATCGTTTCATCTACCTCAATCCCCATTCCTTTAGCAGCTTCTCTAAGTTCATTTTCTGATTTTCCTAATATATCAAAACCTGTATGATGTTCAATCGATTCAGCCATCGTTACTCTAGCATATGGAGCTTTAAAATTAATTTCGTGTTCTCCAAAAATAGATTTTGAGCTTCCGTTTACTTCCGTGGCACAGAATTCCAATAATTTTTCAGTTAAATCCATCATCCAATTATAATCTTTATAAGCTACATAAATTTCCATCATTGTAAATTCTGGATTGTGAGTGCGATCCATACCTTCATTTCTAAAAGTTTTTGCGAATTCATATACACCATCAAAACCACCTACAATTAATTTCTTTAAATATAATTCACATGCAATTCGCATATACATTGGAATGTCTAGAGAATTGTGATGTGTTTTAAAAGGTCTTGCAGCTGCCCCTCCAGGGATGGACTGCAGGATTGGGGTTTCAACTTCAAAATAACCACTATTGTTAAAGAAAGTACGCATCGCTGTAAATAACTTAGTCCGCTTTATGAATACTTCTTTTACTTTCGGGTTGACCACCAAATCTGCATAACGTTGACGGTAACGCAATTCAGGATTATTAAACTCATCAAAGGTGTTTCCTTCACCATCTGTTTTTGGCAATGGTAATGGTTTTAAAGCTTTCGAAAGTAATTTAAAACTCTTAACCATTACTGTTTTTTCTCCTACTTTAGTTGTAAATAACGCTCCTTCAACACCAATGAAATCACCAATGTCTAATAGTTTTTTATAGACCTCATTATAAAGTACTTTGTCCTCGCCAGGGCAAATTTCATCTCTATTAAAATATACTTGAATGCGACCCTTTGAATCTTGCAATTCTGCAAATGAAGCTTTTCCTTGTATCCGTCGAGACATTAATCTTCCGGCTATAATTACTTTTTTACCGTTTTCAAAATTCTGTTTAATATTTGCAGTCATCGCATCCACCGGAAATAAATCTGCTGGATATGGGTTAATGTCTAAGGCCCTTAATTGTATGAGCTTTTCTCTTCGTACTTGTTCTTGTTCGGATAATTGCATAATCAGATTTTTAAAATGCTATATATTTAGCAGATAACCACAAAAATAATTATTATTAGCATCTTAATACTACTTAATTAGTAACATTTTTTTCGATGTTTTCTAGGAATTTCTTAGCGCTTTCAATAAAAGGCTTGATGGCTAATTTTTATTTTTTATAAATTCATCTTGATACGTGTTTTAGTCGCTAGTTATATCAAAAGGAATGGTGTTGGACTTTTTCTTAACTTTATATTTGTAAATTTGAAAACTACCATTTATTTTAAATCAAACATTATGAAATTAATTACCTTATTAAGTGTTTTGTTTTTATTTAATTCTTGTGGAAACAATAAAAAAGTAGTGTTAACAACTCATAAAGAAGTCATTCTTCTAGCAGATGGGCTAGAAGAAAAAGACGGAGATGTATCTGTTGTTATTTCTAACCATTCTAATTTAAATTTAAAAGATGATACTATTGGTGCAATTTATCCGGTTATAGCATCTGGTAATGATATAGTTATTAATTTTAAATATGAAGAAAAATCACCAGAAGGAACTGCTGACGGAGATTACTCTGAAACATTGCATTTTGAAATTCCACAGAATACAA
This sequence comes from Flavobacteriaceae bacterium, assembly GCA_018675855.1. Classification (GTDB taxonomy): domain Bacteria; phylum Bacteroidota; class Bacteroidia; order Flavobacteriales; family Flavobacteriaceae; genus MS024-2A. The sequence continues at coordinate 6,689 of JABGXI010000089.1, read as the reverse complement.
CAGTGCTAAATTTAATGGATGAAGAATTAAACAATGTGAAATTACTTTATGGTAAAGAGTGCTTTTGTAGAGGCGAAGCAGGTTATTATAAGATAAAAAAAGGAAAGATAAAAATTATGAAAACGGAAAGTGAAATTTACTTTGATATAATTTTTAGTATAGATGAAACAGCTACGAAATTAGTTCGAGTTGCACAGAACATTAAGTTATAAACATAAAAAAAGCGAGATTAATATCTCGCTTTTTTTATGTTTATAACTTTTATTTTATGATTAGCTTAGTTGTTTTGCTAATGCCACTGTTACTCACTTTAATAAAGTATATTCCTGTGTTTAACCCACTAAAAGTTAATGCTTTTTCAAACAAACTTCCATTGGTTTCAAACCCCTTGTTGTAAACAAGACTCCCTCTAATGTCGTATAAAGAGACTTCAATATCTCCATTAGAAAAAGGAGTTAATGCTAAATTTATAGATCCATTTGATGGATTTGGCCACAGCACAAAATTCTCAAAAGAATTTTCATTAATTCCTAATTCACCTTCAATTGTAATTACTCCACCATTGATATCGTAAAAGATATTATTTGAAGAAATGATCATAAATCTTCCACTGGTAGTATTCAAGTTTGGGGCAGAAATTTCTGCACTTCCGTTGTTTGGAATGTCTTCTGCAATCACTACATCATAGGTTTGTCCTCCATTGGTAGAAAATAAAATATCTACATTTGGACTGTCTACCGGTGCTACATCAGTTCCAGCAACATCCCATGTTATAGTTTCATTGGATTGTGGTGACCAAGTAGTAGAAGCATTTTGAGATGTTACTACAAATGGTCCTGAATCGCCATCTACTGTTATAACAGTGTTGTCACTTGCTGATGAAGATCCACCTGCTACATTATCTCGAACGGTATATCTAAATTTCATAGTTCTACTTACAGAAGGAACTACTTCCCAAGTTGTTTGTGTTTGACCATTCAACACAGTTGATAATTTAGGCATGTATCTATTTGGTGAAATAAGTGAATTTTCAGATCTAAACATAGGCCCAAAAGCGGAAGTGTTTTGAGGAGGCATTGTTCCTATTTGTTGATCCATTTGCTCCCAATTATGCGAAAGCACATCTTCCGTATCTGGATCTGTTGCTATGCCCTTTAAAATAAACGGAGTTGTTCTAGGTATAGTGTAATTAGGACCAGCATCTGCAGTTGGAGGAGCGTTTCCTGTATCTGTTTCTACTGGACAAGAAGATCCCCCCAATATTGAAATAAAACCCCACATTTCCTGAATACTAATGGCATGAAAATAAGCATCACTGTCGCTTTGAACGTTAGGTGAGCAAATTCCGGCATATCCCATAATAGTTGATGCGCTTCCTGGTTCCATAGAAGTTGCATTATTCCTATTACAGCTATTGTTTTGCGTATGGTTGGCACGAAATTGATGTCCCATCTCATGAGCTACAAAGTTAATATAAAAATCATCTCCTATAGGCTGAGGTAGTCCTGTAACTCCTTGAGCTTTACTCGAACCACAAACCGAACCAAGACTAGCGATGCCACCACCACCGGTGCTAAAAACATGGCCAATGTCATAATTTGCAGTACCAATGATAGAATTAATTGTACTTTGATTTTGACCCAACATAACACCCCCATTATTGTTGGTATAGGGATCAGATCCTGCGTTTAAAAATATAATTTCTGTATTATTAGCTATAATAACCATGGTCAGAGCTACCTCTTTCTCAAAAACACCATTTATTCTAGTCATCGCTGTATTCATGGCGGTAAGAACTGCAGCTTTTTTTACTTCATCAGTCGCGCTTGAAGGAATGCCTTGATTGTTTAAATGATATTGGGCATATTCTCCAGTACAAGCTAGTGCTAGACGGTAGGTACGTAATTTTCCGTCATCTGCATTTAAGGGAGATAACACAACTTCATCCTGCAATGTATCTTGAACTAAACACTCGAAAGATCTAGAGTCTTCGGGCAAAGAATTGGTAGCATAGCTGATGTATTGATTTAAATCTTTAGTATAAGGATCTATGTAAATAGTTCCATAGTTAGCAGATGAAATCATTACATTAAGACCAGAGTCTGAATAACTAAATCTTGCAATAGCAGATGGATCATCAATACCTTGAGCCGTATAAGATCTAATAGTTGGATATTGTGCCTGTAATAAGGCGTCTAAAACAGAAGCTTCATAAACACGGAACTTTTGAATTTCTCCATTGTTTGTTGGGAACTCAATTATCGCATTAGAAGGTGTAGTGAACCTTTGAGGAGCAGTTGCTAATAAACTATTAAGCTCAACAGGGTTAAGTGTAAATAGTTTGAATTCTTGAGGAACTGTATTTCTAAAAACTTTTGTCTTAGAAACTGTTTCATTTAATGATGCAGTTTTCCACAAATCTATATAGTTTTGTGCACTTAGTCCAAAACACATTAAAAGCATTGGAATAATTAACTTTAATTTAAAATTATTTTTTTTCATTGTTTTTTTTTGTAAAAATAAAAAAAAACAATGAAGATTAAGCTAATAAGTTGATAATCATTAGTTTCAAAAAACAAGTAATTGTTTTTAAATACTTATTTTTTTTAAAATATAAGGGGCTCACTATTTATAAGGTTGGTTTAACAAAAGGATTTTAATAGGACCTATAGATTAATTAATAATCGTAAATTTACACGGATGAATATTTGGAGAGTAATTTTAGCAATTATATTCCCGCCTTTAGCTGTTTTAGATAAGGGTTGTGGTTCTTTAGTTATTGTTTTTATTTTAACGTTATGTGGATGGGTACCTGGAGTTATTGCAGCGCTAGTTATCATTAACAATCCAAAATAGATGTCATGGGAGTGAAAAATGCATTCTTAAAAGAGGGGTAATAATAATTGAAATAGGAAGGTCTTCTTTAGCATAATTAACGAATCTAAAAATTGTAGATTTAAGCATTGAATTAGAAAAATAATCTCTTGAATAAAAAAATTGAAATACAGGAACTAGGAGTCAAAGATTATAAAGATACTTGGGAATATCAAGAACTGCTTTTTAAAGATATTATTGATTTAAAAATAAAAAATCGAAGGGAAGAAACATTCCTATCCACTCCTAATTATTTTTTGTTTGTAGAACATCCTCACGTATATACTTTAGGTAAAAGTGGGCACATTAAAAATTTACTTATTTCTGAAGAAAAACTAACAGAAATAGGCGCAACCTTCTATAAAAATAATCGAGGTGGCGATATTACTTACCATGGACCTGGACAAATTGTTGGTTATCCTATTTTAGATTTAGAAAACTTTTTTTTAGATATTCATAAATACCTTCGATTCCTGGAAGAAATGGTAATAAGAACACTGGCTGAATATGGTTTAAAGGCGGAGCGGTCTAAAGGCGAAACAGGAGTTTGGTTTGACGTAGGAACCCCTTTTGCAAGAAAAATTTGTGCTTTTGGGGTGCGTGCTAGTCGTTGGGTAACCATGCATGGGTTTGCACTTAATGTAAATACAAATTTGGGTTATTTTGATCATATGATTCCTTGTGGAATAAAAGGAAAAGCAGTTACTTCTTTAAATGTAGAATTAGGGAAATCTGAGGTGTCCGTAGAAGAAGTAAAAGAAAAATTACTCTTTCATTTTTTAGATTTATTTGAAGCTGAAAAAAAGCTGAATTCCTAAGTTTTTAAGATTTAGTAAACTCATTACATTGTTTATCTTTTTTTCACCTTTTGAATCTTGTTTTATAAGCTAGCTCTTTTCACAACTCCAAAAATTAGTTAAGTTTATTCTCAAAAAAATTAATGTATTTCGTAAACAATAATATTTTTAGCAGCACCTTTTACTAAAAAATTTGTTTTACCATTTTTTGTTAGATCTCCAAGATCAATTATAGACGTTCCGTAAACAGGGAATCCAGATAGCAGATTTCCAGATTTATTATATACATATACCTTGTTTTCTTGAGTTTCAGTAATTGAAATGTAGGTTTTACGATTAACAATACTAATAGTTGGTGCTGTATAAATTCCAAAAGGTAATTCGATTAAAACACCATTGATTCGCATTAAATTATCATCTAAAGTTACTTTGGTTTTACCTTTAACAGTAAAATGATAACTAGTAACCTTTAACTTATTTGTAATCGTTTTTCCGTCCAAACCAATACTGTTTTTTGAGTTGTCTTTATTGATGACTACTAGTTTTGACTTTTCTAATGTGATTGGAGTATTGGAAAAATCGAATGTTTTAGATACAGTTACTCTCGGCTTACCTATTCGACTAAGAATGTTTAGTTTTCCGTTTTCCTCTGCAATAATGATGTAATCTTTACTTTTAATTCTAAAATGTTTAGGTGGGAATACGATGTTTGATTTTGTTTTTTTAAACCTAAATCCCTTTACTTTTTTTCCTTTGCTATCTAACATTAAAGGTTCTTTTCCTTGCGTGATTACAAAGCGGTATTTCCGATTGTTATCATAATCAAAAACAGAAATTCCTTGGGTGATTTCATCTCTAAATTTTATAGGAAAAGGAGCAACTGCTCGACCCGTTCTATCTAAGATATAAAAATTATTTTTGGTCGTAAACGCCAATTGCTTTTTGCCATTTCGTAAAAGATCAACTTCTTCTATTTTGCCTAATATTGGATTCTTAAGTTTCTTTGTCCATAAAATTTTTCCTCCAGAAGAAATAAAGTATATCTTATTGGTCACATCTTGAACTACGATGTCTTTTCCACCTGTTCTGTGATTACTAAAAAAAGTAGGGTTATTTAGTAGTTCGTTTTCTAATTGAATACTGTTAATTTGAGTTACCTTTCCTGCAATTTTTTTACTGTTTGATGTACTTGCCTCTTTACAAACAAAATTTACGTGAGCGAAATCACGATCATAATTAAACTGCAATATAGCTATGGGATACTTTTTAAAAGAAATAGGTGCTATTTCAGTTTTTAGAAGCGTTGAAATTGCTTCTGAATAATCTCCGTTTAGCTTCATAACTAATAGCGAAGACTCGTCACTAAGTTGAGAAAGCGCTTCTTTATAGTAGGAGGTAGATGATAGGCAATTATTTTGTAAATAGGAGTTGATGATGTTTTGAGTCACTTCTTTATTTTCAGAAAAAACAAAGAAATTATCTAAAATAAATACTTCTTTAGGAGCGGTACGGTTTGTAAAAGTTAAGAAATGATTTACAAATAAATTAGGCTCATTAAAGCGATGAATCATTATTCCTTTAAATGGACCTTTAGGACTACTAAAATTTTGCAGTGCCTCATTGGTAAGTTGCGGATCAATACTCTTTAAAACAATTGCATTCCCTTTTGAAAAACTTATTTTGCTTACTTCATTAACCGCTTCAAATAAAATAGTTTCTTCGTCTTTAATGCTTTTGATACCCCTAAAGTTTTGAAGGTTATTTTGAAATAATGCAAAATCATCAAATGTTAATGAAACAATTGTATGGGCATTGGTTGGAGTCACTTTTGCAATTTGATTTTGTTGGGGATTTAAACCTTTAAAAATTGATATTAATTGAGGAACTGAATCATTTGTTAACACAACTCCTGAAGCAGTTAATGCATCTGGTAACACTTCAATATTAAGTGCCGCCCAAGATCCAAAATTAAATAATATTTGGTTTGCTAAAATCTCGTTTGCAGGAATAAATGCTGTTAAATCCTGACGATTACTAAGGGCTGTTATTTTTTTAAAAATCGCATTATTTTCGTTTTTACCGCTTAGAATATTCGCTAATGTTTTTTTTGAATTTGATGCGAAAAATATACTGTCTTCAACAGTAGTGAAAACAGCTTGTTTATTGATAATTACTTTTTGAAATGTAAAGGAATTAAACGAACTATTTTCAATGGTATGACCGGCTATGGAGTCTGTATTAAATAAATCTTTGTTTAGTTTAGTCATAAAAGTAAAAGCGGGTTCATCATTTCCTTCAGAGATGCATAGTATGCTTTTTGAATTAGGATGTAAGTGCTTAAAAATCTCTTTATTCTTGAGATAAGAATAAGCTTGAGCATTTTTTAAATTACTGAGGAAACTATTGTTTCTTAGATCAGATTTTAAAGCTTCAAAATCATTAATGCTAAATACCACTGAAGGGTTCTTGGGTATAAAATCGCTAAGCGCTTTTAATTTTGAAGGTGCTGGATCACAGCTTATAAAAAAACTTAATAAGAATAGCGATGCGACGAATTGAATAAAAACCCTCATGCTACAAAAATAATAAGGAAAATAACAGCATCTGTTAGAAATTTAAAAGTTTATCGATGGGTTTTTAACAATGAAATTTAAATGCTTATTCCATTAGTAATTGTTCCGGTAACAACCGAAAACTTTTGCGATGGTATTTGGTGATTCCGTATTTTTTAATTGCCGCTCGATGTTCTTTGGTGGGGTAGCCTTTGTTTTGTTTCCAATTATACATTGGATACTCTTTGTCAATGTTTTCCATATACGCGTCGCGATATGTTTTTGCTAATATAGAGGCTGCTGCTATATGTAAATATTTTCCATCTCCTTTTATAACAGTTTGATGTGGTATGTCTAAAAAAGGTTTAAAGCGATTGCCATCAACAGCTATGAAATCAGGTGCTTTGGATAGCTCTTTAATAGAGGTATGCATCGCTAAAATGGAAGCGTTTAAAATATTTATTTT
>JABGXI010000088.1:0-14537 GCA_018675855.1 Flavobacteriaceae bacterium | reverse complement strand
ATTCACAGTTCTGGTGGCGAAACCGCAGATGTTGGAGATTTAGTAAGAACTATAATTGTTGACTCAACAGTAACAGCAAGAATTGCAAAAAAGAATATCATAGATAATGCAAATATTCAAGCTGGAGATGTTATAGTTGGTTTGGCTTCAGATGGGCAAACAATTTATGAAGATGAATACAATGGAGGGATTGGAAGTAATGGCTTGACATCTGCCCGGCACGATGTTTTTTCAAAAATTCTCGCTTCTAAATATCCTGAAAGCTTTGATTCTATGGTACCTGAAAATTTAATTTATTCAGGATCAAAAGAATTAACTAGTATCCTTGAAGGAGTTCCTTTGGATGTAGGAAAATTAGTTTTGTCTCCAACAAGAACGTACGCACCGGTTATTCAAAAGATTTTTAGTCAAATGGGTACCACTTCTATTCATGGAATGGTTCATTGTAGTGGAGGTGCCCAAACAAAAATATTACACTTTGTAAACAACCTCCATATTATAAAAGATTCATTATTCCCGGTTCCTCCTTTATTTGATTTAATTCAAAAAGAGTCTGGAACTTCTGGTAGAGAGATGTATCAAGTTTTTAATATGGGACATCGAATGGAATTATACGTATCACCAGATAAAGTTGAAGAGATAATATCAATATCCGATTCCTTTAATGTAAAAGCACAAATTGTTGGACGTGTAGAATCTGCTCCCAAAAAGAAATTAACGTTAGACACAACCTATGGCACCTTTTATTATTAATACGGTATTCGTCTAAATTATGATTCGATTTCTAATATTCTTTATTTTGCTTCTGACTTTATCAAGTACTTTTTCTCAAGAAGAAGACATGTTTAGTTCTCTTCGTTCAGAAGCTGAAATTGATACTTCATTACTTCCGGATAGAATGATTTTTACTCAACGTTTACTTTGGGGAGAAAAAGGATTAATGAGAAAAATGAGAATTTCTCCATTAACAATTGAGCAAAGAGAAGGTGAATTGAAAATTCGTCGTAAAATGCTTAAAATTCATCAGGTCATAGGCTATACTACATTAGTAGGTATGTTAGCTCAGGGTTTTATTGGATCCCAATTGTATAATGGTAACTATAAATTATATGAAACTCATAAACTTATTGGCAACCTAACTTCAATTAGTTATTTCACTGGTGCAGGACTTTCGCTTTTTTCTCCACCACCACTTGTAAACAAAAAAACAAAAGGATTAAACTCTATTAAAGCCCATAAGTATCTTGCTTCTATTCATTTTTCAGCCATGGTGACAACAAATTTTTTAGCTAATAAAAATAAAAAAATCCATCGAATTGCTGCTTATACTGCTATTGGAAGTTTTGCTACCGCTATAATTGTATTTAAATTTTAACTATGACAAATATAAAATCATTTATATTTTTTCTTCTACTTGTTTGTTCAATTCAGGCTCAAGAAAATACTTGGATAATTGATTCCTCAAAATCTTTCATTACTTATTCAGGCAAACACACATTGCATGAATGGGAGGGGAGTAATCAAAAACTATATGGTCGTGCCCTGCTCAACAATACCAGTTTGGTATTTAATAAATTAGCTATTCTTGCTTATGTGAGAGATTTTGATAGTGAAAACTCTGGACGTGATGCTCATTCTCTAGAAGTTTTAGAAGCATTACGTTTTCCTGAGATTAAATTTTATTCAGAATCATTCGAACTTTTAAAAGATTCACTCTTAATTAAAGGGATTTTCGAATTTCATGGTAAAAAACTTAATAAACAAATTATGAGTTCTGTAATTTTTAGAGAAAATAATATTATTTTAAATGGGAAATTCAATTTAATTCCTTCTGATTTTGGAATTTCATTACCAGCTTTTATGCTTATTAAAATGAAGGATTTATTAGAAATTCAATATTCAATCTTCTTAACAAAAGAATCTGGCTCATAATAGCACGACAATTTGTAAATTTGATTTATCATGATAGAAAAACTTCAAATCATTCAACAACGTTTCGATGAAGTCTCTGATTTAATTATTCAGCCTGATATTATTGTGGATCAAAAACGATATATTCAACTAAACAAAGAATACAAAGATCTATCAGTAATGGTTGAGAAAATGAACCAATACAAGTTATTATTATCAAACCATCAAGAAGCTGAAGAACTTCTTAAGGGCGAAAAAGACGAAGAAATGATTTCTATGGCTAAAATGGAGATAGATTCTGTTAAAGAAAAATTACCACAGTTAGAAGAGGAAATTAAATTTTTACTAATACCTAAAGATCCCGAAGACGCTAAAAATGTAGTAATTGAAATTCGAGCTGGAACCGGTGGAGATGAGGCTAGTATTTTTGCAGGAGATCTTTATCGTATGTATACTAAATATTGTCAATCTAATAATTGGAATGTAAGTTTTGTAGACTCTAGTGAAGGAACTGCTGGTGGCTTTAAAGAAGTGATTTTTGAGGTTTCGGGTAATGATGTATATGGAACCTTAAAGTATGAATCGGGTGTTCACCGAGTACAGCGAGTTCCTCAAACAGAAACACAAGGACGCGTACACACTTCTGCAGCTACTGTTATGGTATTACCTGAAGCAGAAGAGTTTGATGTTGAGGTGGATATGAATGAAGTACGTGTTGATTATTTTTGTTCTTCTGGTCCAGGAGGACAATCTGTAAATACCACCTATTCTGCTGTTCGTCTAACCCACGAACCTACGGGAATTGTAGCTCAATGTCAGGATCAAAAATCACAACATAAAAATAAGGATAAAGCCCTCAAGGTTTTGCGTTCTCGTTTATATGAATTAGAGCTTTCTAAAAAATTAGCTTTAGATTCTGAAAAAAGAAATTCACTGGTTTCCTCAGGAGATCGATCTGCTAAAATCAGAACATATAATTATCCTCAAGGAAGGGTAACCGATCATAGAATAGGACTTACATTATATGACCTTCCAAATGTAATTAATGGAGATGTTCAAAAGCTTATTGATGAACTTCAATTACATCAAAACACTGAGAAACTCAAAGAAGCTGGAGAAATAATATGACCACAGAAGCCCTTGTCCAACAAATTAAACTGAAAAAATCATTCCTTTGCGTTGGACTAGATATCGATTTAGATAAAATACCTCAGCACTTAAAGAAAGAAGCAGATCCTATTTTTACTTTTGCAAAAGATATTATTGATGCAACTCACAAGTATGCGGTTGCTTTTAAACCCAATCTGGCCTTTTTCGAATCCTATGGAGTTGAAGGATGGGTTTCTTTTCAAAAAATAATGAAGTATCTAAACTTTAACTACCCCAATCATTTCACCATCGCTGATGCAAAAAGGGGAGATATAGGTAATACTGCTAAGCGATATGCAAAAGCTTTCTTTGAAACCTATGAGGTTGATTCGGTAACAGTTGCTCCCTATATGGGAAAAGATGCTATAGAACCTTTTTTGTCTTTTGAAGGAAAGCATACTATTTTATTGGTATTAACTTCTAATGAAGGAGCTGAAAATTTTCAATATACTTTAGAAAACAATGAATTCTTGTTTCAAAAAATTTTAAAAAAAAGCCTTACATGGGAGCATTCAAATCGCTTGATGTATGTGGTTGGTGCAACAAAAGCAAATGCACTTTTAGAAATTCGAAAGATTGTTCCAGATTCTTTTTTATTGGTTCCAGGTTTAGGAGCACAGGGCGGAAGCTTGAAAGAGGTCTCTAAGTTTGGAATGAACGATCAGTGTGGTTTATTGATGAATTCTTCTCGTGGTATTATATATAAATCACAAGGTAGCGATTTTGCAACAGCAGCAGCAACTGAAGCAAGTAATATTCAACAAGAAATGGCTTATTATCTTAATGATAAAGGAATTGTATAGTGTTATATCATTCGATTTATAAAGCTGAAAATAGATCAAATAAATGGATTACTTTTATCCATGGAGCTGGTGGAAATTCTTCTATTTGGTTTAATCAAGTTCGTTTTTTTAAAGTTTATTTTAATGTTTTATTAATTGATTTACGAGGACACGGAAAGTCTGAGGTTTCTCCAAAAGGAACAGAATATACCTTTAAAATTATTATAGACGATATTATAAATGTCTTGGACCATAATAAAATTGAAAAATCTCATTTTGTTGGAATATCACTAGGGAGTATTCTTATTCAAAAAATGATTCAATTGCATAGTAATAGGGTAGAGAAAATTGGTCTTGGCGGTGCGATTTTGAATTTAAACCTTCAATCTCGTTTTTTAATGTTTATGGGTAAACTTACTCAAAGTGTTTTGCCCTTTATTTGGATTTATACCTTTTTTGCATATGTAATTATGCCTTACAAAGCACACAGAAAATCAAGAGCCCTTTTCATTAAGGAAGCAAAAAAAATATCCCATGCAGAATTTGGAAGATGGTATAAATTAACCGCAACTATTTTACCTGTATTAGCGAAAATAAGAGCTAAGCAGTTAAATCCTCCAACCTTATATATTATGGGAATCCAAGATTATATGTTTTTACCATTTGTTAAAAAAATCATTAAGATTCATCAAAATGCTACCATGATAATATTACCAGGTTCAGGACATGTGGTGAATATTGATCAATCTGATTTATTTAATGATAATTTGCTTAATTTTTTCTTAAAAGATTAGGTAAAAACAACTGTTTTATTATTGTAAACCATAATTTTCCGATCACAATGTAATTTGAGTCCTCTTAATAAAACTATACGCTCTAAATCTTGCCCTCTATTTATTAGATCAAGCACTTCATGTTCATGCGAAACCCTAGCAATATCTTGTTCTATAATTGGGCCAGAATCTAAAGTTTCTGTAACATAGTGGCTAGTTGCGCCAATGATTTTAACACCCCTCTCAAAAGCAGAGTGATAAGGTTTTGCACCTGGAAAAGCTGGTAAAAAAGAGTGGTGAATGTTTATGATTTTAGAGGGATATACATCAATTAAATTTTTAGAAATTATTTGCATATATCTCGCCAGAACAATACAGTCTATTTTGTGCTTTGTTAAGATACGTAGCTGCTCTATTTCAGCTTCTTTTTTTGTTTTTTTTGTAATAGGTACGTGGTAAAAAGGAATATCAAATTGAGTTGCGATATATTCTAAATCATTGTGATTACTTAGGATGAAAGGAATTTCACACTTTAATTTTCCTGAACGTTGCTGTGTTAGTATATCATATAGACAATGATCATACTTAGAAACAAAGACTCCTAGTTTTGGTAATTTATCTTCTTGATAAAAATCACATTTAAGGTCTAACGAAGATGAGAATTCTTTTATAAAATCACTTTTAAATGTATAAAGATCAATAGAATCATTCATAGATTCTAAGGCTACACGCATAAAAAAAGCACCATCAAGTCTATCTACATATTGATCAATGTATGTAATATTTCCATTACGTGAGTTTATAAAGTTAGTTACTGCGGCAATAATTCCTTTTTGATCAGGGCAGTGCATCAATAAGATCAAGCGTTTAATGTTTTGTCGCATGCGTATTTAGTTTCCTGGTTGAGTAATTTTAAAGTCTTCTTTTTTCTTAGCTATTTCAACCATTGCTTTAACTTCTCTTAGTAATTGTTTGGCATCATAAACAACCCCTTGTCTTATAGTGTGTTTTACTCCACCAACACGGACCACCTTATTTTCTTCCGTAAGTTTAATGGCACCCGTACCATAGAGTACTTTTAAGTTTTTAAGAGGGTTTTCTTCAATAATAACAAAATCTGCACTTTTGCCAATTTCTATAGATCCTATATGATCTGCAAGGCCTAATGCTTCAGCACCATTGAGCGTTGCAGAGCGAATCACTTCAAGGGGATGAAAGCCAGCTTCACGTAACATCTCTAACTCACGTATGTAGGCAAAACCATAAAGCTGAAAGATGAATCCAGAGTCAGATCCAGCAGCAATTCGTCCTCCTCGATTTTTATATTCATTAATGAAGGTCATCCAAAGATTAAAGTTTTCTTTCCATGCTACTTCTTCTTCTGTACCCCAAAAATGCCAATAAGATCCATGTGATATTTTACTTGGTTGGAAAAATCGCCACAATGATGGCAGGGTATAATCTTCATGCCATTCAGCTCTTCTTGCGCGGTGAAGGTCACGACTGGCTTCATATATATTAAAGGTAGGAACCATTGTAAAGTCTAAGTCTATTAATTCTGACATTACATTATTCCAATGGTCTGAATAGGGAACTGCTGCTTGTTTCCAAAGCTTTCCAGCTTCACCAAACCGATCTTGTTCATTTTGATAATTGTAATCTAAAGGATAGTTTTGAACAGTCCTGTCTTCAAAAAGTGCCTCAGGGAGTCCGTACCAGTGCTCCATAGAAGTTAACCCAGCTCTTGCAGAATGTAAAGCATTCCAACGTGCCACACTTAATTGTGCGTGATGACATGCGGAACGAAGTCCAAGCTTTTTGTTTTCATCCAAAGCTGCTTTCATTATTTTTGGTTCTGCTCCAAAAAATTTAATACCATCAGCTCCATTTTTTGCATTTTGACGTACCCATTCTCTTGCTTGCGCTTCAGTACTAATCGATTTTTTACTCCCCTGACCAAATCCAGTATAGGCTAAAATTCTAGGGGCAATAATTTCATTTTTAATGCTTCTTTGTTTTAGGTCTAATGCATAGGCTAAACCCCTTCCGCTAGGTTCTCTGATGGTAGTGATCCCATGTGCTAACCATAGTTTAAATACATAATCCCAGTCAGCGCCTTGGGAATCTCCACCGATATGACCATGCATGTCTATAAATCCAGGCAGAATGTACATGCCTGTAGCATCAATTTCTTTACCTTCATTATTGAGGAAAGGTCTTCTTGATTCTTGAATTGCAACTCCTGGATATCCTACAACAGTAATAGCTGTAATTCTATCATTTTCAACGGTTATATCAACCGGTCCAATTGGAGGGGCTCCATTACCATTTATAAGTATTGCTCCTCGAATTATTAGTTGAGAAAAAGGCCCTTCTGCTGTCTTATTAGATTGAGATTTAATAGTACCTGCAAAGAGAATTGAAAAAAATACAAATAAATAGTATTGTTTCATGCTATTTTTTTTCATGAAGATAAACAAAAAAAAACCTCCTGTTTTATTGAGAGGTTTTTAAGCGTTTTAAAAAAATATTCTTATTAACTGTTTTACAATGATCATTTTGCTTGATTTATGATATGAATTGATTTATGGTTAACTAACTAATTTAATTCACATAATTCATTAGAACCAAGCAAAAGTAATCAAAGTGTATCTATTTTTAATGTTGATTTAATCTGAAGTCAGCATAGGCGTCCATTCCGTGTTCAGACAAATCTAATCCTTTAAGTTCTTCCTCTGCTTCAACGCGAAGACCGGTAGTCTTTTTAACAATAAATAAAATTAAAGTGGCACTTATAACAGAAAATGCACCTACAATTCCAACACCAGCTAATTGAATTATAAATTGGTCAAATCCAGCCATGGCACCAAAAATACCAACTGCTAAAGTTCCCCATATTCCACACACTAAGTGAACAGCGACGGCACCAACTGGATCATCTAATTTTAATTTATCAATCAACGATACGGCAAGAACAATAAGTATTCCAGCAACAAGTCCAATAAGAATGGCATCGGTAGGACTCATTTGATCTGCGCCAGCTGTAATCCCTACGAGCCCTCCCAAAACACCATTCATAAACATTGTTAGGTCAAAATTTTTATACATTAAATTAGAAAAAATTGCTGCTGAAACTCCACCAGCAGCAGCGGCCAAACAAGTGGTTACTAGAGTTAAAGAAGTGAGTTCTGGATCAGCAGAAAGCACAGATCCACCATTAAATCCAAACCATCCTAACCAAAGAATTAGAACTCCTGCAGAGGCTAATGGAATATTATGTCCTGGAATTGCATTTGCAATTCCATTTTTTCTAAATTTCCCAATTCGAGCACCTAACATGTAAATCGCCATTAAAGCTGCCCATCCTCCTACAGAGTGAACAAGAGTTGATCCCGCAAAGTCATAAAATCCCCAGGAGTCTAAAAATCCACCACCCCATTTCCATGAACCAATAATTGGATAAATTAATCCAACATAAATAATTGAGAATAACATAAAACCTTTTAATTTGATCCGTTCAGCAACAGCGCCTGATACAATTGTGGCAGCAGTGGCTGCGAACATGCCTTGGAATAAAAAGTCAGTCCACCAAGTGTATCCTCCACTTGCATATTCAGCAGTCATTCCTCCTTCTGGAGGAGCTATACCAAATCCAGCAAACTTTAGAATTCCAAGAGATCCATCTTCAAAGCCTGGATACATTAGGTTGAAGCCTCCCAGGCAGTATAGGAGAAGGCCAGCAGAGATAACGAAAAAATTTTTAAATAAAATATTTACAGCATTTTTCTGGCGTGTCAATCCTATCTCTAGGAAGGAAAAACCAAGATGCATAAAAAAGACAAGAGCTGTACAGATCATCATCCATACGTTGTTAGCGGTAAAAAGTGCAGTACTTTCCATATAATAGTTTTTAGTTGTTTAAGTTTAGTTTAAAGAGTTATTTCCTTTTTCTCCAGTACGAATTCTGTAAGCTTCGTCTACCGGAAGGATAAATATTTTTCCATCACCTACTGAATCTGTAGCTGCTGACTTTAAAATAGCATCAATAGTAGGTTTTACAAAATCATCATTTACGATAATTGAAAGGTATCGTCTTTGTATTTCTGAGGTGCTGTAACTAATTCCTCGGTATACGTGACCTTCTTTTTCATTTCCCACTCCAGTTACATCCCAGTAGCTAAAGAAATTTACCTCCACATTGTGAAGTGCTTCTTTTACTTGATCAAATTTTGATTTTCTAATAATTGCTTCAATTTTTTTCATAAGATTTTATTTTAAGATTGTTTAAATTGCTTTTTGTATATAACATTAAACTATTAAAAAGCATATATAGCAGCAACTACAAATGAAGCAAGGCTGTCAGCTGTTTCTGATGGTGATATCGCAAAGATTTCTGAGGAAGCAGAGTCAATTCTAAACTCAGGCTTGAAAGTAAAGTTTCCCGCAGTGTAGCTACCTGTTAATGTTAATGAAAAATTATCTGCATCACCATCACTTACTAATGCACCAAAACCGTCTGTTTCTGAGAAGAATTCACCTCTAAGACCAATAACGAATGAATCTGATGTAGTAATTTGTGGATATAGAGCAACTCCAGCAAAACCAGTATCACCCCCAAGAGTAGCCGAAGTAGCATTAATTCCTAAGAAAAAACTATCAGATAAATCAAATCCACCCGTGTAATCAATTTGGAAGTAATCTTCACCGGTCAATAAATTTATGTATTGACCATAAAGACCAAGCTGTGCACCGAAAGCAGTGTAGCGATCATAATTTGCTTCTGTCTGGTCTGTTTGGTTAAAAATTCCTAACATTAATGATATGTCATCAGATAATGTAAAGTCTGCTTTTACCCCAGTGTGAGAAAAAGGACCGTATGAAAACATATAAGAAGTGGAATAGTTAAAGTTCGCTGCTGGCGATATAACTTCATATCCTAAAAAGGTATTGAAATTACCTAACGTAATCTTCACACCTTCAGCAATATTGTAATATGCATACAATTGATTTACTAGTTCTGAAGAACTTCCTGAAAAACCAAATACAGCGTCTGAACCTCTAGGACCAAAAACAACATCTGCAACAAATCCTGATTTTTCGCCTTCATAAGAAACAATAAAGTTTGCCATTCCTAAGGCGAAACCATTAAGGTTAGCAAAAGATGTTCCGGGTGCTACAGGATCTTCGGAAAAGCTTGTTCTAAAATAAGTATCTACAGTTCCGCTGAAATTGAATGTTGATTCTTCTGCAGGTTCTTCTTTTTCTTGCGCTAATAATAGATTATTGAACATAACAAGCGAAATACTAAGAATAAATAAAGTTTTAAAATTTTTCATATAAAATAATTTAAGATTTAAGCCAAAAATAAAATAATATAATATTTGGCCCATTAAAAAAAGGGGTCTATGTATTAACTTTTGTATATATTTAAAATTTACCCCCTAAAAAATAGGGGCATCATAAAATAATAATATATAATTTATGAAATTATCAAAAAAGGGAATCACTTATGAATCTCCTAATCTAAAAAGGTAATATCCAAGAGCCACTAAAAAAAGGCCTCCAATTAGGCTTAACAAGGTATAGGACATAAAAGTCCAATAATCCCCTGATTTTAAAAAGTCCAAGCCTTCATGGCTAAAGGCTGAAAAAGTGGTAAGACCTCCGCAGAAACCAATAACTGAAAATATATAAAAATCTGAACGTGAGAGATTGTTTTTTAAAACCCATGCCATTAAAAATCCAATCAAAAGACATCCTAAATAATTGACCAATAGAGTGGGCCATGGGAACATCCCTTTTGGAACCGAGATTAATTTGCTCGAAAGAAAACGGAATAAACTCCCAAGTCCACCTCCTATAAAAACATAAAGGAAGGCTTTCATTTCTGTGTCATATATTTAATGAGTAATAAAAGACTAAAGGCTACTAAAAATCCAAGTAAAATTTTATAACTTCCTTTAAAATAGGCAGGTTGTTTTTTTTTATCAGTTTTATATGAATAAATAATAATACATATAAACACAATAAAGAAACAGAGTCCAAAAGCTAGTTGACTAAATGAAAACATTTATTAAATTTTGTCTAATTTAGAAATAAATAAACCATTAACTCACATAATTAAAAATGATTAAAAAGCCCATTGAAGCAGTAACTAAATTCCATGAATCATTCGGCTTGGGAATAGAGCACACTCCCAAAGCCGATCTTCTTAAAAATATTTCTGAATTACGTTTTAATTTGATGAAGGAAGAAAATGAGGAGTACCTTCAGGCTGTGCAAGATGAAGATTTGATTGAAATAGGTGATGCCTTAGGAGACATGTTATACATATTATGTGGTACAATAATCGCACACGGATTTCAAGATAAAATAGAATCTATTTTCGATGAAATACAGCGAAGCAATATGAGTAAACTTGGTGCAGATGGGAAGCCTATTTACAGAAAAGACGGTAAGGTCATGAAAGGACCAAATTATTTTAAACCTGACTTAAAAAAAATTCTTAAAAAGGATTAGATAATAGAGCGTGTCCACTGAAATGGATCATCTAAGGTTTTGTATTGAATGCCCATTAATATTTCCTTTAAATTATTTGCCAATGTAGTTTCTTTGGGTAGTTTAAAAGTTTTTTCTTGATGAGAAAAACTATTTATTGGTAAAACAACTACTGCAGTCCCAGTTCCAAAAACCTCTTCTAATGCTCCTGACTCATGTGCTTCTTTAATTTCACTCACTTTAATAGGGCGTTCTTCAACTATTATTCCTTCTTTTTTTGCTATTTCAATAATACTTTTACGTGTAATCCCATCTAGAATTTTGTCATTTGTGGGTGAAGTAACTAGAATGCCATTAATTTTAAAAAATATATTCATGGTTCCAGCTTCTTCAAGATATTCATGATTATTGGCATCTGTCCAAATGATTTGTTGAAATCCTTTTTTAAGAGCTTCTGAGGTTGGATAGAACTGAGCGGCATAATTCCCAGCTGCTTTAGCAAATCCGACACCCCCTCCTGCTGCACGACTATATTCTTCTTCAATTAAAACACTAATTTCACCTCCAGAGTAATAAGCCTTAACAGGTGCACAAATAATCATAAAAATATATTCTCCTGCTGCAGATGCCTGAACACTTGGTTGGCTTGCAAACACAAATGGACGTATATATAAAGAGTTTCCTTCCCCAGGTTTTATCCATTCCTCATCTAAAACCAATAATTTTTCTAATCCTTTAAAAAAATGAACCTCTGGAAATTCAGGAATTTGAAGACGCTTTGAGGAAAGATTTATTCTTTTGAAATTTTCTTCAGGTCTAAACAACCAAATCTTATTTTGAGAGTCTTTAAAGGCTTTCATCCCTTCAAAAACAGCTTGACCATAATGAAATACACTTGCAGATGGCTCAAGTGTCAAAGCTTGGTAGGGTTTTATTTCGGGGGTTTCCCATTTTCCATTACGAAAATGACAAACAAACATATGATCAGTAAATGTTTTTCCAAATTCTAAAATTTCAAAATTTACATTCTTTATCTTTGAGCTCTCAACTTTTGTTATTTTCATTATTTCCGCATAATTTTTGTAAGTAAATTTAATCTTTTTGAATAAAAAATTATAACAAGTTTTTTTTTTTTTAAATGCTTTATCAAATCTTTATTATTTGAACGATCTTTTCTTAATTTTAATAATCCTAAGCTATTTAATATAATATTTATCATTAAGTCTCCAAAGCAGCATATTAAAACAGACGACGGATCTTCAACATTATATATTAAAGAACTGAAGGAATCTTATCACTCTAGACATGGAGCAGTAGTTGAATCTAAGTATATTTATCTTAAACAGGGACTTGAGTATTGGATCTCTAATAATCCTAATAAAGCATGTCGCATATTAGAATTGGGTTATGGAACCGGATTAATGTCATACCTCACGATGCAGTATTCTGAAAACAAACAAAAGGATTTGGAACTCACAACTTTAGAAGCTTATCCACTGACTTCAGATGAACTAGAAACACTTAATTATGAATCTTATTTTGAGAATTTACCCATTCTTTCATTTAAGAAGTTCAGCAATTTACCTTGGGATAAAATACATGAAGTCAGTCAAAATTTTAAGCTACTTAAAAAGGTAATTAAATTTGAAGATTTTTCAATTGATCATGTTTATGATGTTATTTTTTATGATGCTTTTGGTTCACATGCACAACCTGAATTATGGACCTATAACTGCATGAAAAAATGTAATGATTTGATTGCTCCCAACGGCATATGGGTAAGTTACTGTGCAAAAGGAAGTGTTCGTAGAGATTTGGAAACTATTGGTTTTGAGGTTTCAAGACTTCCTGGACCACCCGGAAAACGAGAAATGTTAAGAGCAATAAAGGTTTAATTCCTTACTTTTGAAAAAAAATAAAAATGAAGTTACTCATTACCGGAGCTACTGGTTTAGTGGGAAATAAATTAGTCAAAATGGCTCTTGAACAAGGGATGATTATCCATTATTTGACTACGCATAAATCAAAAATAAAAAAAATAATTGGTGCCCATGGTTTTTATTGGAACCCCTCTTTACAAGAAATTGACTCTTCTTGCTTTGAAGGGGTTGATGTGATTATTCATTTAGCAGGAGCAACTATTTCCAGACGATGGACAGCTGCTTACAAGAAAATAATATTAGCCAGTAGAGTTAATTCGACTAGATTACTGGAAAATGGTATAAAAAAGACTAAGGGTAAACACCAAATAAAACAAATTATAGGTGCTTCAGCTATAGGAATATATTCAAATGATTTTAACAATATTGTAACTGAAGAAACAGAGGTTTCTCCTAATTCCTTTCTTGAAAGAGTTGTAATTGACTGGGAGTCAGCATCAGCTGTATTCAATTCAATGAATATTAAAGTGACTACTTTAAGAATAGGACTTGTTATTGCCCCTAATGGAGGGGTAGTGGCCGCCATGAAAATACCAATCTTATTTGGATTGGGTGCTGCCTTTGGAAAAGGATCACAGGGTCAGTCATGGATTCATATTAAAGACTTAGTTGGAATGATTCTTTTTTTAGTAACCACTAAATTGGAAGGTGTTTATAATGCTGTTGCGCCCAATCCTGTTTCACAAACGCATTTTATTACTGCACTTGCAAAAGCAATAAATCGCCCACACATTCTTCCTCCACTCCCAAAATTTATTATTAAGCCTATGGTTGGGGAAATGAGCAGCTTGTTATTAGATAGTCATTGGGTTAGTTCAGAGAAAATAGAAGGTCAAGGCTTTTCCTTTAAATATCCCGAAATTAATACTGCATTTAAAGAATTGTTCAAGAAATAAGTGGTGTGACATTTTGGCATTTTTAAAGTATGGCAGTAATTTTGTACTATGAAAAATATCTAAAATAAATTTAAATGGCTAAAAAGGAAGTGAAAGCGACTACTAAAAAATCATCATCTAAAAAACCAAGGACAAAATCAGTTAAGGCAGAACATAAATTAGTTAAGCAATTAGGAGAAGCAAATTTAGCTTTTGAACAAGAAAAAGATAAACACCTGCGTCTTTTCGCAGAATTTGAAAATTTTAAAAAGCGAACTGCAAAAGAACGAATTGAGTTATTCAAAACAGCCAGCAAAGAAGTGCTTTCTGCTATGATTCCTGTTTTAGATGACTTCAATAGGGCTCAAAAACAATTTGAAATAGACAAAAAAGTTATAGATATTGATGGATTTAATCTTATTTCAAATAAATTTCAAGAAATACTTAAGGCTAACGGTCTTAAAGTCACGGAAGCAAAAATAGGAGA
Organism: Flavobacteriaceae bacterium; assembly: GCA_018675855.1. Classification (GTDB taxonomy): domain Bacteria; phylum Bacteroidota; class Bacteroidia; order Flavobacteriales; family Flavobacteriaceae; genus MS024-2A. Next base: position 122 of record JABGXI010000088.1, on the reverse strand, counting down.
TGCTTTTGATGCTGAAATTCATGAAGCAATTACTCAAATTCCATCACCTACAGATGCCGATGTAGGTAAAATTATAGATATTGTAGAAACAGGCTATCAATTAGGCGATCGAATAATTCGCT
>JABGXI010000087.1:0-5342 GCA_018675855.1 Flavobacteriaceae bacterium | reverse complement strand
ATTACGTTTTTTATAAAGAAAACGGCACCTTCCTCATTTTTTGCAACACCCATGCCTTTTGCATTGATGTCATGTACTTTTAATCCTGTTTCAATCCGATCAATTTTTTTTCTTGACATTTTACAAATGTAACGGGCTTAATAAAATAAATCGTTATTTGTGCTAGGTTTTTGGAATAGATATTGATTACTTTTGAATAGTTTAAATCATAAGTCACTTGAGAAGTGTAACTAAGTTAATTTTAGATGGAAACAATCATAAATGCTAATTATTATATACAGCTTGAGCATAGTCGTGGTGCGCATGATTATCACCCATTACCTGTAGTCTTAGAACGTGGTGAAGGTGTCTATTTATGGGATGTGGAAGGAAAAAAATACTTTGATTTTCTTTCTGCATATTCTGCAGTCAATCAAGGACATTGTCATCCTAGAATAGTAAATGCATTACAAAAACAAGCTCAAGTTTTAACGTTAACTTCTCGTGCTTTTCACAATAATAAGTTGGGAAAGTACATGGAATATGTTACTAAATACTTTGATTTTGAAAGATTACTTCCATCTAATACTGGAGCTGAAGCTGTTGAAGCTTCAATAAAAATAACACGTAAGTGGGGGTATACTGTTAAAAATATTCCTTCCAATAAAGCTGAAATTATTGTTTGTTCTCAGAATTTTCACGGACGTACTTCAACTATTATTTCTTTTTCAAGTGATTCAGAGTCCAAAATTAATTTTGGTCCACATACTTCTGGATTTATTACGATTCCTTATGATGATTTAGAAGCTCTAGAGGCTATTTTAGAAACGCACCCAAATATCGCCGGATTTCTGGTTGAACCAATTCAAGGTGAGGCTGGTGTATATACTCCAGATGAAAATTTTATTAGTAAAGCACGTTCATTATGTTCTGAATATAATGTACTTCTTATAGCAGATGAAATACAAACAGGAATTGGTCGAACAGGTTCTTTATTGGCTGTCTGTGGAAATTGTTCATGTGCTGGTAATTGTGAACGTCAAGAAAATTCATACACACGACCAGATATATTGATATTAGGTAAAGCAATTAGCGGTGGTACTTATCCAGTTTCAGCTGTTTTATGTGACAGTTCTATTATGGATGTTATCCAGCCAGGACAACACGGAAGTACTTTTGGAGGAAATCCAATGGCGTGTAGTGTAGCTATGGAAGCCCTAGAAGTTATTCGTGATGAAAAATTAACTCAAAATGCTCGTTATTTGGGAGAACTTTTTAGAACTGCTATGCAAGAGTATATCAAAACAAGTACTATTGTATCAAAAGTTCGTGGTAAAGGTTTACTAAATGCAATTGTTATTAATGATATTGAAACAAGTGAAACTGCTTGGAATATTTGCATAAAATTGAAAGAGAATGGTTTGTTGGCTAAGCCAACTCACGGAAATATTATCCGTTTTGCTCCTCCTTTGGTTATTTCTGAAGACCAACTTTATGAGTGTGTTGAAATTATAACAAAAACACTCAAGGGTTTCGAAAAATAATAATCTTTTAAGACTATTAAAATGAATGTATATTTTGATAACGCAGCAACCACTCCTATTAGAGCAGAAGTAATTCAAGTAATTTCTTCTGTTATGGATAATTGTTTTGGGAATCCATCTTCAGTTCATGCTTATGGAAGAACAGCTAAAACAAATCTTGAAACTGCTAGAAAAGGAATAGCTAACGCATTAAATGCAGCTCCTCAAGAAATCATCTTTACTTCCGGAGGAACAGAGTCTGATAATATGATATTGCATTGTGCAGTGAAAGATTTAGGAATTAAGACTATCATTTCTTCTTCTATTGAACATCATGCCATCCTTCATGCTTTAGATTCTTTGAAACTATTACACGGTATTGAAGTTTTATATGTAAATCTTTTAGATGATGGTTCTATAGATTTAAATAATCTTGTTTCCTTATTACAAAAAGATACTTCTAAAAAATTAGTTTCCTTAATGCATGTTAACAATGAAATAGGAAATATATTGGATTTAAAAAAAGTAGGAGAATTATGCCACTCCAATAACGCTTTATTTCACACCGATGCTGTTCAAGGAGTTGGGCATTATGAGTTTGATATGAAAGAACTTCCGGTTGATTTTTTATCTGCAGCTGCTCATAAATTCCATGGACCGAAAGGAGTTGGATTTTCTTTTGTACGTAAAAATTCTGGACTTCAACCTTTTATTCACGGAGGATCACAAGAAAGAGGACTTCGTGCTGGAACAGAATCAGTTCACAATATTGTTGGAATGTGTAAAGCGCTAGAAATTGCTTATGCTAATCTATCCTTTGAAAAAAAAGAGATATTAGGATTAAAAAAATATTTTATTAAAGAATTAAGTAAGGTTTTTCCAAATATAGTTTTTAATGGACTTTCAGGTTCAGATAACGGAAGTACTTTTACACTTGTAAATGTATCTTTTCCTATTTCTAAAGAAAAATCATCATTATTAGATTTTCACCTTGATTTAAAGGGAATTGCCTGTTCTAAGGGAAGTGCATGTCAGTCAGGAAGTGGATCAGGCTCACATGTTTTAAATGCCATTCAACGAGTACCCATAAATGATTGGCCCTCTCTGCGATTTTCATTCTCCATTTATAATTCCAAAAAAGAAATAGATTATCTGATTAAGGTTTTTAAAGAGTTTAAAAATTAATTATATCTAATAAATATTTTATTTTTTTCTGTAAAACTCAATAGAATACTCAGTCTTATTTCCAACAAGATCTTCGGCTTCAATCGTTAATTCGTGTAATGCTTTATCAGAAGCAAGGTCGTTAAGATCATAGATTAATGTTTTATTTTTAGGTTCGTATTCCAATAGAATCCATTCACCGTCTAGTTCACCTCGATATGATTTTATTCCTGTAAAATCATCATCAATTTTAAGTTTAAGAAAATTATAATTTGAGAGCCATTGCTTGTTTTTGAAATTAATGGGTACAATTTCAGGGGCTATACTATCTCTAAGAATCATAAAGCTTCCAAGTGTTTTCGAAGATCCTTCCAAAACTCCATTTTTAACTTTATTACTTAAAAATCGAAATTTTCCTTTTGAGTCTAATTTACCAATAAAAGACTGAGCACTTTTCAAACTGTCTAATTTAGGTATACTAAAACTTACTTCAAATGACTTTTTGAGAGGTATAATATCTTTACCAACCTTAAGGGTATCTCCAACTTGTTCTGAATAAACTGATACTTCTTTGTAAAAAGCTTCTTTTGGAAAATAAACACTACTTGACTTAAATTCATAGGAGTAGTCCATAATAGGATTCATTAAGCTTATGGATTTTTTTTTAGGTAATAGAAGTTTTGATATACCTAATATATAAGTCTCTACATAACTTGTGTTCCCCTTAAAATCACTTATTTCCAGCGTTAGTTGATATGAGTTGTTGGGTTTAATATTTAATTCTCCATTCTGTTTTTTAGAATCAACAAAGCTAAAACTAGAATTTTCTAAAGCAGCAAAGCGTTGAATTCTTCTTTTATCTTTTTTGAGTGTTTCATAATCAATCATTAAATTAATTTTATCTGAATCACTAAATGATATTGTATCCATGATAAAAGAAAATTCTTCTTTACCATTTAAAAGAATGGATGCTTTGTAAATTCCGTTTTTATTGAAAGAAAAATCTTGTCTATCAAATAGGCGTAATCCAACATGAATAGAACCCTCGGTGTTAATGGTTGGAGTTGTATAAACACTATCGTTTTTACGAATAAGAGAATATTCTTTTTTTATGTAGTCATTTTCATTTGATGTAAATAAATAGAAATTTTTAATTTGAGGTCGCTGTGTATCTTCAATTTCAAAAGGAAACAACATTGGATTAATTGGGCTTTGATCTTTAGAGTTTCGCATTTCAAAATGAAGATGAGGTCCATTAGATCCACCTGTATTTCCTGAATACCCAATTATTTCACCTTGATCAATATTTAATTTATTCCCTTTTGGAAAAATTTGAATTGTATACGATTCTTTAAGGTATTGTTGCTCTTTAACATAAGCCTCTATTCTAGGCGAAAATTTTTTAAGATGTCCATAAACAGAAGTAGTACCATCAAGATGCTCTATGTAAAGCGCTTTTCCATAGCCACTGGTGCTTACACGAATACGATTTATTTTGCCAGACTTAACGCTTCCTATTTTAAAACCCTCACGACCTTGAGTTCTAATATCAATTCCAGCATGAAAATGATTACCCCTTAATTCTCCAAAAGTTCCTGAAAGTCTAAGCGGGATGTCAAGAGGGACAACAAAATTATTTTTTTCCTGACTTACTAATATTTTAGAAATTAACAGGATAATTAAAAAACGTTTTAAAATCAAAGGAAATAACTCTTTAAAGATTATGATGATTGATATGCAATATAAAAAATCAAATATTTACAAGCTATTTTAATTAAATAAAAAAAGTATAATGAGTAGGTTTATTAAATTATTTAAAACGATGTTAGCTTCTTGTTTGAATTCAAAAAGATTGAATAACTTTGTTTAGGTGAATTATTATATTAATAAAAATGCAAGAAAATAAATCAGAGATTATAATTTTAGAAGAAAAAATTATTGGGCTACTCAATAAACTAAAAGGAAATCACTTAGATTTAATTAAACTTAAGGAACAAAACGATATTTTAGAATTTAAATTTAAAGAGATTAATCAAAAATATGTTATTCTTGAGAGTGAAAACAAGTCATTGAAAATTGCAAATAATTTACTTGGCAGTAATGAAGGAAATCAAGAAACAAAAAGTAAGATAAATAGTTTAATAAAAGAAGTTGATTTTTGCATTCAACAAGTTTCAGAAATGAATTGAGAATTATGAGTGATTTATTAAAAATAAAGATAACAATCGCAAATAGGGTTTATCCTCTTTCGGTTGCTCCTGAACAGGAAGCCTCCCTAAGAGCCTCTGCAAAAAAAATTGAAACTACCATACAACAACTTGAAAAGAATTATGCTGTTAGAGATAAGCAAGATGTCCTTGCTATGTGTGCCCTTCAATTTGCAGCTCAATCTGAACAATCAAAAGGAAATACAAGTTCTATCAAAGATGAATCGAAAGAGAAGGTAAAAGAACTCATTGATATGATTGAGGTCCATATGGCGGCATATTAAGTTTTAATAAAATTATAACACTACCTGTATTAGTATTTTTTTGATAAACTCAACGAGCTTTTAATTCAGAAAGGCGAGTTTCTGTTGCTAAAGCAAGCTGCCTTGAGCAGATCCTTGAACAGTGGAGTAGCCTTAAACGTGATTTTTAGGAGTTTATACAAAAGGCACGCTAATACAGGTTTTTT
>JABGXI010000086.1:0-10026 GCA_018675855.1 Flavobacteriaceae bacterium | reverse complement strand
TAAACTGAAATAAGATATGGTCCTTTCCATTTGATAAAAATTCAGGAGCTGGATTTAATTGAATATTAAAAGTTGCTTCAGGCATTCCCATTTTTCCTACTAATTCTCTAAGCTCGATTTCTAAAACTTTAATAGCTTTTTTACGGTTAATAGAAATGGAATGAGCAAGTTTTTCTAAACGTTCCTTATAATTGTTTTTATCAATTATAAGAACTTTTAATTTACTGTCAATATCTAAAGTTTCCTGTAATTCATTCTCTAACTTATTTTTTACATTGATTAAGTGTAATACAGATGTTACTTTATGTTTTTGAAGCATAGTGTTTACTTGATCTAATTGGGCTTGAAGTATTTCTAATTCCTGTGGGTTAGCTTCTAATTGATCCAATTGAATTTTTAATTCATTTAAAAGATCATCTGTTTCGATTGATATGTCATGAATACGTTCATTTAATAATGAATATTTAGAGTCAATTTTAGACATGCCTTTGATTAAAGCCCTAACACTTAGAATACGATCAATAATTCCTGTTGATTCAGCTCCTAGAAGCTCTATGCTCTTAGAAAAAGAATTCTGAATATAATCAATATTTGAAAGAGAAGAAATTTTACTTTCTAAGTTGTCTTCCATTCCTTCTTTTAAATTAAAAGATGATAATTCATCAAAAAGAAAATTTTTAAGTTCTAATGAATCTTGAGATTCGTTTTTCAGAGCCGTCCAATGAGAATACTCTTTTAATACTTTTTTATAGGCAGTTAAAGTATTCGTGTAAGATTTTAATTGACTTGAACATGAACCTAGGGCATCTAAAATTTCAAATTGATAGTTATTTTCTAAAAGAGTTAAGGTATCATTTTGAGAGTGAACATCAAGAAGTTTTTGACTGATTTTTTGTAATATATCTAAAGTAACTGGTGTATCATTAATAAAAGCTCTTGATTTACTTTGAGGTAAAATTTCTCTACGTAAAATGGTGTGTTTATCGTAATCGAGATTTAACCCTTCAAAGGAAGTTTCTAAATCATAAAATTCAATATCAAAAGAAGCTTCGACAATACACTTTTTGGTAATATCAAGAAAACTGGAAAGGTCTGCCCGTTTTCCCAAAACAAGTGATAAACCACCTAAAAGAATCGATTTACCAGCGCCAGTCTCCCCTGTAATAGCACTCATGCCATTTTCAAAAGAAACTTCAAGGTCCTCAATAAGGGCGTAGTTTTGTATTTTTATCTTACGTAACAAGGTTTTTGTTTTCGTTTAAATATATAATTTTAATATATAGAAATTAGGCTTTAATTTGTTTCCATCTTGTGCCAAATAAAGGAGCTAATCTATTAAGAATCTCTTCTGTTTCTTTAAAGTTAACTTTTGGACCTTCTCCAAATAAATTGATTATTTCTTCTACTTTTGAATCAAAAAACATTTGTAACAAAAAATTATTGGGTCTTCTTTGATTTAAAGGATCTAACTGTTTGAGTGCAAACATAACTTGGTTTTTACCTTCAATTGGACTCTCCGTCATAAAATCTAACCCTTTTCTATGATAGATGTAGAGTGCTTGTCTATATTCTCTAAAGCTATTTGAACGTAGAGCGTCAATAAGCCAAAAACGATTCTTTGTTCCATCAGAGGGCTTCCAACCTTTTCTAGAAGAAGTTTGTGCTAAATTTACAGTTTGAAGTGCACTTTCATAATACTGTGATCCTCCATTTAGCTTAAAACTATCTGCGTCTAAACCAATGATTACATAGGCATAATAGCTTATTAGTGAAATTAAATTAGATTCAAAACTTGTTCTGTTAAAAAATAAGGGTTGGAATTCTTGATATGAAAATACAATGTCATTATCTAAAAAATTCAAAACCGGACTATCATAATTTGAATCAAAAATAGGACGTTGAGATTGTACTTGAAGGGTTGCCTCAAACCGATCATTACTGTAACCCGTTAAATTAAAAACAAAGGAACACATTATTTTTTCTTGATTCAAATAGTCTTGATTGGTCCACACCTGTGTATTTATTAACTCATTTATAGACCGCTCTAAAGTTTTAAAAATCTGTTGATTAGTCTGATTTACTAAGTCAGAATTAACAATTACCTGAGCATTTAGTTCTTGTGATTTAATTAAATTAAAAGAACTAAGAAAAATAAGTAAAATAAAATTATGCATCATTAGATAAGATTTGTTTGAAAATTACTTTTGCACAATCTGATTTTGATTGAAGGGGGAACTCATTAATACTTTGGTTTGCATGAATATATGTTATTTTATTAGTGGATACGGAAAAACCAGCTCCTGCATCTTGAAGAGAATTTAAAACAACACCATCTAAGTTTTTATTTTTCAACTTTTCTATAGCGTTTTCAATAGCATTATTAGTCTCTAGGGCAAAACCAATAAGGTATTGGTTTTTTTTATGTGTTCCCATATAGGCTAGGATATCTTGTGTAGGAATAAGATTCAATGTCAAAAGATCTGCTTTCTTTTTTATTTTATGAAGCACTTGTATCTCTGGTTTATAGTCTGCAACAGCAGCGGCAGCAATAGCAATGTCTGTATTTAAATAATATTCCTTAACAGCATCAAACATTTCTAGCGTACTTACCACTTTTACTATCAGTATATTTGGATGAGAAATGATTTGAGCAGTAGGGCCTGAAATTAAAGTTACTATAGCCCCTAATTTAGCAGCTTCTTTAGCTAGAGAAAATCCCATTTTACCTGAAGAATGATTACCGATAAAGCGCACAGGATCAATAGCTTCATAAGTGGGTCCAGTTGTAATTAATACCTTTTTGTTTTTTAAGGGTAATGATGGATTAAAATAAGAAATAATATTTTCTGCGATTTGATGTGGTTCCATCATCCGCCCCTTGCCTTCAAGACCACTTGCTAAAACTCCTTCACCTACTGGCAATATTTTATTTCCATATGACGCTAGAAGATTTATGTTTTTCTGATTTGATGAATGTTTATACATATCCAAATCCATTGCAGGAGCAATAAAAACAGGACATTTTGCAGAAAGATAGGTTGCTAAAAGTAAATTATTACAACGTCCTTGTGCCATGGATGAAAGAGTATTTGACGTTGCAGGTGCAATAATATAGAGGTCAGCCCAAAGACCTAATTCCACATGGTTATTCCATACAGGATTGTCAAGTTCATTATTGGTAAAAGATGAAAGTACAGGGTTTTTAGAAAGAGCTGATAATGTGAGTGGAGTAACAAAATCTTTAGCTAATGGTGTCATTAAAACACGAACTTCAGCACCGAACTTTATTAATTCACGGACTAATAATGGAGTCTTATAAGCAGCAATTCCTCCCGAAATTCCGAGTAAAATCTTTTTACCGCTTAGCGAGCTCATTCTTAGTCGTTAGATTCTTCTGTGTTACGGTGGTATATTTTTTCATTTAACCACTCTTCAACAGCCATTGCATGAGGTTTTGGTAAACGTTCATAAAAACGAGACACTTCAATCTGTTCTTTGTTTTCGAAAATTTCCTCTAAACTATCATTGTGCGTTGCAAACTCTTCTAATTTTTCATGCAATTCTTTTTTTATGTCCAAATTGATTTGCATGGAACGCTTAGCTATAATTGCAAGGGCTTCATAAATATTTTCTGTGGGTGCCTCAATTTTGTTACGATCATACGTTTTTGAGTTTATGGCCGCTTTAGATTCTCTATACTTAGTCATATTTTTATTTTGAAATTTTTGGAATAGTCGGTTGTGCTTTTTCTAATTCTGAATTAACTTTAATCATTTTGATTTCTAAATCATTTAAAAAAACTGTTTCAGGATAATAACGTAAAATAATGTCAAATTGTTGTTGTAATTCAACAAGACGTTGTTTTTTCAAAGAGAAAATACTATTAATTGCAATTTGATAAGAGGAATTAAACTTTGTGTAAAGGGCTTCTTCTCTGAATTTAGTGCCTGGAAAACTAGCAATAAAATTATCGCTAGCTTTAATAGCTGCTTTATAATCTCTTATGGTGAAATATTGTTTTGCAATTTCAAAATCCTTCTGTTCTAATTTTTCTTGTAATTCACTAATCAGTTGGTTCGCTTCTACTGAATATTCTGAAGTAGGATACAAATTAATAAATACTTGAAGTTTTTCAATTGCCGTGTATGTTTCCTCTTGGTCTAAACTAAACCTTGGGGATAAATAATAATAAGATTTTGCTGCTTTAAAGTTAGCTTCTTGAATTCGATCACTTTTTGGATATGATTTGACAAAATTCTGATATTGATTAGCGGCTAAGTAATATCTTTTTGTTTGAAAATAAGAATCTGCAAAAAAGAAAATAATTCGCTGAGACTGTGGTTTGCCTCTAAACTTTGGTATGATTTGTTCAAAAAGTCTATTTGCTTTTCTATATTCTCCGCTATTGTAATAAACTTCTGCTTGTTTATACTTTTTAGAGGTGTCATCACTATTTAAAAGTTTTTGATAATCACTACACGAGATTAACGTCAACAACAACATTATAGTAGTTACAAAAAATGATTTAAAATGCATTTTGCAAAAGTACTAAATAACAATGAGAATTTAAATTTTTATTCAAAAGACAATTTTAAAATCTTAAAAACAAAATCAACTAGAGTAAACAGATGTCTTTAAAGTAATCTCAATGCGTTCATGAAGATCACTAGAAGCTTCAATTAGGGGAAGTCGAACTGTTTTTCCACAAAAATCCATAGACGCCATGAGCGCTTTAACTCCAACAGGGTTTCCTTCTTCAAAAATTAGGGTCACAATTTCTAGTAAACTATAATGTAAATTATATGCCTTTTGGAATTCACCATTCTCCAAATAATGAAACATTCTTAGCAAAGGAATTGGTAATGCATTCGCTAGAACTGAAATAGTTCCTACAGCACCCGCAAGAAGCATTGGTAAGGTAAGCGCATCATCCCCAGAAATAACTTGAATATTTGGAGGACAAATTCTTAAGATTTCCTGTGCCTGGAGCATATTTCCCGAAGCATCTTTAATTGCAATGATATTTTCAAAATCTTTTGTCATTCGTAAAAAGGTTTCTGGAGAAATATCACTGCCAGTTCTAGATGGAACATTGTAAACAATAATTGGCAATGGACTTGCTTTAGCTAGTTGGCCAAAGTGTTGATATATCCCTTCTTGGGAAGGTTTGTTGTAATAAGGCGATACGGATAATATAGCCTGAAAATGATGCAAATCAGAAGTCTGGATTTCATTCAGTACTTTGGCAGTATTATTTCCTCCAATCCCTATTACTAAAGGAATCTTATTTTGATTAGCTTCAACAACAGCTTGTATTACGGCTTTCTTTTCACTATCAGTCAAACAAGCAACCTCAGCAGTAGTACCAAAAATAACAATATAATCAACCCTTCCAGTAATGAAATTTTCTATGATCCCTGGAATAGCCTGTAAATCTATTGAACCATTATTTTTAAATGGAGTTATCATAGCAACTCCCAAGCCTTTTAAATTCATCTTGATTACTTTAAAATAGATTTTAAATATTTTGAAGATTCAAAAAGAAATAAATCTGTGTCTAACGGATTTACGTTTATAATTAAATCATTCAAAGCAAATTGAGTTGAAGAAAAACCTACTCTTAATTTTGCTTTACAAAATACGCTTACATAGGAAGGAAGTATACTGTTATCATCAAAGTAATTGATTAATAAGTCGACTTCTTTTTTAAAAAAAGCATTAAATTTTTTAGGAAAATTTCCCCAAAAATCTATCATTTCTTTTGAACAATCAATACGATGCCCTAATGAATTATCTTTTAAAGGTATTTTGTTTTTATTAAAAACCACAATGGTAATATTTCGTGTTGGAACTTTAAATGCTTTTGCAAAATCTATGAACAAATGTTCTTTGGCTTCATAATTTCCTGAAACAAGAATTACGATAGACTTAATCTCTTTACTATTCAACTTCGGAACAGAAGTTAATGATTTTAATTTTTTTTTGAAACGTGATTTCAAAACAAAATCAGATAATATTCTAACCATTATTAATTTTTCGAAATTAACTAAACATTTGTTTTTTACATAAAAAATAAATGATTTATGTGTTTTTTAAACAAAATGTTGCAAACAAAACATTTTAAGATGATTCCTTTAACGCAATATATGATTTCTCATCTAAAATAGTAGTTTCAAATTTTAATGCTTTTGCATTTTTAGATGGACCCGTACCATCTCCTGCAATTAAATAATTTGTTTTAGAGGAAACAGAACTTACAATCTTACCTCCCAATAATTGAATTTCAGTTTTAAGCTCTTCTCTTGAGAAGTTAGTAAAAACTCCAGATACAACAAATCTTTTTCCTGTGAAAGCTATGTGAAAATTTTTAGAAGACTCAACTGTTTCCATTTGAAGGCCAAAATCTTTAAGAGATTTAACTAAGATTTGATTTTCTGAAATAGAAAAAAAATCGATTACACTTTGAGCGATACGACCTCCAATTTCATCAGTATTTGTTAATTCCTCAAATGTTGCTAATGAAAGTCGTTCAATAGAAATGAACTCTTCACTTAATCTTTTTGCAACTGTTTCTCCAACAAACCTTATACCTAAACCGAAAAGAACTTTATGATAAGGTTTTGCTTTTGACTTTAAAACACCTTCCAGAAGATTTGAGACAGACTTCTCTGCCATTCTCTCCATAGGCAATATCTGTTCTTTTTTTAGTTTATATAAATCTAAAATATTTTGAATAATTCCCTCATTGAACAATAAGCCAACTGTTTCACTCCCCAAACCCTCAATATCCATAGCCTTTCGTCCTATAAAATGCTGAATTTTACCGATTTGTTGAGGTGGACAATGTTGATCATTTTTACAGTAATGTTGAGCTTCACCATCCTCACGAATTAATTTACTGTGGCATTCTGGACATTCTTTCAAAAATTTTATGAGACTATTTACTTTAGTTCGTTTTGCGATATTTACTCCAGTTATTTTGGGTATTATCTCTCCTCCTTTTTCCACATAAACAGTGTCTCCAATTCTAAGGTCTAATTTTTTAATCTGATCTGCGTTATGAAGAGAAGCTCTTTTAACTAAAGAGCCAGAAATAACTACAGGTTCAAGTCGAGCAACTGGTGTTATTGCACCAGTTCTTCCAACTTGATATTGCACTCCTTTTAAAACAGTAAATGCTTGTTCTGCTTTATATTTGTATGCAATTGCCCAGCGTGGAGCCTTAGCGGTAAAGCCAAGTTCTTCTTGTAAAAAAAGACTATTTACTTTAATTACAATACCATCAATTTCATAAGGAAGTATTTTTCGTTTTTCATCCCAAAAAGTGATAAACTCAAAAACAGCATCAATAGAAGAAACACATTTAGCAGAATTAGGCACTTTAAATCCCCACTCCCGTGCTTTTTCTAAAGCATCTATTTGTGAAACAACGGGTAATTTCTCTCCTACTAATGAATATAAAAAACACTTAAGTGGACGTGCAGCTACTAAGCTACTATCTTGCAATTTTAAACTCCCAGAGGCTGTATTTCTTGGATTTTTGTAGAGTTCTTCTCCAAGCTGAAATCGTTTTTCATTCATTTTTCGGAAGCCTTCCCAAGGTAAAATAATCTCTCCTCGGATTTCAAAAAAATCTGGAAAATCAGCTTGTAATTTAAGTGGAATTGTCTTGATTGTTTTTACATTCGTAGTGACATTATCACCCTGACCACCATCACCTCTTGTAATGGCCTTAACTAAAATTCCATGTTCATATGTTAAACTAATTGATACTCCGTCAAATTTCAACTCACAAGTATATTCAAGGTCAACCTCTTCTCCTAAAACTTTTTTAAGTCGATCTTCCCATTGCAACAGTTCTTCTTTGGAATAAGTATTTGATAAAGAATACATTGGATATCGATGAGCTTCTGTTTTAAAAGATTTTGTGATACCTCCCCCTACCCTTTGTGTTGGAGAGTTTTTATCTAAAAATTGAGGATGTTTCTCTTCTAACACTTGAAGTTCTTTTAACAAATGATCAAATTCAAAATCAGAAATAATAGGATTATCAAGAACATAGTATCTATGATTATGGGTGTGTAAGGTTTGTTGTAATAATAAAATTCTTTGTTTGATTTTTTCCATATTAATGACTTTGAAGACGAAGCATGCGGACTTTTCCAAATTTATCTTTTCTTTCTTCAATAGAATAATTTGTTATTGAAAAGATAAGATTTTTCATTTCAGTTAGAAAATAAGGATTGATTTCAAAATAAACAACCCCGTCAGGAAGAAGGTTTTTTTGAGCATACTCTAAAATACGTCTGTAGAATAGAAGAGGATCTTCCTCTGGAACAAATAGAGCAATATGTGGCTCATTATTAAGAACATTATTTTTCATCTCCTTCTTCTCCCTTGGATGAATATAAGGAGGATTGGAAACAATTACGTCAATAGGAAATATTTCGGAGCTTAAGACAGTAATATCGGCTTGTAAAAAATTTATGACAGTCTTATTTTCAATAGCATTAGATTTTGCAATCTCGAGGGCTTTACTACTTATATCTAGTGCTGAAACATTAAAAAAAGGTTGATCCTTTGCTAGAGAAATAGCTATACATCCACTACCTGTTCCTATATCAATAACCACATGCTTTTGTTCAATTGACTTATAATCTTCTAAAATCCATTCAACCAATTCCTCAGTTTCTGGACGTGGAATAAGAACGGCAGGTGTTACCTGAAGTTCAAGAGATCTAAATGAGGTGGTACCTAAAATATATTGTAAAGGTTCTTCGTTTAAAAGACGTTTTAATACGGCTTTAATAATCTTCACTTTAGCTGGTAAAAAAAGAGTCTTAGGTTCTAAAGCAAGTGTAGTTGGTTCGATTTTAAAAAAAAATTTTAAAATCATTTTATAATAAAAATCAATTTCATTAATCTCAAAAAAAACTTTTAATTGTGATCTAAATAAATCACGTCCTTCAATATAGGTCATGTTAAAGATTTTGTCATCCAAATTGGACATGAGCAATGACCAGTATTTCCCATAGGATGATCAATGTAATTAAACCCTAGCTTTTTATATAATTTTTGAGCAGCCTCCATGTTAGGCATCGTTTCAATGTAACACAATTTAAAATCATTTGATTTTGCAAAATTAATACAAGCATCAATCATTTTTTGGCCAATTCCCTTACCACGTGCTTTAGGTGAAAAATACATTTTTTGAAGCTCACAAACTGAAGGGTCACCCTCTTTTAAAGGAGCAATTCCAGCGCCTCCTAAAATTTTTTTCCCCTCTATGACAACATAATATATAGTTCTCAGGCCAAGATAAGCCTCATACATAGCATCTAACTCTTTGTCTTCATAAGCCGTCCCAGTTTTAGGAACACCCATTTCAATTAAAACAGAACGAATCACTAAGGATAATTCATGATTATCTTTAATGTTTATTGGTCGAATCTTCATTCTTTGATTTTTGTTATAAATTTACAGTCTATTTTAATTTTCTTGACAATAAAAAAATATTTATCCTAAGATTTGAAAAATAAAAATGATTATTTCTTCATGCAACGCTGTATTAAATTGGCAGAAAGGGGATTGGGAAAAACTTTTCCCAATCCCTTAGTTGGGAGTGTAATTGTATTTGAGGGCAATATAATAGGTGAAGGATGGCACAAAAAAGCAGGTAGTCCCCATGCAGAAGCAAATGCTATATGTAATGTTCAAAATAAAGAATTTCTCTCTAAAAGTACTCTTTATGTTTCATTAGAGCCTTGTAATCATTTTGGTAAAACACCACCTTGTTCAGATTTAATTATTAAAAATAAAATCCCAAGAGTTGTTATTGCATCTACTGACCCAAACCCTCTTGTTTCAGGAAAAGGAATTGAAAAATTAAAAAAAGCAGGATGCGAGGTAGTTATTGGGGTACTAAAAAAAGAAGCAGATTTTCTAAATAGACGTTTTTTTACATTTCACAAATTAAAAAGACCTTATATTATATTAAAGTGGGCACAAACTAAAAATAACTTTATT
>JABGXI010000085.1:0-24116 GCA_018675855.1 Flavobacteriaceae bacterium | reverse complement strand
TGGTGGTAAAACCAAGCCCATTGCCTCTATTTTTTCTCTTAATTGTGCACTCATTTAAATAAAATTTTCTAATACTAAAACTCCTAACAATCCACTTATGCCAATGGAAGTTTCCATTACCGTCCATGTTGATAAGGTGTCTTTAATACTTAAGTTAAAATACTCTTTGAACAGCCAAAAACCACTATCATTTACATGTGAAAGCATCAGACTTCCAGATCCAATTGCCAAAACCATAAGTTCTGGACTCACGCCAGAGCTTTGAACTAGGGGAAGAACAATTCCTGCGGTAGTAAGACCTGCAACAGTTGCAGAACCCACTGAAAAACGAATTAAAGTTGCTATTAACCAGGCAAGAATTAAAGGGGACAAAGAAGTGGTTTCTAACAAACTACCAATATACTGACTTACCCCACTATCAATTAAAATTTGCTTTAAAGCACCCGCCCCAGAAATAATTAACAAAACCATGGTAATTCCAGAAGCCGCAGTACCAAAAATTTTCATGACTTCCTCCATAGAATTACCCCTTGATAATCCCAGTGTATAAATGCCTATTAAGAGTGAAAGTAAAAGAGCAATAACAGGATTTCCAAGAAATTCAATTAAAGAAAAAATAGAACTCCCAGGGGTTAAAAAATTGAGAGTAATCGTTGAAAACCCAATAAGTAGCACTGGTAGTAACGCAGTAAGAAGACTGTTAGATAAACTAGGTAAATCGGATTCCTCAAATATTTTTGAAGCCATAAATTCTTTGAGTGGTTTTGCTTCAACCTTTGGAATAAAACGCGTTAATAATGGTCCTGAAATAAGAATTGAAGGAATGGCAACCACAATTCCATAAAGCAAGGTTTTTCCAATATCAGCTTCAAACATAATAGATAAGGCAGAAGGTGCAGGATGTGGTGGTAAAAAGCCATGGGTTACTGAAAGTGCAGCCAACATTGGTAAAGCAATCGATATTAAAGACAAGCCAGTAGCGGAAGCAACGGTAAAAACTAATGGAACTAAGATCACAAAACCAACAGAGTAAAACATTGTAATTCCGACTACAAATCCGGTAATCATTACAGCTGTTTTAGTATTATTAACACCAAAGAAAGCAATAAGACCATTGGTTATTTTTTGGGCAGCTCCGCTTTCAGCCACTAATTTTCCAAGCATAGCACCAAGCCCTAAAATCATGACTAAAAAGCCTAAGGTATTACCGATACCTTTTTCGATGGAGGTTACAATTGTATTTAGTTCCATGCCCTGCCCTATCCCAATAGCAATAGATACAAGTATAAAAGCAATAAATGCATTAAGTCTAAAAACGATGATCAATAAAAAGAGGAATAAAATTCCAAGAGAAATGATTAGTAATGGCATGTGTTAAAAATAATAAAATGCTGGAAATATGCTGCTATTAATGATAAATGATTTAGTGAAACTTATATAATTATGGGTTGTAATATTTTTAAAATAAAAACTCATTTTGTTATTAAGTTAAGGGATTTATTATCTTTAATTAAGTTCTATTAAAATGATACAGTCTTATAAAAAAACACCAAAATTAGCAACATCTTATGATGCAATTTTAATTGGATCCGGAATTGGATGTCTTTGTACAGGTGCACTACTCTCTAAAACAGGAAAAAAAGTATTATTACTGGAAAGACACTATACCGCTGGTGGTTTTACTCATGTTTTCAAGCGTAAAGGCTTTGAATGGGATGTTGGCATTCATTATATCGGAGAAGTTCAAAGACCAAATAGTGTGTTAAGAAAATTATTTGATTATGTATCAGATAAAAAATTGCATTGGGATGATATGGGAGATGTTTATGACCGTATTATTTTGGGTGAAAAGCATTATGATTTTGTGAAAGGTGTAGATAATTTTAAATCCCAAATGATTAAATACTTTCCTGAAGAAAAATTGGGAATTGACAAATATATTGATTTGATTTTTTCAACTAATAAAGCCGCATCTAAGTTTTATATGGACAAGGCATTACCTAAATTTATAAGTACATTTTTAGGTAGTTATATGAGAAAAAAATATTTAAAATTTTCTGATCGAACAACCTATGATGTTTTAAGTGAATTAACAAATAATCAAACTCTTATTAAGGTTTTGTGTGGGCAATATGGAGATTACGGTCTTCCTCCCAAACAAAGTAGTTTCGCAATGCACGCTTCTGTTGCAAAACATTATATGCAAGGTGGAAGTGTTCCCGCAAAAGGTTCGTCTCAAATTTTAAAGACCATTGAAAAAGTAATTGAAAAAAGTGGTGGAACTATCTTAGTTCGAGCCGATGTAGATAAAATTATCGTAGATAATAATAAAGCCAAAGGAGTTAGAATGACTGATGGGAATCATTTTTATTCAGATACTATTATTAGTGGTACAGGTGTTTTTAACACCTTCGAAAATTTACTTCCCTCAGATGTAATTTATCGTCATAAGTTAAATGAAAAATTAAAAAAAGTTAATCCATCTGTAGGATATGGCTGTTTGTACATAGGGCTTAATGGTTCTCCACAAGATCTGAAGCTTCCCAAAACAAATTTTTGGATTTATCCAGAAGATCTGGATCATGATAGCTGTGTAGAGCGTTTTTTAGATAATAACAACGCAGAATTTCCCTTAGTATATATTTCTTTTCCTGCCTCAAAATTTTCAGATTGGTCTGAACGTTATCCTGGAAAAAGCACAATTGATATAATAACTATGATTCCTTATGAAGCATTTGCAAAATGGGATGGAACTAAATGGAAAAAACGCGGTAAAGATTACGAAATTAAAAAAGAAGAATTTGCTCAACGTCTTCTTAAACAATTATACAAACAATTACCACAACTAAAAGGATCTGTTGAATATTATGAATTTTCTACTCCTTTAACAGCTGAACATTTTTCTAATTATAAACAAGGTTCACTTTACGGAATTGATCACAACCCAAATCGCTTTCAGCAAAAATTCTTAAAACCCAAAACACCAGTTAAAGGTTTGTATTTAACGGGTCAAGATATTGTCACAGCGGGAGTAGGAGCAGCATTATTTTCAGGTTTAATTACTGCAGGAGCTATAACTGGTATTAATTTTATTAAAAGAATTTTTAACGAATAAAGCACCTGAAAGTTTATTCCTCTTTTTACTTATTCAAAAAAATAAACCCCTAGTATTAGTAGGGGTCAAGGAAATATTAAGCGGAGAGACAGGGACTTGAACTCTTTTCAAGAAATACACAAAACCTTTTAAAAACAGTAAAAAATCTAAAATTCATTAGTTGTTTTTTAAATATTTAGTCTTTTTTAATATAATTATTTAAATTTTATAGTTTTGGACTGTCTCTAAAAGTGTCTCTATGAGTTTTTTTTACATCAATGTTTTATTTTGTTTAATTTTTCTAGACACTTTATAATCTTATGATTCATAAGCGCTAAAAGGCTGATTATAGTGTCGAACTCCTGTTGCTTGATAAAGAGCATTTGCCAAAGCACCCATAATTGGAGGGAAAGGAGGTTCACCTAGACCTGTTGGATCAATATTATTTTTAACAAAATGAACTTCAATTTTTTTAGGAGATTCACCATGCCGTATTAAGCGGTAATTGTGAAAATTATTTTGTTCAGGTGCACCATCTTTAAAAGTTATGGCACTATACATAGCATGTCCAATTCCGTCAACAACCCCACCCTCCGCAAGGTTGATTGCTGCATCTGGATTTACAACAATACCACAGTCAATAGCACAGTATACTTTTTCTACAACAGGCTTTCCATTTTTCATTACCATATCCAATACATTGGCTACATATGAATTATGACAAAAATAAGCAGCTACTCCTCTAAAAACCTGTGGATTATTATTGTTATTCCATGATGCCTTTTCTTTCACTAACTTTAAAACTCCTGCATAACGTTTAGCTTCATAATCATTATTTTTACCTATTGGCTTGTTTTCAGCTATAGCTAGAAGCTCCAGCCTAAAGTCAATTGGATCTTTTCCTGCAGCTTCTGCCACTTCATCAAGAAAAGCTTGTTCTACCCCTGCTATAAAATTAGATCTAGGAGCTCTAAAAGCTCCTACTGTAATATTTGATGATCTTGTCCATTCTTCTGCAATATAGTTCTCTACAGCACCTGCTGGGAAACGATTAGCTGCTAATGGACTCTCTGGAATTCCACCAGCTTTTACATGAAAAGCGATTAAGTTATTATCCTTATCTAAAGCTGCTCTGTATGATACGTGATATGAAGGTCTATAAGTACCTTGAGTCATGTCATCTTCTCTAGAGTAAATTAATTTTATAGGTTGTTTCATTTCTTTAGAAATAACAGCTGCCTCAGTTAAAAAGTGTCCATATAGGCGTCTTCCAAAACCACCTCCCATTCGTGTCATTTGAATATCAATATTTTCAATAGACATTCCTAAACGTTTAGAAACACTTTGTTCCATGTATTCTGGTGTTTGAATCGGTCCTATTAAAATAGCTTTTTCATCTGATACATCTGCAAAAAAGTTCATAGGCTCCATCGTATTATGAGCCAAGAAAGGGCAGGTATAACTCTTTTCAATCACCTTTGTTGCATTTTTAAATGCAGCAGCTGGATTTCCATCTTTACGCACCACTTTGCCTTTTTTCTTGGACATTTCCTCAAAAATTTCCTTGTGGTCTTGAGTACTCTCTAGTCCAGCAGGGGTATCAACAGTCACATTCTTTCCGAAAAAACTTAACTCTTCCGTTTTAGCAGGGGCCATTTCCCATTCGATTAAAAGAACTTTTTTTGCCTGCATTACCTCCCAAGTGGAACGACCCACCACTACAGCAAGATCATTAAATGCATCATTATCAAAAGCTCCTAATTTATATCCACTTTCATGAGTTTTCATAATAAACACACGTTCAATCCCTGGCATTTTAGAGGCTTTAGAATCGTCAATGAGTTTTAACTGCATTCCAAAAGCTGGGGGATGAACAATCATTGCGATTAACATGTTTTCTTTCTTGTAATCTATTCCAAATAGAGGTTTCCCTATAACAATTTTACTACCATCTACGTTTTTTCTAGAAGTCCCAATAATTTTAAATTCAGAAGGATCTTTTAAAGAAATTTCTTTTGGAACTTCCATTTTTGAGGCTAGGGATGCGACTTCCCCGTAGCTTAATGTTTTTCCAGAAATAGAATGAATAAGCTGACCCATACTAGTGGTAATTTCATTTTCAGGAACTCCCCATGATTTAGAAGCTGCTTTAATTAACATTACGCGTGCAGTTGCTCCAGCCATCCTAAGGCTATTCCATCCTTGGCGAATTGATTGACTACCCCCTGCAATTTGTCTTTTGAATAAAGAAGTATTAAGTGGAGCCTGTTCAACAATAACATTATCCCAATCAATATCTAATTCTTCTGCAACCAGCATTGGCATTGAAGTTTTTACGTTTTGACCTATTTCTGGATTTGGAGACATTATAGTGACTAGACCGTTTTCTCCAATTTTTAAAAAGCCGTTTATTTTAAACCATTCTTTTGGCAATGCATTTATTTGTTGGGGTGTCATGTCACATGACATTAACCAATTAAATCCAAGCATGATTCCTCCAGTAGTTAGTGTACTACTTTTAATAAAAGACCGTCTTCCTATTTTTATTTTAGTAACTTTCATTTTATATTTTTTAGTATTGAGAATTTTATGATTTTGCAGCAGTTTTTATTGCAGCATGGATTCGAGTATAGGTTCCACATCGACATATATTTCCTTTCATTGCAGAATCTATATCATTATCAGTAGGATTTGGATTACTATTTAATAAAGCTGAAGCGTTCATTATTTGACCAGCCTGACAATAGCCACATTGAGGAACATCATGCTCTATCCATGCTTTCTGAACTGGATGATCTCCTTTTTCCGATAAGCCTTCAATAGTTGTTATTTTTTTATTTCCAATTACTGAAACAGGAAGTTGACATGATCTAACAGCCACCCCATCTAGGTGAACGGTACATGCACCACACTGGGCTATTCCACACCCGTATTTTGTCCCCACAAGATCAAGGTGATCACGAAGTATCCATAGAATTGGAGTTTTAGGGTCTGCTTCAACTTCTTTATTTTTCCCGTTAATGCTTAGTTTGAAATTAGACATGAATCAATGTGTTATGATTAAATTATTTCAAAAGTTAATAAAATATCTACAAACCTTATTTTGTTTTACAATAAAAGTTTTTTAATAAAAACTTTTATTGATTAGGATACGAAGCCCAACAAGAATGACTAGGCAGGCAGTTCCAATTCGAATGGCACTAGGGGAAGCTTTTTTAAGACTAAAGCGAACCCCTAATTGTCCGCCTAATAATACAGCTACCATAAACACTACAGTAGTCATCCAAGAAAGTTCAAGAGAACCACTTACCAATAGACCAATAAGTCCAGAAATGGAATTAACCAAAATAAAAAAAGCAGTCAAAGCTGCTATTTTTATTGGTTTTCCCCAATTTAAATGATTTAGTAATGGTGATAAGAAGATCCCCCCTCCAATTCCTATTAATCCAGAAAGAAAGCCAATTCCACCTCCAAGAAAATAACTCATATAAGTAGGGTATATTTTAGACTTTGGCACATTTTTTTGTACAGCTTGATAAAACAAGGAAAATGAAGAAAGTATAAGTGTAATTCCTAACAAAATAAAAAATACTTTTTCATTAAGTTTGAATTGTGCTCCTATAAAGGCCATAGGAATGCTTGTGATAATAAAAGGCGAAAAACTCTTCATGGAAAAAAGTCCCCTTTTATAAAATAAAAACGTACTCCCTGAAACAACTAAAATATTGCAAATAATGGCATTAGATCTAATGAAAAAAAAACTAAAAGCAAAAACAGATAATAAAGCCAAATAACTTGAGCCACCACCAAAACCGACTGAAGAATAAAAAGTTGCTATAATGAAAAAGCCTAAAAAAAGCAGGAAAGTTGTTTCAATGTTTAGCATCATAGTTCCTGAATTCATTTAATCCTCCATTAATGCTAATTAGAGTTGCTTCTGGTTGTTCTTTTTTTAGAAATCTTAAAGCCTCTAAACTTCTTACCCCAGATTGACAAATAAAATAAATAGTCTTTTCAAAGTCTAGACTATTGTGATTTAAATAAATAGATTTTAACGGAAGATGAGTAGCTTGTTTCAAATGATAATCATTATACTCTTCAGTAGTTCTAACATCTACTAATTGAATTTCAGTTGAACTATTTAATAGCTCTTTAAAGGCATCTGAACTAATAGAAGAATTATCAAAACTACATTCTAGTTCATAAGTGTCTTTTAATTCTTCTATCTTTTTGTTTTTGCTAAGGCTATTGATTTTAAATTTATGATATTCTTGTTCAAGGCCATTGAAAATAAGTAATTCTCCAGAGAGAGGACTCCCTATTCCTGCAATAACCTTAACAACTTCAAGCGCTTGTATATTTCCAATTATCCCGGGAATAACCCCTAGAACACCTTGTTCATTACAATTTGGGATTTCTTCAGATTTTGGAGGATTTGGAAAAAGACATCGATAGGTTGGACCGTCTTTGTGATTAAAAACACTCACATAGCCTTCAAAACTGTGCAATGCACCATAAACAAAAGGTTTTCCTAATATAACACATGCATCATTCACTAAATAACGTGTTGGAAAATTATCAGATGCATCAACGATTAAATCATATTTTTCAATAATTGATAATGCATTTTTTTTTGACAAATAAAGCTTATAGCCTATAAGTTTAGATGTAGAATTTTGTTTTTTTAATTTTTTTATTGCAACAGATATTTTAGTTTTATTTATATCCTTTTCAGAGAATAAAACTTGTCGATGAAGGTTGTTTAAACTGACAACGTCATTGTCAATAAGCCCAATTGTTCCAACTCCCATCGCGTTTAAATATTGTAAAACAGGAATTCCAAGGCCGCCAACACCTACTACTAAGACACGAGCCTTTGTTAATTTTTTTTGAGATTTTAATCCAAAATCCTTTAAAATGGTTTGTCGAATATAACGTTCACTTTCCATCATTTTTGACGGGTATAATTTGATTTTCCTCCCTCTTTTTTCTCTAGTTGTATGTCTGAAATCTTAATGTCTTGTGAAAGTGCTTTACACATATCATAAATTGTTAATGCACAAATACTGACACCTGTAAGGGCTTCCATTTCCACACCTGTACGTTCATTGCATTTTACTTCGCACAAAATGTTTAATGCATTATCAGAAGGGGTTACCTTTAAATTAATTTTAGTCAAAGGCAATTGATGGCATAATGGAATTAAATTTGCTGTTTGTTTAACAGCCTGAATACCCGCAATAATTGCAGTTTGAGTAATACTTCCTTTTTTACTCAAGAAGTCTTGCGTTTTTAATATTTTAAAAACTTCAGAAGGAAATGATATTTTTCCAGAAGCTATTGCAACTCTACTTGTAACATCTTTATCCGAAACATCTACCATAGAAGCTTTGCCAGATTCATCTATATGTGATAGTTTGTGCTTCATATTCTTAGTTATTATAATTAAAAAACATATTTATGGATGCTCCGTTACCCATACAGTTTTATTGGTGAAAAATTCTTTTTTCCAAATAGGTACTCTTATTTTTAGGGTATCTATAAGAAAGCGACAAGCTTCAAAACATGCATCGCGATGTGCAGATGAAGCACCTACCATAACTACTGGCTCTTCTATTTCTTTTCTTCCATGAACATGGTGAAGTATTACTTTATTAAGCTTCCACTTAGTGCCTGCTTCTTTAGCGATAATCTCCATCTCTTTGAGAGCCATTTTTTCGTAGGTTTCGAAGTCTAGAGCTTCTACTTTTTCATTTTGAGTACTGTCGCGAACACTTCCTATAAATACACAAATACCTCCGCTCTTGCAATGAGAAAGTCTTTGATAGACAGAAGTCGTATCAATGTTATTTACTATTTGAATATCTATTTCCATAATCATCCTCCACTTACAGGAGGTATAATCGCAATTTCATCCGAAGATTGCAATTTTATTTTATCTTCTGCATAACAACTATTTACTGCTATTGCAATGGATGAAAGTGTCTTGAATTTTGGATATTTATTTGAGATCAATTTTTTTAACTCTCCAACTGTTTTAGGATTTTTTTCAGCTTCTTTAAGTAATAAAGATGATGTACCTATTATGTCTTTTGCAATTCCAAACAAGAGTATTTTCATTTTTTCATTTTTTTAATGCTACTGAAAGCTTGCTCGTTTTTATAAAGTTGTAAAAATATCTAAAATTACCATTATACCATACCGCGAAAAAAAATCCAGTATAAATTATCCAATTTGGAACCAAACGAATATTCGCATAGTTCACTAGTAGCAATGTAATAAATGATGTAATAGAAATGCTTAAAGCAATTTTAGATTTTTCTTTAGTATAATTTAATGAAATTAATAAAATAATTATAAATCCTAGGAATGGCTTTCCATGAAAAAAGAAAGGAACCAATACTTCATTTTCTATATTAAAAAACATTAAAATAGCACCCGAGTATGCGGCAACACAAAAAGGACATTTTGGCAAAATAATAATTAATGCGCTTGATACAAAAGACATAAATCCATTTTTGAAAGAAGTTGTTTTTTTAACTCCAACTGAATCTGAATTGGAACAACATGGGGTGATAGCTGATTTCATAATTTATTTCTATATGGTATGTAAGAATAAATTTCTCCTTTTTTAAAAATATTCTTTTCCTGAGGAAGAATTAAAAATCCATCTGTGTATACGAGGTTAATAAAGTCGCCAGATCCATTTCCAAAAATTGGTTCTGCACTTAAAGTTCCATTTGATTTGCTGTTTATTTTTACTTCTATAAATAAAATAAGATCTGGTTTGAAAGTAATATCCTCAGAGAGAATAGCATAGATTGGTTCATCAACAATGTTTAAGGATTTTTGAAGCCAATATCTAATATATGCATACAAACATACAAATGAGGATACTGGATTTCCTGGTAAAGCAAAAACGTGGGTGTTCTTCCCTTTTGTACCAAACCAAAAAGGTTTTCCTGGACGCTGTTGAATTTTATGAAAGTGTTTAACAACACCAAGATTATTGAGAACATCAGGTAGGAAGTCAAATTTTCCCTTCGAAACTCCACCAGTAATAACAAGTATATCATAATCAACTAAAAAGCTTGAGATTATGGTTTCCATTTCTTTTTTATTATCGGGTAAATGTTTCAAATCAGCTGGAATACCCCATTCTTTAAAGGTGTTTTTAATGCCATATACATTTGACCTTCGTATTTGATGCTCAAGAGGTTTTTCGTGTACATCAACCAATTCATCACCCGTAGAAATAATAACCACCTTAGGAGATTCTCGCACTAAAATATTTTTCATACCAGTTGCGGCAGCTACATTAATTTCAGCACTTGAAATTAATTCACCTAACTTTTTAATTACAGTGTTTTCCGTAATGTCGATCCCTTTAAAATGCACATTCTGCCTTTTGGCAACTAATTTTGATTTTATTTGCACCAAACCATCTTTAATATCAAGGTCTTCATAACGAATTACAGTATCTGTTTTTTTAGGCAATATAGCTCCTGTCATTACTTCTATACAATCATTAACATCAGCTAGTGTTTTTTGAATAGAGCCCGCAGGAGCAACTTCTTGGATTTTAAAAAAGGTTGCTCCATTTTCAAAAGTACGATGCCGAATGGCAATACCATCCATTGTTACCCTATGGTAAGGTGGAAAGTCCCGATCTGCAATTAAATCTTCTGCAAGATACCTGCCTCCACTTTCATTTATAGGAACTGAAATTGTAGAAAAAAAAGTTTTGTTTTCTTCTAAAATTTTGAGAGCCTCACTATATTTAATAAATGTTCTGTCCATTTTCTTCTAACCTCCAATACTACTCATGCTTTCCTCCCGAATAAGGGATTTATTAGTGCCTTTTTCAGCAACAAAGCCGTCTTTTGGTTTTAATTTAATGAGTTCAATGAATTTAGAAGCTATTTGCTCATTAGTTACACCAGAGCGTATATAGTCTCTAATGCTATATGTGCCACCATCATATAAGCATGTTTTTATATCGCCTTTAGGTGTAATGCGAAGTCTGTTACACGTGTCACAAAAAGTACGTGAAAATGCTGGAATTATTCCAACATCACCGATAAAACCATCAATACTATAATTAGTAGATGTGTCCCCATGCTTACCAATTTTAGGAGATAAGCTGACATGCTTCTTTTTAATTGTTTTAAATATATCTGTAGCTTTAAAAATAGTGCTATTTTCCTTATAACCACCATTAAATGGCATTTCTTCAATAAAACGAATACTTACAGGGTGTTGTTTTGCTAAAGCTACTAATGGGAGGATGTCTTGAGTATTAATTCCCTTCATCACAACTGCATTAACCTTTAATTTAAAGCCTTCGTCAATTAAGGTATGAAAAGTTTGAATTACTTTTTTAAAATCATCACGTCGGGTTATTTTCTTGAAGCGATCAGCATCCAAAGTATCGAGACTTAAGTTAAGAGAATTAATTCCTAACTCCATAAGTTTGGTAATATGCTGCGTCATTAAAGTGCCATTTGTTGTAATGTGTATGTTTTTAAAATGGGCTAGTTGATGTGTTTTTTCGAGTAAGGTTATGAAATTTTTTCTTAAAAAAGGTTCTCCACCAGTAAACCTAACTTTTCGAAAACCAAGATTTCCTAAAACATCAAGTAACCTAATAATCTCCTCATAACTTAATAGATCTGCTTTAGGCTCATAGGGAATTCCTTCTTTAGGCATGCAGTAAAAACATCTTAAATTACATCGATCTGTTACGCCAATACGCACATAATCAATGGTTCTATCGAAACTGTCTTTAATCTGCATTGTATAATTATTTGTATATTTTTACATATAAAACTACAATAATATTTGATGAACTAATTTTATTTTAGTATTAATCTATTACTTTACAGGATGAAAGAAATAAAGTCAATTTTAAAATTATTCAACCATTCTGGTGCTTTTTCTGAGAAATCAGCCATTGCCCAGGTGGTTAGAGTAGAGGAATCATCCTACAGAAGAGAGGGAGCACGTATGCTCGTTTTTGAATCTGGCACTTTTGAAGGAGGTATTAGTGGCGGATGCCTTGAAGGAGACGCTTTAAAAAGATCACAGATCGCAATTCTTAAAAAAGAACCTTCGGTTGTTACATATGACACCTCTAAGGATGATGAAAAGCAAATAGGTGTTGGTCTGGGTTGTAACGGTATAATAGATGTTTTAATTTCTCCTATTGTCCCAGAAAACAATACTATTACATTGTTAGAGAAATGTGTTTCTTCAAGAAAATCTCACATTATAATTACTGTTATTGCGTCAAATGATTCCGATAAAAACATCAAGCTAGGGAATAGCTATTATTATGATACTGATACTCTAACTATTGAAGAATGTAATCACGAAGAATTTAAAAATACACTCAAAATTGATATCAATTCTGTATTAAAAAGTAAAAAATCTCGGATATATAGTTATACCATATCCAAATTTGAGGTAAGTGTTCTTATTGAGCTTATTCCCTCCCAATTTCATCTTGTTATCTATGGAGACAACTATGACATCTATCCAATGATTGAACTAGCAAAAGTAATGGATTGGGAAGTTAGTCTGGTTGGAAATTTACAGAAAATAAGAAAAGATAGACTTGGCTCTGTAAAATATTTGTTTAACAAAGATGAAGAAAGGCATCCTGAAATTGATGATCGTTCTGCCGTTATTTTAATGGCGCACGATTATAAAACTGATATTCAGAATTTAAAAAAAACATTAAATACTCCAGCACAATATATTGCTAGCTTAGGACCTAAAAAAAGATTTGAAAAAATGAAAGCAGACTTTTTGAAATCTAGCACCCCAATTACTCCAGAACAACTCCAAAGGATATATGCTCCTTGTGGTCTTGAAATTGGAGCAAACTCACCTGAAGAAATTGCTTCAAGTATTTTTGCTGAAATCCTAAGTGTTTATTCTGATAAAAAAGGAGGATTATTACGTGATAAAACAGAACCAATTCATGAAAGGTTTTAGGTTACACTTCTCGTCTTTCCCAAAGAATATTTGATTCTCGTTGTTTTGCTATTTCTTTTGATACTAACGTAATCGTGTTTTTTATTTCTTTTTTTGAAGTATAAAGGCCCAAGCTAAAACGTAAGCTAGAAAAAGCTAATGTAGGAGAAATCCCCATTGCTATCAAAACATGGGAAGGATTGACACCTGCAGATTTACAAGCAGACCCATTAGAAACTGCTAAGGATGTACTTAAAGAACGAAGTAAGATTTCTCCATCAATATATTTAAATGATATATTAAGCGTATTAGTTAAACGATCAACATTCAAACCATTAACAATAGATTCTTCTATATTAGATAATCCGTTTTGTAATAGATTTCTTAAATATTCTAAACGTTTTTTTTCTTCAATCAGTCTTTGATCAGCTTGAACAATTGCAAAGGCAATACCAATAATAGCTGGGATATTATAAGTTCCGCCTCTTAATGCGCTTTGTTGCCCCCCGCCTTGTATAAAAGAATCTAAATATACTGCACTTTTTTCTTTAATATATGTAATACCTACACCCTTTGGACCGTATAATTTGTGTCCAGAAAAACATGCGAAATCTACTTGTTTAAAAAAATCATTCATTTCGGTTTTACCTAATGCCTGAGTAGCATCTGAAAACAATAGACATCCATTTTTTTTGCATAATTGTGAAATTAAATCTAATGGTTGCATGACTCCCGTTTCATTATTTGCAAACATTATAGAAACCACTAGAGTGTCTTTTGACAACTCACTTTCTAGTTGTTTTATATCAATAAGACCATCGGAAGTAACATCTAAGTAGGTTACTTTAGCACCTTCTTTTTCAAGAAATTCACAAACATCAAGCACTGCTTTATGTTC
This sequence comes from Flavobacteriaceae bacterium, assembly GCA_018675855.1. Lineage (GTDB taxonomy): Bacteria > Bacteroidota > Bacteroidia > Flavobacteriales > Flavobacteriaceae > MS024-2A. Next base: position 10,146 of record JABGXI010000085.1, on the reverse strand, counting down.
TGCTTTTGAAGTAATAATGTGATTCCGAGTAGATTTATTCTTTTTATAAAGACCTTTTAAAACTGAATTAATACTCTCTGTAGAACCAGATGTGAAAATAAATTCTTTTTGTGAAATCCCCAATGTTTTAGAAATCATATTTTTTGATTCATCTAATGCATCTTTTGCAAGCCAGCCAAAGGGATGATGACTACTAGAAGCATTCCCGAAATGTTTATTAAAATAAGGCAACATTTCTTTAACTACGCTCTCTTTACAAGGTGTTGTTGCATTGTAGTCTAAATATATTTGAGAGGAGTATCCTAATTCCATATTTTGAAATTATTAAAAAATAACTGATAATTTAGATATTTATATTGATTTTTTAATGTGCAGAAATATTATAAAATATATTGAGTACCTTTTTTATGATTAAGTTTAGCTTTTCAAATCATTTTCATTATAAATTAAAAATATTTTAGATTCAATAGAAATGAAACACAATAAGCATAGTAATTTATCAAAGCCAATTAAAGGGTTTTATGGAAGAAACGAAGTTAGTTTACTTGGAAGTGATTGCCGACAAATTCAAACTTTAGCTTCATTTATAGGTGATCAACTTAGAGATAAATTTTCATTGAGTTATGTGGATGCAGATCATGCTTCAAATAATGACCTAATCAAAAAACATTCTTCAAATCCTTTTATTAAAACCTTTATAAATAAAATTTCTCACAAGCAGTTTGAATTCTTTGATTCGGTTTATAATTATGAGGAAAATGGATTTTTTGACTCCACAGATCTTATTTTAGTTAATGGAAATCATGAACAGGCAAATCATCAAATAGTAATTATAGATCCTAAAAAGAAGACTTCTCTTCTTAAAAGGAAAGCATCGTTAACAAATGTAATAGCAATACTGTGGACTAATTCTAAAAAAGAAATTCCAGAATATATTAAAGAGTTAATTCCAGAATATTCAACCTTACCTAAATTCTTGGTTTCAGATGAGAAAGGAATAGGTAATTTTATTAATCTTTTTTTAGAAAATCGGAAACCAAAGATTCAGGGATTAATATTAGGTGGAGGAAAAAGCACGCGTATGGGGGTTGATAAGATTTTTATTAATTACCATGGCAAGTCTCAATACAGTTATTTACAAGAAATAATGAAGCCTTTCTGTGAAGATGTATTTACATCGTGCAGGGCTGATCAATCATCATTATTTTCAAATGTAATAACAGATTCATTTATAGGATTAGGTGCCTATGGAGGGTTATTGAGTGCTTTTCAAAAAAAACCTAATTCTTCGTGGTTTACAGTTGCTTGTGATATCCCTCTTTTAAATAATAAAACTATTGAAACATTAGTAAAAAGTCGCAATCCCTCAAAATTGGCAACCTGTTTTTATAATTCTAATACTGATTTTCCCGAACCTTTAATAACAATTTGGGAACCTAGAGCTTATCCTGTGCTTTTGTATTATTTATCATTAGGGTACTCATGTACTCGAAAAGTACTTATTAATAGTGATGTTGAAATTGTTAAACTAGATAATGAAAACGTATTACTTAATGCCAATACAATTGAAGAAAGTAATAGGGCAGTAGAACTTCTTTCTGATTTCAACAAATAAAACATTATGGAAGGTATAACAGCAATAGTTCTTAGTGCAGGGTTTTCCTCTAGGATGAAAAAATTCAAGTTAGGGTTGCCTTTTAAAAACCATACCATTATTGAAGAAGTTTTATTTCAATTATCAAAGACTTCAATTAAAGAGATCATTTTGGTAACAGGTCATTATAAAGAATCCATAGAAAAATTACTTGCCACTAATTCTACTATAAAAATAATTCATAACAAAAATTATGCTTTAGGAATGACTACATCAATACAATGTGGAATTCTTGAGGCTTCAACCAATGCTAAAGGTTTTTTGATTTGCTTGGGGGACCTTCCTTTTATTTTAGCCACAGAATACAATAAAATACTTTCGAAAATTGAATCAATAGATGATAAAAACCCATTTATCGTAAGACCTTTTTTTAAAAATAAACCTGCAAATCCAGTCTTCTTTAGCAGGCACTTTAAAAATGATCTTTTAGATTTAAAACATATGGAAGGTGCTAAAATACTTATAAAAAGAAATGGTAATTATTTACATAATTTAATGCTGGAGACCGAAAGTGGAATTATGGATATTGATACTCCCTTAGACTATGCTAACTATATACACTCATAATTTAAATTACTAAGCTTTTTTTAGTTTAATTCATAATTAATTTAGCTTTTTTTTAAAGTATTCGTGATTATTTAATAAAAAAAATGTTTTTCGTGTACTTTTTTTGTTAGCTTTAGCTTATCATAAGCCAAATATACTCATTGAATAAAGATTGATTTTATTTTATAAAAATATTTATTTATGATTCCTTCTAATTTCACTTATCACAAAGCAACATCTATTCAAGATGCAATTGCATTATCAAAAACCCATGGAGAAGAAGCCAAGTATATGTCAGGCGGTCACAGTTTGTTGCCAATGATGAAACTTCGATTTGCTTCTCCTGAACACATAATAGATATCAGTAAAATTGATGGGTTATCCTACATTAAAGAAGATGGAGAGACTCTCAAATTAGGTGCACTTACTACACAGACTGAAATGGAATATTCCTCATTAATTAAAGAGAAATACGACATTTTTTCAGATTCTGTCAAATTAACCGCCGATCCTTCGGTTAGAAATTTAGGAACTATTGGGGGAAACATTGCCCATGGTGATGCCGCTAATGATCAACCTGCTTTAATGTTGGCTCTTCGAGCAACAGTAATAGCAGAAGGAATTGACGGGAAAAAATCAATCCCAATAGATGAATTTTTTCATGGTTTTTACATGACTGCTTTAGATGCATCTGATGTTTTGGTAGAAATTCAAATTCCTAAAGCAAAAAAAGGAAGCGGTGGAGCTTACCATAAAGTAGAACGAAAAGCTGGTGACTATGCAACTGCAGGTGTTGCAATTCATATTGAATTAGATGATCATGGTACTTGTCAACAAATAGGTATTGGACTTACAAATGTTAGTGCGGTTCCCATGCGTTTAGAACGAGGAGAAGAAATATTAAGAGGGCAAAAAATAACAGAAGATTTAATTAAACAAGTTGGGAAGATTGCCAGTGAAGACGCCGAACCAACCTCTGACTTGAGAGGGTCTGAGGCTTATAAAAGATCCATTGTAAACACGATCACACAGCGCATGATTCGACTAGCACTAGAAAGAGCACAAAAATAAAAAATAAAAAAATGAAACATAAAATTACTTTGACTATAAATGGAGAAAATGTAACATCAGAGGTTGATTCACGGCTATTACTTGTTCATTTCATTCGAGAAAATCTTGATTTAACAGGTACTCATATAGGTTGTGACACTTCTGGTTGCGGCGCGTGTACAATTATGCTAAATGGCCAATCAATCAAATCGTGTACATATTTAGCAGTTCGTGCAGATGGTGCTGAAATAACAACAATTGAGGGCATTGCGGCAGAGGGAACAAATCATCCAATGCAGAAGGCTTTTCATGATCAACATGGTTTGCACTGTGGCTTTTGCACTCCCGGAATGGTGATTAGATCTATCGATTTATTGAAAAATAATCCAAATCCAACAGAAGAAGAAATTCGTTGGGGAATTTCCGGAAACTTGTGCAGATGTACAGGGTACAATAATATTGTTAAAGCTGTACAGCAAGCTGCAACAGAAATGCAAAAAGAATCTTAATTAGTCTAATTTTTTAAAAATAAAAATATGTTTAAATGTAAAACATCACCAGAGGTTGGAGGAATGGGTCACTCTGTAAAACGAAAAGAAGATGCTCGATTTTTACACGGCAAAGGTAAATATGTAGATGATGTGAAATTACCGGGACAGTTAACTATGGTTATGGTTCGAAGTCCATACGCTTATGCTAAGATTTTAAGTATTAATAAAGATAAGGCATTAGCTATTCCTGGAGTATTGGCCGTAATAACAGGTTATGATTTGAAAGAATTTAACTTACATTGGATGCCCACATTATTGTCTGACACCCAAATGGTATTGCCAACAGATACGGTAATGCATCAGTCACAAGAAGTTTGTGCTGTTATTGCTACCGATAGGTATGTAGCAGTAGATGGTGCAGAAGCAGTTGAGGTTGAGTATGAGCCAATGCAAGCAATCGTTGATCCATATAAAGCCCTAGATGAAAATGCGCCTTTATTAAGACCCGACAAAGAAAATCAAAAAGACAATAAAATATATCATTGGGAGCAAGGAGATAGAAATAAGACAGATGATGTTATTTCAAAAGCAGATGTAGTCGTTAAAGAAAGAATTTATTTACCAAGAATCCATGTGGCTTCAATTGAAACTTGCGGTTGTGTAGCTTCTTTTGATAAAGACACTGGAAAACTATTAGTTTATTTAACTACACAAGCACCTCACGCAATTAGAACAATAGTAGCTTTAGTTGCTGGTCATGTTGGTTTATCTGAAGAAAAAATACGAATTATTGCTCCTGATATTGGAGGAGGGTTTGGAGGTAAGGTTCCTGTCTATCCAGCATACGTAGTTGCAATTGCAGCTAGTTTTTTAATTGGAAAACCTGTAAAATGGATTGAAGACAGGTCAGAAAACTTAGTCAATGGTTTTGCTCGTGATTATCACATGGATTGTGAATTGGCAGCCACTAAAGACGGAAAAATACAAGCATTTAAAGTTTCAACTTTAGCTGATCATGGATATACAGATTCTTCTGCGAACCCATCAAAATATCCTACAGGAATGTTCTCGATATGCACAGGTTCTTATGATTATGAACATGCATTTGCGGAGTTAGATGCTGTATACACAAATAAAGCACCTGGAGGAGTGGCTTATAGATGCTCATTTAGGGTCACCGAAGCCGTTCATGCTATTGAAAGAATGGTAGACAAACTTGCTGCCGAAATAGGAAAAGATCCGGCACAATTACGTTTTGAAAATTTCATTAAAAAAGAACAATTTCCATACGATTCACCTTTAGGTTGGACATATGATAGTGGAGATTATAAAGCTACGCTAGAAAAAGCAATGGATATGATCGGCTATGAAGATTACAAAAAAGAGCAAGCTGAGAAACGTGCCCAAGGTAAATTGATGGGGATTGGAATTTGCACCTTTACCGAAGTAGTAGGAGCAGGTCCTTCTAAAGACTTTGATATTTTAGGAATTGCAATGTTTGATAGTGCCGAAATACGTGTACATCCAACAGGAAAAGCATTAGCACGTTTTGGAACAAAATCACAAGGACAAGGTCATGAAACTACTTATGCTCAAATTCTGGCAGAAGAATTGGGAATTCCTTACACCGATATCGAAATCGATGAAGGAGATACGGACACATCCCCTTACGGACTTGGAACCTATGCAAGTAGAAGTACGCCAACCGCTGGTGCTGCGGCAGCTATAGCGGCACGTAAATTGAAAGATAAAGGGAAAAAAATTGCAGCACATTTATTAGAAGTAAGTGAGGAGGATATTGAATGGGAAGTTGGCAAGTATTTTGTAAAAGGTGCTCCTGACAAATCTAAAACAATTCAAGAAGTTGCTTTCGCAGCTTACACAAACTTTCCTGAAGGAATGGAACCTGGATTCGAAGCAACGCACTATTATGATCCACCAAATCTAACATTTCCAAATGGCGCATACATCTGTGTAGTGGAGGTAGAAGAAGAAACTGGTGCAATTGATGTAAAGCGTTTTGTTGCTATAGATGATTGTGGTAATATCATCAATCCAATGATCGTTGAAGGTCAAGTACATGGTGGACTAACTCAAGGAATTGCGCCGGCAATGTATGAAGGCATAGAATATGACGATGAAGGAAATGTACTAAATGGTACTTTAATGGACTATTTAGTTCCAACGGCTGTCGAATCTCCTAATTGGGAAACGGGTCACACCATTACACCATCGCCACATCATCCACTAGGAGCAAAAGGTGTTGCAGAGTCACCAACAGTTGGTGCTCCACCTGCTATAGCTAATGCTATCATAGATGCACTTGCGCCTTTAGGAATTAAACATTTGGATATTCCTATCACGCCAGCGAAAGTTTGGGATGCAATACAAGCTCATAAATAAATTCAAATATGATTTTAAATAAAAAAACCTTCCCTAAGACTAGGGAAGGCTTTTTAAGTGTAAATAATAGGTAAAATATTTTTAATGAAAACAAATTTAACTAAGTCATTCGAAGTACCCCAAAAGACAGAATTAATCTGGAATCATCTAATTGATCCCACTAAAATTATGGATTGTGTTCCTGGAGTTTCTATAGATGAAAAAGTAGGTGAAAATCATTATAAAGGTAAAGTAGGGATGAAATTTGGTCCAATGGGTGTAAAATATGATGCAGATATTTTTTATAATGAAATAGATATTGAAAATAAAAAGATTATTCTTTCTGGGAATGGTGTCGATTCTAAAGGAAATGGAAATGCTGAAATGAAGATGACCATAAATCTTACTGAATTAGATTCTGGCGGTGTTAAAATGGATGCTATTATGGATGTCACTGTCAATGGTAAAATCGCTCAATTTGGTTCTAGGCTTATTGACACAGTATCAAATCAATTATTTAAACAATTTGTCTCTAATTTTTCAAAAAAATTAGCAAATGCAGAAGCAGCAGCATAAAGTTTTATTCACCTTTAGTAATCAAGAAACCATGCTTGAGAATAGTTAAGTATAACCAAGTAAATTTTAAGCTTTTGAATAAAGAGATTAACGCCATAATAAAAGATTTTTACAATAATGACTACATATTAAATGAAGAATTAGCTACTTCTCTTTTCTTGTTAAAAAATCTAGAAAAGCCATTACTGTTAGAGGGTAATCCAGGTGTTGGCAAAACAATGTTAGCTAAAACTTTAGCTAGTCATTTAGGAACAAACCTTATTCGCTTACAATGCTATGAAGGTCTAGATGTAAGCACTTCCATATACGAATGGAATTATCAAAAGCAATTACTGCATATAAAATTATTTGAATCTGAAAAGGATAAAAAAGCACTAGAAAATCAAATTTTTAGCATGGACTATGTTCTGCAACGACCACTTTTACAATCGATAAGAGCAGACAAACCTGTTGTATTACTAATCGATGAAATTGATCGTGCAGATGAAGAATTCGAAGCTTATTTATTGGAGCTTTTGTCAGATTTTCAAATTAGTATTCCTGAGTTAGGAACCATTAAGGCTACTACAAAACCATTTGTGATATTAACATCAAATAGAACTAGAGAACTAAGTGATGCTCTTAGAAGACGTTGTTTGTATCATTGGGTAGATTTCCCTTCTAAAGCAAAAGAAATTGACATTATAGCCAAGAAACTCCCAAATATTGATCAGGTTTTAGCCACTCAAGTTGTTACCTTTATACATAATCTTCGCAAATCCAGTTTACATAAACCACCTGGAATTGCGGAATCCTTAGACTGGGCAAAAACATTATTGCTGATGAATGTAGACAATATAACTGATGAGATTGTTCACAACACCATTGGTAGTGTACTTAAACATAAGGATGATGTGGACTTTGTAAGAAATAAAACAGTGCAGGAATTTTTATTTCCAATAGATTAATTTAATGGTAGAAGTAACTAAAACATTCAAAGAGCGATTAATCGATTTCACCATGTATTGTAGAGAGCGTCAGTTTGTTCTTGGTCCACAAGAGACGCAAGATGCTTTTGTAATTGCAGAAAATGGTTATGTTCTAGAGCGTAAATTATTTCAATACAGCCTAAAAACAATTTTTTGTAAGCGTAAAGAACATTTTGATCGTTTTGATGAAATGTTTGATCGATTTTGGAGCCGCTTTTATGAAGAAAAATTAGAGCAACGTAAAAAACAGATTAAACTAATTAAAAATGAACCAGATACAGCTACAGTAATTTTTTTAGGAGCAAAATTTAATGTGCCCAAAAAGGAAAAGAAGATAGAGGCAAAACAAACAAAAGGCGCAAACGAAAGTATTCGTCTGAGGATGACTGATTTTTCTAAAGTAGATGTTAGTGATAAAAAATATCTTGAAGAACTAGCGTTAGAACTTTTTCATCAAATGAGCATGCGGTTCAAGCGAAGGCTTGAAAATTCTAATAAAGGAAAAGTAAATATTCGTAGAACAATAAGACAGAGTATTGGTAAAGGTGGCTTACCTTTGGATCTTGCTTTCAAAAAAAAACGTAAAGAAAAACGAAAAGTTGTTTTCATATTAGATATAAGTGGTTCTATGGATACTTATAGTTATTATCTTTTACGCTATGTGATGATATTGAAAAAGTATTTTAAAAGTTTAGAATTCTTTACCTTTAGTACGAAATTAACCCATGTTACACCACTGTTACGACAAAACAATGAACAAGAGGTTTTAAAACAAATCAGCGTAAATGTAAATTCTTGGTCTAGTGGAACTAAGATTGGAGAATCATTAACCGAATTTCTTTCATCATATGGAAACAGGTTTTTAAGCCAGAAACATGTTGTCGTAGTTCTGAGTGATGGACTTGAAACTGGAAGTGTTACTGTCCTTAAAGAAGCAGTTAAAACTATTCGAAGAAAATGCAAAACCTTAGTATGGCTAAATCCACTAAAAGGAATGAAAAACTATCAACCCATTCAGAAAGGAATAATAAATGTGATGCCACATTTAGATGCATTTGAATCTGCACATAATTTGGATAGTCTATTAAAACTAGAAAAGCTATTGATGGATGTTTAACGAATTGGCACTTAAAATAGAAGAATATTTGAATAATGGATCAAATTTCGCCATTGCTCAAGTAATTGATCGAATTGCTCCAAGTTCTGGGAAAGTTGGAGATAAGGCAATTATTCTTGAAAGCGGAGAACTTATCGGTTGGATAGGAGGAGGATGTGTTAGGGGAATTATTGTTAAAGAAGCTATTGAAGTTATAAAAAGAAAACGTTACAAAAAAATTCGCATTTCTCCAACAGGTGGAACTAGTGAAAACGAAAATTTTAAAGAATATGTTATGTCATGTCAAAGTCAAGGTACTGTCGAAGTCCTAATTGAACCAGTAATTGCTCAACCTGAGTTAATAATTGTAGGGAAGTCTAATATAGCTCGCAAGCTAGCTATAGTTGCTAGTGCAGCTGATTTTAGAGTACACGCTATGGCAGAAGATGTTGATAGTCACATGTTCCCTTCAGTAAATAGTGTTATTAAAAGTGTAGATTTTAAAATGTTCGAAGAACTCTCCAATACATATATTATTGTAACAACACAGGGTGAAAATGATGACCTTTCTGTAAAAAAAGCTTTAGAGACAAATTGTAAATATGTTGGCTTTGTAGCAAGTACTAAAAAAGCTGAGGACATTAAATCACATCTAATTGAAAATGGTATCAGTGAGGACCGTATTGCTAAGCTAAATAGTCCAGTTGGGCTTGATATTAATGCAAAACTAGCAAGTGAGGTTGCTATTAGTATTTTGGCAGAGATTATAGATGATTTCAGAAATGGCAATGCTTCAAAAGGATTTGAAAAGAAAGATGTTGTTAAACCTAAAATTGAATCTACTTCTAATCCGAAAAAGGATACATTTTCTGAAGAATTTTATATTAATCCCGTATGTGGTGTGCCGGTTTCAAAAATAAGTCCAAAACACATTTTAGAACATTTAGGTGATAAAGTATATTTCTGTTGTGATGGTTGTAAAGCGACCTTCGAGAAAAATCCAAAACAGTATATAAATTAAGGTTCATTAGGAGGACATACTGCAATAAACTGCTTAATGGAGCTTTAACTTTAGGCTCTAGTGTCTCTAAAAGTGTCTCTAAAAAAAGAAACCCCTACTATTAATAGGGGTTAAGGAACTATTAAGCGGAGAGACAGGGACTCGAACCCTGGCGACAGTTACCCGTCGACAGATTAGCAATCTGCTCCATTACCACTCTGGCACCTCTCCTAATAATGGACTGCAAAAGTAAGTGTTCCTTAATAACAAAACAATCTTTTTTATTATAATTATTCAGGGTATTCTACCCTAAGCTGATAAACATTAATTAATTTTTTGAATAAGACTTTTTTAACTTTTTCTATTTCGGATAAAGTAATATT
>JABGXI010000084.1:0-4910 GCA_018675855.1 Flavobacteriaceae bacterium | reverse complement strand
TTTTTCAAACAGGAAGTTTTGAAGGGAAGTTAAAAAAAGATTTTTATGGAAATCCAATAAAGCCATTAACTAAAATTGGAAAGTTAATAGTACCAAAAAAAGAAGAGATTAAACTAAATGGAAGGTCAAGAAGTGCGAAATTAAGAATTGCAGAGAAGTTATGAATAGACTCCGTTCCATATTAAATATAGAATTCCTTATTAAAGAAGATGCCTTTAGGAATTGGAGGATGATTTTGTTTGTTTTCGTTTTAGCAATTATTATGATTTCAAGTGGACACAGTGCTGACCGTAAAATTTTCAAAATAGCAGCTCTTAATTCTAATATTAGATTACTTAAGAGTGATTTTATTGAAGGTAAAAAAGCACTTTTAGCTTTAAGAAAAGAAACTTATATAATACGAATTTTATCCACCAAGGGAATAGGACCAGCAAATACTCCTCCTATCAAAATAACATTTAAAGATGAGTAAAGAGACTTCAAATTCATTTATTCTGTCAAGATTTTACCTAATGGTAGTTGGATTAACACTATTTGCTTTTGTGCTTATTGGAAAACTGATATATATTCAGTTCTATATAGGTGAAGAAGGAGTGAATGTTGGGTCTGGAACTATTATAAAGAATGTTGTTTTAGAACCAAGTAGAGGAAATATTTATTCAGCAGATGGTAACATTTTGGCAACTTCAATTCCTAGATATGAGTTGCATTGGGATGCTATTGTGCCATCGGAAAGTGTTTTTAATATCAATAAAAAAGGATTAGCGGATTCTTTGAAGCTATTTATAGACAAGAGTTCTGATGAAATTCTAAAAACTATTGAAGAGGTTAGATCTAGTAAAAACAGATACTGGCTGGTTGCCAAAAACCTATCTTATTCAGATTATATTCGCTACAAAAGTTTTCCTATTTTCAATAAAAGTTCTTACCGTGGTGGACTCATTGCTGAACAACAAATTATTAGAGAACATCCATTAGGGAAAATAGCAGAACGTACTATTGGTTATGAGAAAAAAGATAAAAGCGGAAGGTTTATAACAGTTGGTTTAGAAGGTGCTTTCTCACAATATTTAAGGGGTAATTCTGGTTTACGTTTGAAGCAAAAAATTGCTAATGGCCAGTGGAAGCCTATTAGTGATTCTAATGAAAAAGAACCTACAGAAGGCTATGATTTACACACCACCATAGATGTAAACATGCAAGATATTTCACACAATGCCCTGTTAACACAGCTCGAGCAATTTGAAGCTGAACATGGAACGGTTGTGGTAATGGAAGTGGAAACAGGAGCTATAAAGGCGATTGTAAATCTTGGAAGAACTCAAGGGGGAAAGTATTTTGAAAAATTAAATTATGCAGTTGGAGAGTCACACGAGCCAGGATCCACATTTAAGCTAATGGGGATGATTGCAGCTTTAGAGGACAAGGTAATTGATGTAGATACGCCTATTGAGACAGGTAACGGTAAAATGATCTTTTTCGGAAAGTATAAAGTCACAGATTCTAAACGAGGAGGTTATGGTACTATTAGTGCTGCAAGGGCATTTGAGGTTTCTTCAAATGTAGGGCTAGTTAAGATTGTTTATGATCATTATAAATCAGCACCAAAACAATTTGTAGATCGTTTATATAATATGGGTTTAAATAAGCCATTAGGACTCCCAATTACTGGAGAAGGTTTGCCAAAAATACCATATCCATCTGATGCTGATTGGGATGGTTTGGATTTGCCGTGGATGGCATATGGTTATGGAATTAGCTTGACACCTTTACAGACGTTAACATTTTATAATGCCGTTGCAAATGGGGGGGAAATGGTTAAACCAAGATTTATAAATGAGATAAGTAATTTTGGAAATATCCCTACAAAAGTATTTTCAAAGCAAATTCTGAATCCCTCGATTTGTTCTTCAGAGACTTTAAATAAAGTTAAAAATATGATGTTTAATGTAGTTGATAAGAAGTGGGGTACTGCTCACCGAATTAAAGACTCTATGTTAAGTATGGCAGGTAAAACGGGAACTTGTCAGTTAGACTATACTACTGGCAACATACAATATATATCAAGTTTTGTAGGATATTTTCCTGCGGAAAAACCTAAATATTCATGTATCGTTGTTATTCATAGACCTAATAAGTCAAAAGGATATTATGGATCAACTGTAGCTGCACCAGTTTTTAAAAAAATAGCAAAAAAAATATTTAATGATATTCCAATGAAAGTCATCATTAACCATTCGGATTTAAAGAATTTAGGAAATAGTTGGAAAAAAAATATTGTTCCAAATGTAGTTGGAATGTCAAAAGAAGATGCAAAACTATTATTAGATACAATTGGAATAAAGATAGTTTTAAAGGGGGAAGGGAATGTGAAAAGCCAATCAATAGATCCTGGAATTAATGTAGGTACTTCACAAATGATAATTTTAGAATTATCATGAAGACAGTCCAGAATATATTATATAAGGTTTCTGTAGAGGGTGTTTTGGGAAAAACTTCTAATGTTGTTAGCGGTGTTTATTTTGACAGTAGAGACGTTAGAATAGATTCTTTATATGTTGCTCAAAAAGGAAAGCTATTGGATGGTCATGATTTTATTTCTCAAGCAATAAATAATGGTGCAAAAACAATTGTTTGCGAAGAATTTCCAGATGTTTTAATAAAAGGGATTGTATATGTTTTAGTTTTAAACTCATCTAAAGCTTTGGGCATAATTGCAGCGAATTTTTATGACAATCCTTCAGAAAATATGATTTTAGTGGGGGTGACGGGTACTAATGGAAAAACAACAATTGCAACCTTACTTTATGAATTATTTACGAAAGAAGGTTTTTCGACAGGATTATTGTCAACTGTAAAAATAGCTTATGGTCGTAAAAAGTTTGAAAATCGTCATACAACCCCAGATGCTGTTACCTTAAATAAATATTTAAATAAAATGTTGAGTGCGGGAGTTTCTCATTGTTTTATGGAAGTATCATCTCACGGAATCAATCAGAATAGAATTGAAGGTCTTGTTTTTTCTGGAGGTATTTTTTCAAACCTCACACATGATCATTTAGACTACCACCGGGATTTCAAAACTTACCGTGATGTAAAAAAATTATTTTTTGATTCTTTGCCAAAGACAGCTTTTGCTCTAATCAATTTAGATGATAAAAATGGTAAATACATGCTTCAGAATACAGTCGCTAAAAAATATACATATGCAACAAAACATGATGCTGATTTCAGAGCAAAAACATTAGAATATGAGTTTACAGGTATGCTCTTAAAGATCCAATCTTTTGAGGTCTGGACAACTTTAGTTGGTAATTTTAATGCTCAAAATTTATTATCAGTTTATTCTACAGCAGATTTATTAGGATTGTCTAGTTTATCTATTCTGAGAGGTATAAGTGAATTGAAGAGTGTTGAGGGTAGATTTCATGTTTTTCAATCAGCGGACAATATAACAGTTGTGATTGATTATGCCCACACACCTGATGCATTGTATAATGTTTTAAGTACTATAAACATGATAAGGACACGAAATGAAAATTTAATAACTGTCGTTGGATGTGGAGGAAATCGTGATCAAGAAAAACGACCTATAATGGGAGAAAAGGCAGTTCTATTAAGTGATAAAGTGATTTTCACTTCTGATAATCCTCGAGATGAAGACCCAGTAATTATTATTTCAGACATGTTTAAAGGGGTGCCACCAGAACATTATAAAAAAGCAATCAAGGTTACTCTTCGTGAAGAGGCTATTTTAAGGGCTGGACAATTGGCAAAGCCTGGAGACATTGTTCTAATTGCTGGTAAAGGTCATGAAAAGTATCAGGAAATTAAAGGGAAGCGAAATCATTTTAGTGATCTAGAAATAGCTAAAAAAACTTTTTTAAATACGGATTAATTATGCTCTATTATATATTTGAATTATTAGAAAATCAATATCAGTTTCCTGGAGCTAGTGTCTTTCAATATATATCATTTCGAGCATCAATCGCGATTATTTTATCAATGGGGTTTTCTTTGGTTTTTGGAAAAAAAATAATAAACTTTTTAAGAAATCAGCAAATAGGGGAATCCATTCGTGATTTGGGCTTAGAGGGACAAAAAGATAAAGAAGGAACCCCTACTATGGGAGGTATTATTATTTTGCTTAGTACACTTATTCCTGTTTTTTTACTTGCACGTCTAGATAATATTTATATCCTACTATTGGTGATAACTATGGTTTGGATGGGTATCATCGGTTGGATAGATGACTATATTAAAATATTTAAAAAAAATAAAGCCGGTTTAAAAGGAAAATTTAAAGTTATAGGCCAGGTTTTGTTAGGAATTTTTGTTGGTAGTGTATTATACTTGAATGAGCGTGTTACCGTAAGAATAAATATTTCCCCTCCAAATGGAATTGAACACGAAACACGTAATCAAGATATAAGTGCTACGTTAACTACAATCCCTTTATTAAAAAACAATGAGTTTGATTATCATTCTTTAATTGGTTGGATGGGATTTGAATCAAAAAGTTATACTTGGCTAATTTTTATTCCAATTGTTATTTTCATAATTACAGCTGTTTCAAATGGTGCTAATTTAACAGATGGAATAGATGGTTTAGCAGCGGGTACGTCAGCGATTATAGTTTTTGCCCTGGGTATTTTTGCCTGGGTTTCTGGTAATGTAAATTTCGCATCTTATTTAAATATCATGTACATACCCAATGTTGGAGAAATTTCTATTTTTATCGCAGCATTTCTTGGTGCATTAATTGGGTTTTTATGGTATAATACTTTTCCAGCTCAGGTTTTTATGGGCGATACAGGTAGTCTTGCTATTGGAGCTGTAATTTCAGTTATAGCTATAATTGTTCGAAAAGAATTACTGGTTCCTTTATTATGTGGTGTTTTTTTTATTGA
>JABGXI010000083.1:0-4753 GCA_018675855.1 Flavobacteriaceae bacterium | reverse complement strand
GTGGTACCTCCAGGAATCGAACCAGGGACACAAGGATTTTCAGTCCTTTGCTCTACCAACTGAGCTAAGGTACCCCGCTTTTTAGCAAGTGCAAATATAAACGCCTTTTATCTTAGAAAAAACATTTCTGTACATTTTCTTTGTAATTTTACAAGTTGAATAAAATTAATAGATGCAACTCATTATTGATATCGGTAATACACGTATTAAATACTATGTGTTTGATAAAGATATTATTTTAGATGCTTTTTCAGAAGAATTAATCAATTGGGAAGTTTCGTTAAATAAAATAAAGAATATCTATCCAGGCTTATCAAAAGCAATACTTTCAGATGTAAATGGTTCATTAGAAAAACTACTTCAATTTGCATTAAAAAAGTTTAAATTGTTCCGTTGCTCATTTGATTTAAAATTACCTTTTACAACATGCTATAAGCCTTCGTTAGAGCTAGGAGAAGATCGCATTGCCTTATTGGCAGCAAGTGCATATTTATATCCAAAACAAGATGTCCTAGTCATTGATTTAGGAAGTTGCATAACCTATGATTTATTGAATAGAGATGGGGTACATCAAGGGGGGTCTATTAGTCCGGGCTTTTCAACGCGTTATAAAAGTATGCATCACTATTCAGGGAAACTACCTCTATTAATCCCAAAAAAAACCAAAGAAGACCATGGGAGATCAACAGAAACAGCAATTCATTCAGGAGTTTATAATGGAATTGTCAATGAATTAAAAGGTGTGATTGAGGCTTATCAACTAAAATATGAGTATTTAACTATTATTTTAACAGGTGGAGATGCAGAAATGTTGCCAAAACCATTTAAAAATAGCATATTTGCCCATTCAAATTTTTTAGCTAAAGGTTTGAATCATATACTATTAATGAATTCAATTTCATGACACAAATAAATTGGTCTCTTCTCTTTATTTTAATGACTAGCATAGTGTTAGCTCAAAGCGGTTCAGCTTCTCCTTATTCTTCAGGCGGCTTGGGAGAGCGTAACTTTAGTGGAACTCAAGCAACTAGGCATATGGGAGGTTTAGACGTCTTTACAGATTCTATTCATGCAAATTTAAATAACCCAGCTAGTTATGCTTTTTTGAAATTAACTACCTACTCAGTTGGTGTAAATTACCAGAATAATAATATTGCTTCTATTACAGAATCTACAAATGCTGATACTGCTTCTCTTGACTATTTATCGGTTAGTATTCCTGCAGGAATTTTTGGATTTGGATTTGGTATAATTCCTTATTCTTCAGTGGGCTATAGAATTGAAGGTGTCTCTGGAGTAGATGGTTTCGAAACATTAAATCGTTATGAAGGAACTGGGGGTGTAAACCAAACCTATATATCAGTAGGGGTTCCACTAACAAAATTTCTTTCTTTTGGGGCTACCATTAATTATAATTTTGGAAATCTATTTTACAGAACAGGTCAGTTTACAGAGGGGATAGATAACGGTACTTTTCTTACGAATCAATCTAGTTTGTCAGGTTTAAACTTCTTACTTTCTGCACAAACAATTATTCCCATCAAAAAGAAATTCAAGCTCCAAGGGATGATTTCCTATCAACCAGAGGCATCACTAACATCTCAAAATGACCAAATATTTTATACCCAATCACTTTTAAGTGAGTCACTTTCAGATTTTGTTGAGGTTGATCTTCAGCCTTTTGGTCTGGAAAAAACTTCTTTAGATATTTCGGAAACAATACGCGCTGGTGTGGGTTTTGGGAAAAACAAAAAATGGTTTTTAGGAATTCAAAGAAATTTAATTAAATCAGCTAATTTTGAAAATAATTTTTTTGAACGGGACAATATCAGCTATAGAGATTCCAAACAATGGTCTGTAGGAGGATTTTATATTCCAAATTACACTTCGTTTACAAATTTCTGGAGTAGAGTTGTTTATAGATTTGGTTTTCGTTCTGAACAAATGGGTCTAATAGTAAATAATACTCCATTAACAGAAACTGGCATATCTTTAGGAATAGGACTACCTTTGGGAGGACTTTCAAATGTTAATATTGGCCTTGAATTTAGCCAACGCGGTCAAAAAGAAAATAATTTGGTTAAAGAATCCCTCATTGCCTTGCGCATTGGATTATCGTTAAACGATATTTGGTTTATTAAAAGAAAATATAATTAAAATTAACAAAATGAAAAAGATACTTGTTTTAAGAGTAATGGTTTTAACTCTTTTATTTCATTTGCCCGTATTAGCACAAGATAATGATACGTGCATGCAAGATTTATCCATTTTTGCAGAGTTTGCAAAAGTAAAAAATTATAAGTCTGCTTTCCAACCATGGATGAAGGTTAGAGAAAGCTGTCCCTCAATTAATGCAGCTATTTATTCTTACGGTGAAAGAATATTAAAAGATCTAATTAAAAATGGAACACCTGAAGAGGTAGCTTCTGCAAAAGAAGACATCATTAAACTTTATGGGGAATGGATTGAATATTTTCCTCAAAGAAGGAATAAAAGTATTATTGGTGATGTTATAAGTAAAAAAGCTCAAGCCCTCTTAGATTTTAAGATTGGAACATTAAAAGAAGTTTACGACACTTTTGATATGGCCTATCAAAAAGATCCTACAAGCTTTACAAACCCTAAATTACTATATAACTATTTCAAAACATACTTCGACCGATACAAAGCAGGGGACCAAGAAGTAACAATGGAGTTGTTATTTGAACAATACGAGGAGGTTTCAGAAAAATTTGATATTGAAAGTACAGCTTTAGCCAAAAAATTAGATATTATACTTAAGAAAGAAGAATCTGGAACTGCTTTATCTAGCAAAGAAACTAGAAACAAAAGAGTTTACAATATAAATTCAAATGCAATTGGAACTTACTTGAGAAATCTTGATGCAATTATAGTCAAGGAAGCTACATGTGAAAACCTAATACCCTTGTATCAAAAAAACTTTGATGCAAATAAAGATGATGTTGTTTGGTTAAAACGTGCAGTGAGTAGGATGGATAGTAAGGAATGTTCTGATGACCCATTGTTTGTTACCTTAGTAGAGGCTTTTCATTCTTTAGATCCTTCAGCTGATTCTGCCTATTACCTCGGATTGTTAAATGATAAGAGAGGGAATTCTAAAGAAGCTTTGAAGTACTATGAGGAGTCAATAACATTAGAACAGGACAACTATAAAAAAGCTAAAATTTTAATGAAGATTGCAAATAAATTTAAATCTTCTGGGCGAAAATCGTCTGCTCGAAATTATGCTAATAAAGCCCTAGGATACCAACCTTCATTAGGGCGAGCCTATTTATTGATTGCTAGTTTATATGCAGAAAGCGCTAATCAGTGTGGTGATTCTCAATTTAATAAGCGCGCGGTTTACTGGCTTGCAGAAAAAACAGCTCGAAAAGCAGGGAAAGTGGATACTTCCCTCAAGAAAATAGTTAATCAAACTACCAATAGTTATGGTGGGAGAGCACCAAGTAAAACAGATATATTTACGGAAGGAAATGAAGGAACAACAATAAAATTTAATTGTTGGATAAATAGAAGTATTAAGGTGCCTTCACTTTAAAAAATGAATTTTTTTCTATCAAACAACTTATTAAGGGTCATGATTTTATTCACAACTCTTACAATTTCTTGTGAAGATAATTCGGACGTATTAAAAGAACTTACTATTGTCCGCCAAGATCCCTTAGCTACTGCATATAACATAAGGATGATTTATACAGATTCCATGAAGATTCAAGCTATTTTAACATCGCCAAAACACGTTGACTTTACCAACCTTAGTTTTCGTTATGCAGAATTTCCAGAAGGCCTTAAAGTAGTTTTTTTTGATTCAGCTGGTAATGAAAATGAAGTATTAGCAGATTATGGAATTCTTTATGATGAAACTAAACTTATTGATCTTAGGGGGAATGTTCAATTAAAATCATATGATGGTTCTTTACTTTCAACAGACCAACTTTTTTGGGATGCGCAAACGGAATGGCTCTTCACTGAAAAACCCTTTAAATTTAAAGATAAAGATTACGATTTTGATGCCCTCAGATTAGATACAAATAAAGATTTTACTAAATTCCAGACAGGAAACCTGATTGGAACCATAACTGTTTCGGAACCTTTAGACACCATAAAATAGAAATGAAAAAACATTTAATTTCTGAAATATTATATTGGATAATTGCCGTTATATCGATATACGAAGCCTTTATAAAATGGAATAGTGAACCTTCAAGAGCCATTCTATTTTCAGGTTTCGCAGGTGTTTCAATTTTTATGGCTATTTTTAGAAGACATTATCGAAAGAAATTTGACAAGCGGTCCAATTCATCTAAATGATCCAAACAGATTTAATTATTATTGTATGCTTGATTCTCTCTGCCTTTTTTTCAGGTATGGAAATTGCCTTTGTTTCTTCAAATCGAATTTATCTTGAGATTGAAAAATCACAACAAGGTTTTACCTCTAAAGTCTTAAAAAGTATTACCCAAAAACCCTCCCGATTCATTGCTACAATGCTTCTTGGAAATAATGTAGCTTTAGTGCTTTATGGAATTTTTATGGGTGACAGGATTTTACAGATTTTTTATCCACAGACATTTTTATCAGGAGAAGCTAGCTTACTTATTGTTTTTTATCAAACATTAATTTCTACAGCAATTATATTATTAACCGCTGAGTTTTTACCGAAAGTTTTCTTTCAGATATATGCAAATACTTTTATAAAAATATTCTCAATTCCAGTAGCTTTTTTTTTCGT
>JABGXI010000082.1:0-2366 GCA_018675855.1 Flavobacteriaceae bacterium | reverse complement strand
TTCGACTGCCATAAAGAAAGAGAAAGCATCGAAGTCCATTACCGACGCGGCCTCAGATTCAATGAAAGAACTAAATAAAAAAGCTTCAGAGATTGCTAAAAATTTTCAACCGAATGCGGTGACAGACATCACTGGATTTGGGCTTATTGGACATCTAATTGAAGTTTGTAATGCAAGCAATGTATCTGCTAATGTATATTTTAAAGAAATCGAATTTTTACCTGGAGCAATAGACTTAGTTAATGAAGGTATTATGCCAGGAGGGTCAAAACGAAATTTAGACCATGCAGAAAATTTTACTACTTTTAGTTCTAAACTATCTTTTAATCAAAAATTACTGGTTTGCGATGCTCAAACTTCTGGAGGTTTACTAATCTCATTAACACCAAAAGATGCAAAGAAATTTTTAAATCAGTTCGGTGAAAAAGCAAAAATAATTGGAGAAATTCAACCTAGGAAAACCAAACCCATCACGGTCAAATTCTAGTAAACACTGCAGTTAGTCTTATATGCGATTATATTTGTCGCATATAGTGTTTGGTTTTATCTACTTACTTATTCTATACTTTCAGTCCAAAAATGTTAAAAATTACAAAAAGAGTAGAATACGCATTGATTGCAATAAGACATCTTCAAGAAAATCAGGATGTACTTGTTTCTGTTTCTGATATATCGGCTGCATACGGTATTCCAAAAGAAATTCTAGCTAAGACATTACAAAAGCTCGCTAGTTCGAATATTGTTAAATCCTACAAAGGACCAACCGGCGGTTATAAAGCAACAAAAAAGATAGCGAAAACAACTTTAAATGATTTTTTTGAAATATTAGAGGGTCCGACTGCCATAATGGACTGCTACTTTCAAGATGGTTGTGATCATTTGAATAGTTGCAATATTCGTACTCCAATAAATAAAATAAATGATTCTATAAGAAACCTTTTTAATAATCTAACACTTGCAGATATTTCACAATGAACTTAAAAAATACTATAATTGATATTTTAAAACAATGTTATGACCCAGAAATTCCAATTGATTTATGGAATCTCGGTCTCATTTATAACATTGATATTATTCAAAAAGAAAATAACGTGTCAGACGTTAACGTTTTGATGTCCTTGACTACCCCAGGCTGTACAATGGGTCAAAGTATGGCAGATGATATAAAAGCAAAAGTTTCTTCAATGCCAGAAATTAACGAAGTAACTGTTAAAGTAACATTTGATCCTCCATGGGAACCTGAGATGATGACCCAGGAGGCACGAGAAAAATTAGGTTTTGATAATGAAGTCACTAAAGTTCAAAAAGAGGAGCTCGAAACGACATGGGAATAAACAACATTGAAGAACAAGATGCATCTTTAGAAAAAGCGCAAAGCGACTTTAAAGACGCTCAAATTTTTGTTTCAGAAAAAGCGGTAAAGAGACTGAAAGCAGTGATGTCTTCGGAAGGCAAAGGCGATTATTTTTTAAGAATGTCTGTTGATAGTGGTGGTTGTTCAGGTATGAACTATAAAATGGATTTTGATGAGCACCAAGATACGTTTGACAAAGTGTTTAATCAAAATGGTCTGAAGGTGATTTGTGATCTTAAAAGCTGGCTCTATTTGAAAAACATTAGCATTGATTATTCTGATGACATGCTAAACGGCGGATTTAAGATTAAAAACCCAAACGCAGAAAGAACCTGCGGTTGCGGAACATCCTTTTCAGCATAATTGATAAATCTTTTAGAGCATAAAAAATGAATGAAAGTAAAAACGCAGTAATCGACCAGAGAGTAAAAGAAGATTATAAGTATGGCTTTGTTACCGACATAGAGTCAGATACACTCGCACCCGGAATTAGTGAAAAAACGATTCACTATATCTCTGGAAAAAAGAAAGAGCCCTCTTGGTTATTGGATTGGCGATTAAAAGCTTATAGAAAATGGCTAAAAATGGAAGAGCCTAATTGGCAAAATGTAAACTATAAGAATATCGATTATCAGGATATAAGTTACTTCTCAGCTCCCAAAAAAAATGAACTTAAAAGTTTAGACGAATTAGATCCAGAATTATTAAAAACTTACAACAAACTAGGGATACCCCTGGATGAGCAAAAAATGATGAACGGCATTGCCGTCGATGCCGTTTTTGACAGCGTATCTGTTGCGACAACCTTCCGAGAAGAACTAAAAAGCCTTGGTGTTATTTTCTGCAGTTTTTCAGAAGCAGCAATTGATTATCCAGAAATAGTCCAAAAATATTTAGGCAGTGTTATTCCACATACTGATAATTATTTTGCCTGTCTTAATTCTGCAGTATTTACTGACGGTTCTTTTGTGTTTATTCCAAAAGGCGTCAAATGCCCTATGGAGCTTTCAAC
>JABGXI010000081.1:0-5942 GCA_018675855.1 Flavobacteriaceae bacterium | reverse complement strand
TGTTTTTGCTGAAGTAATATTCCTAATCCAAAATTATCAATCCCTGCATTATTAGAGATACATGTAAATTCGCTAAGGCCTAAAAGGGCTAATTGTTTAATGGCATTTTCTGGAATGCCACATAAGCCAAAACCACCTAACATTAAAGTCATTCCAGAGCTAATACCCGTAAGGGCTTCATGAACAGAATTGACTTTTTTATTAATCATGATTTAATAAATTATACTCATTGCTTTAATGCCTTTAGTTTTGATATTAATTGTGGTACAACTTCAAAAGCATCTCCTACTATCCCATAATCTGCTGCTTTAAAAAAGGGTGCTTCTGGATCATTATTAATTACCACTTTAACTTTAGAAGAATTGATTCCTGCTAAATGTTGAATAGCACCAGAAACACCAATAGCTATATATAAATTTGAGGCTACGGGTTTACCAGTTTGACCAACGTGCTCACTATGAGGTCGCCACCCCATATCTGAAACTGGTTTAGAACATGCAGTAGCAGCTCCTAAAACCGTGGCTAAATCTTCAATTAAATGCCAATTTTCAGGACCCTTCAAGCCTCTTCCTCCTGAGACTACAATATCAGCATCTGCAATGGTAATTTCATCTGTTACCTTATCTACAGATACAACCTTTAATGAAGTGCTTGAAGTTTCATAAGAAGCTTCAACTACTTCCGCTAAACCTTCCTTTTCTTTTAGTCCATATGCATTTGAACAAAGACTAATCACGGAACACTCTTCATTGGTTGTACTTTCATTAAAAGCCTTATTTGTAAAACAAGATCGTTTTACGGTTAATGGATCATAAGAAATTGGCAAAGCAACTACATTTGAAAAATATGCTGCTCTTGATTTTACGGCTAATATTGGTCCTAAATAACGGCCATCTGCACTAGCACTAACTAATATGATTTTTGCAGCTTCTTTTAATACTACATTTTGAATACTATTAGCATACCGTTCTACATTAAAAAAAATATCTTCTTTTGTATTAACATTATACACTTTATCAACACCATACAATTTAAGGGTCGAGGTGTCTTCTAAATTAAAGGTTACTGCAACTAAAGAATTTTGAGAAGCATCCGCTATGGCACGACCAAAAGATGCTATTTCTAAACCTGCTTTTTTAACAACTCCCTTTTGAGATTCTATATAAACAACTACTGACATAATTTTGTGTTTTAAAGTACTTTAGCTTCGTTCTGTAATAATTCTATTAAACCATCCACATCATTTGAATCAACTAGTTTAACGGGTCCTTTTTCTGGAGGTTTTTCAAAAACCTTAACTGATGTTGCTTGATTTAAAGTTATGGCTGATTCTACAGTCAGTGATTTTTGACGTGCCTGCATTATACCTCGCATGTTAGGTATAATTAGATCAGACTCTTCTACTAATCCTTTTTGAGCTCCTAAAACTATTGGAAAGGACGAGGTTAGTGTTTCTTTACCGCCATCAATTTCACGCTGTAAACTTACATTTGAATCCTCTACATCCATTTGAATGCAATTGGCAACATAAGGTAATGACAAGATTGTTGATATCATACCTCCTACCATTGCACCGTTATAATCTATTGACTCTCTTCCCGTAATAATGAGATCATACGTTTCTTTTTTACACAAAGCAGCAATTTGAGTAGCTACAAAAAAACCATCTAAAGGATGTGCATCAATTCGAATGGCTTGATCTGCTCCAATTGCCAGACATTTGCGTAAAATAGGCTCACAAGCAGATTCACCAACAGTGACAACGGTTACTTTAGCTCCAGACTTTTGTTGAAGCCAGATTGCACGTGTTAAACCAAACTCATCATTGGGATTGATAATAAACTGAACACCATTTGTATCAAAAGCTTCATTTTGATCTTTGAAATTAATTTTTGAAGTGGTATCAGGGACATTGCTAATACAAACTAAAATATTCATTTGATAAGATTTAAATACTAAAATAATAAAAAAAGTGACACTGTGTCATTTTTATATTAAAATTATTCCTATTACCCAAATACAATGAATATTAAAGATACTGATTGATAATATTTTCAAACATCTCTTGTTTTCCGCTGATGCGTTTAGGAGCTGTATTTTCTAGTCCAATTTTACTTATTTCCTCCAAAGAAAGTGATCCCTTCTCAAATGCTTTCCCTTGACCAGAATCAAAAGAAGCGTAACGTTCTTTTCTAAGGTCAGGATAAGGTGAATCTGTTAATATTTTCTCTGCAACTAGCAAGGCTCTAGCAAAGGTATCTGCCCCACCAATATGAGCATGAAAAATGTCTTCCACGTCAGTAGAGTTTCTTCTTAATTTAGCATCAAAATTTACACCTCCTCCCTGCAAGCCACCAGACTGAAGAAATACCAACATTGCTTCTGTTACCTCATAGAGATTTACTGGAAATTGATCAGTATCCCACCCGTTTTGATTGTCGCCTCTGTTAGCATCAATACTACCTAACATCCCTGCATTTGATGCTACTGTTAATTCATGCTCAAAAGAATGCTGTGCTAGAGTGGCGTGATTTACTTCAATATTCAGTTTAAAATCTTGATCTAGATTATGTTCTTTTAAAAATCCTATGGCAGTAGCTGCATCAAAATCATATTGGTGCTTCATAGGTTCCATTGGTTTTGGCTCAATAAAAAAGATTCCTTTAAAGCCCTGCCCTCGCGCATAATCTCTTGCCATAGTTAACAGCTGTGCCATGTGATCTAGTTCACGTCCCATATCAGTGTTTAATAAAGACATATAACCCTCACGTCCACCCCAAAAAACATAATTTTCACCTTGTAATGCAATTGTACAATCTAGTGCCATTTTTATCTGAGCACCTGCCCTAGCCACCACATTAAAATCTGGATTAGTACCTGCTCCATTCATATAAGCAGGATTTGAAAAACAATTTGCTGTACCCCATAAAAGCTTTACACCTGAATCTTTTTTCTTTTGGGCAATGTATTCGGTTAGTTGCTGAAGGCGTATTTCATTTTCAGCCAAAGTTGGAGCTTCATCAACCAAATCTACATCATGAAAACAGAAATAATCAAAGCCCATTTTTGTGATAAATTCAAAAGCAGCATCTGCTTTATCCTTAGCTCTCTGAATTGGATCCTTAGACTGGTCCCATGCAAATTGTTGTGTTCCAGGACCAAAAGGGTCTCCACCTTGACCACAGAAACTATGCCAATAAGCTACTGCAAACTTAAAATGCTCACGCATCGGTTTTCCCATCACTAGCTGATCTGGATTATAATATTTAAATGCAAGGGGATTATCAGATGTTCTTCCTTCAAATGAAATCGCTCCAATTCCTTTGTAAAATTCTTTTTGGCCTAAATGTATCATGTTCAATTATTAATTTAAATTATTTAATGCTCTTGTTAATTCTTGTTTCCACTTATGATAGGCTTCGATATAAGCTTGTTTCTCTTTTATAGGCAACACCTCTGAAACAAAATCCATAGAGGCAACACTTTGGGAATAATCATTTATAGATTTATTTTCAATACCTGCAGCCCTTGCAGCTCCAATTGCTCCAGTAGTATTATATATTTCTATGGGCTTTCCAATTAGAGTTGCTACTGTTTGTGAGAATATATCGGAACGAAATAAATTATCATTACCTGCACGAACAACATCTAATGTCAAGGCGTCTTGCTGCATAATTTCCATTCCATAAGCAAATGAAAAAGCAATTCCCTCTAGTGCCGCACGGCATATATGTCCTCTTGTGTGAACATTTAAATTAAGATTACTTAAAAGAGCCCCTGGAGTTTTATTATACAGCATTCGCTCTACTCCATTTCCAAAAGGAAGATTTATATGATCCTCAGATCCTATGGCAATTGAAGAGGCCCATACATTCATTTCATGAAACGAACTTGCCCGAGTTAGTTTTTTAATCCAACTGTATAAAATTCCTGCACCATTTATACAAAGTAAAGTACCTAGCACTGGAAGTTCTTTAGTGTAGTTTACGTGAGCAAAATGATTTACCCTATGGTACTCCTTAGAAGTATTTCTATCGGTAACAGCAAACAAGACACCTGAAGTACCACCTGTAGCAGCTACTTCTCCAGGCTTAAGAACATTTAGAGTCATTGCATTGTTTGGTTGGTCGCCTGCTCTATATCGTATTGGAATACCGATAGGTAAGCCTGTCTTCAAAGAAGCATTTTTAGTAACGGTTCCTTGATTCTCAAAATTCTCCACTAAAGGTGGTGTTAATAATGGATCAATGCCATAGTGATTTAATAGCCAATCAGCCACTTTTTTTTCTTTATAATCCCAAAGCATACCCTCTGAGAGTCCATTTATGGTAGTAGTAACTTCACCTGTTAACTTTAATGCAATAAAATCACCGGGTAGCATAAAATATGATACCTGAGCAAATAGTTCAGGTTCGTTCTCTTTTACCCACTTTAACTTGGAGGCTGTAAAATTTCCTGGAGCATTTAATAAATGAGTACCATACTTTTTTTCTCCTATCTCTTGAGCGGCATCATTCCCTATTTCTACCGCCCTACTATCACACCAAATGATTGATTTTCGAATGACTTTTTTAGCATGATTAACAAGCACTAAGCCATGCATTTGATAGGAGATTCCAATGGCTAAAATTTCTTTGCTCTGTATTTTATTTTCAAAAAGTATTTTTTTGGTGCCTTCACAAAGATGAGTCCACCATAGCTCAGGATCTTGTTCCGCCCAGCCTGACCGGGCTGCGTAAATGGGCATTTCTTCTTTTGGATGGGTTAAAACGTCAATTTCATGGTTGGTTTTTGCATCAACCAGAGCAATTTTAATTGTTGAACTACCAATATCGTACCCTAAATTATACATACTCTATTTTCTAATACTTTTTCAAAAATTACTATAAATGATAATCACACTAGCTAATTGGTCTTAATAAATGAAAATATGATTTTTGTAATTAAATTAAGAATATTATTTTTTTACTCTAATTTTTATTCAAACAAAAAAGTAATAAGACAATTTATTATTGAAATAATCATAAATTTAAATAACTTTTTAATTTAAAGAAAATATTAATGGATGCAACTAAAAAGAATTTATCACGAAGATCATTTATTGGAACTTCAGCAAAACTAGCTGCTGGTTTATCTTTAGCAGGAGCAAAATTATGGGGCGCACCTGCTTATATACCTAATTTGTTATCACCAAATTTTACAATTAACGGTGTTCAACTTGGGGTTATTACCTATTCTTTTAGAGAAATGGAAAATCAATCTGCCGAAGCAATCCTTCAATATGTTTTGGCATGTGGCATCAATTCTATTGAACTTATGGGAGGAACTGCTGAATCTTTTAATGGCCGTCCTGAAAACAAAATGGATCGCCGTAAATTTTATATGCTTTCAAGAAAAGCAAGAAAAAACGAACTTTCAAAAGATGAAAAAAAAGAATTAGCAGATTTAAAAAATCAGCAAGCATCTTATGATAAAGAAGTTGAGGTATGGAATAAAAATAGATCTTTAGATGGATTTTCTAAATTACGTAAAATGTATAATGATGCGGGAGTTCAAATTTATGCATTTAAACCAGACTACTTACTAACCAAAAGAAATTCAGATGCCAACATAGAGTATGCAATGAAAGCTGGAAAACTATTAGGAGCCTCACACGTTACACTTGAGTTGCCTAGAGATACTGAACATACATTAAAGCTTGGTAAGATGGCTGAAAAAAACGATATTCATGTTGCATATCATGGGCATGAACAACAAAATCCAACCTGGTGGGATTCGGCTCTTAGTCAGTCTCCAAACAATGCCATGAATATTGATTTAGGACATTATGTAGCTGCTGGAAACACTGCGCCACTTCAAATCCTTAAGGACAAGCACCAGCATATTTTAAGTATGCACGTTAAGGATCGTCAAAACCCTGAAAATGGGAAAAACAACATGTC
>JABGXI010000080.1:0-17191 GCA_018675855.1 Flavobacteriaceae bacterium | reverse complement strand
TTTCAACAAAAGTTTCCATATGCTTTAAACGATCTCCTACCTTCATTGTAGGCCATAAGCCTTGACCCCTTTGAAATGCCATTTCCGCAGCCTCTAGGGCCTCTAAGGCTGGTGGTGTTTCCATGTCAGGAATAGACCCTAGTAATGTCGGAACTAGCTCGCCTGAGGGATCTCTAGTCTTAATAGTTGAGTAAACATTTGAAGTTGCGCCTTTCCATGTTTTTAAATGACCATTTACTAGATATTGATCACACGTATAAGGCTTAATTTGAAATTCTTTAGGAATTTCATTTATGATTACTTTCATTTTTTATTTTATTTTAGATTAAAAACTCAAATAAGCTTTGTTTATTATTCAAATAATCAAATTTGAAGTTATGACTTTTCATACTATCAACCAAACGCTGATAATCTGTAACCTTTAACACTTCAATTCCCACTAGAGCTGTTGTATTGGGACGAAAACTCTTTTTTGAAAATTCAAAATATGTAATATCATCATTTGGCCCTAAAATTTCAGAAACAAACTGTTTTAATGAACCAGCACGTTGAGGAAATTGAACTAAAAAATAGTGTTTCAAATTTGCATATAAAAGTGCTCGTTCTTTAATTTCTGGCATTCTTAAAATATCATTATTTCCACCACACAATAGAACTCCAATTGATGCACCTCTTACCTCTTCTCCTAAAAAATCAAGAGCCGATATTGCTAATGCACCGGCTGGTTCTGCTACAATTCCTTCTATATTATATAAATCCAAAATACTCTGACAAATTTTGCCCTCGGGAACCGTTATGATTTTATCTAAGCTATCCTTACAAATAGCATAAGGTAGATCACCTACCTTTTTTACGGCTGCTCCATCAACAAAAGGATCCATTTCTTTGAGTGGAACACACTCACCTCTATCCAAAGCAAATTTCATTGAAGAAGCGCCTTCAGGCTCAACTCCTATAATTTTAGTAGAGGGTGACAATTTTTTAAAAACAGTGATAATTCCCGAAATTAATCCCCCACCACCAATAGGTACAATTATATAATCAAATGTACCTTTATTTTGCGCTAACATTTCTAGGGCAATTGTAGCTTGTCCTTCTATTACCTTTAAATCGTCAAAAGAATGAATTAAAACTTTATTATTCTCATGCGCTATTTTAATTGCTACTTTTTGACAGGCATCATATGTATCTCCTGTTAATTCAATTCTTACAAAAGAACCACCAAACATAGCTACCTGTGCAATTTTTTGCTGAGGAGTTGTTGCAGGCATGTATATTACCCCAAATATTTTTAGCTGTTTACAGGCTAGAGCAAATCCTTGCGCGTGGTTTCCAGCACTAGCACATACAATACCTTTTTCACATTCATCATTTGTAAGTGAAGCAATTTTATTAAAGGCACCTCTAATTTTAAAAGAACGAATTTGTTGTAAATCTTCGCGCTTTAAAAGCACTGAAGCAGACACTAATTCTGATAGACGCTCGTTCAACTCTAAAGGAGTTTTTTTACAAACCTTATTTATTGTTTGTGCAGCATTATACACTCCCTCTAAAGAAGGCATTACTCTTTCCATTAAACAATTTTCTTCATCGCAACCATGGATGCTCGAAGTTCATATCCAATCATCTCCACTGGATGGTAACGAATAATTTCATTGATGTCAATTAATTGTTTATTATCAACACCAAGGTCTGTTGTTGATATACCAGCTCCAATAACTGATTTCTTAATACCTTTCATAAATTCAGTAAGCATTGGTTTTGCTGCATGGTCAAAAAGATAACAACCATATTCTGCTGTATCAGAAATAATCCGGTTCATTTCAAATAATTTTTTACGTGCAATTGTATTGGCTATTAATGGAGTTTCATGCAAAGATTCGTAATAAGCAGACTCTTCTTTGATACCAGCAGCAACCATAGTGTCAAAGGCTAATTCTACTCCAGCACGAACAAACGCAATCATTAAAATCCCGTGGTCAAAAAATTCTTGGTCGGTAATTTCTTGGTCAGTAATAACTGTTTTTTCAAAAGCTGTTTCTCCCGTTGCAGCTCTCCATGACAAAAGATTTTTGTCATCATTCGCCCAGTCTTCCATCATTGTTTTTGAAAAGTGTCCAGACATAATATCATCCATATGCTTTTGAAATAATGGAGTCAAAATTTCCTTAAGTTGTTCTGATAATTCAAACGCTTTAATTTTAGCAGGATTTGACAAACGATCCATCATATTTGTTATACCACCGTGCTTTAAAGCTTCTGTGATAGTTTCCCACCCATATTGAATAAGTTTGGCAGCATAACTTGCCTCTATCCCTTCTTCAACCATCTTATCAAAACTTAAAATTGATCCAGTTTGAAGAACACCACAGAGGATTGTTTGTTCACCCATTAGATCAGATTTAACTTCGGCTACAAAAGATGATTCTAAAACTCCTGCACGATGACCTCCGGTTGCAAAAGCATAAGCTTTTGCTTGTGCAAGTCCACTTTCTTGTGGATCATTTTCAGGATGAACTGCTATAAGTGTTGGTACTCCAAAACCACGTTTATATTCTTCTCTAACCTCTGAACCGGGACATTTAGGAGCTACCATAATTACAGTAAGATCTTCTCTAATTTTCGTTCCTTCTTCAACTATATTAAATCCATGAGAATAAGATAGTGTTGCTCCTTTTTTCATTAAAGGCATTACAGCTTTCACAACAGTAGTATGGTTTTTGTCAGGTGTTAAATTAATTACAACGTCTGCAGCGGGAATTAATACATCATAGGTTCCTACATGAAAATTATTAGAAACAGCATTTTGATACGAAACCCTTTTTTCTTTTATAGCTCCCTCACGAAGTGCATAAGAAATATCCAAACCTGAATCACGCATGTTTAATCCTTGATTTAAGCCTTGAGCTCCACAGCCAACGATTACAATTTTTTTTCCTGCTAAAACCTTGATTCCATCTCCAAATTCTGAGGCATCCATAAAACGGCATTGTCCTAATTGATGAAGTTGATTACGTAATGATAATTGATTGAAGTAATTTGACATAATTTTTATTAATTATTATTTTTAAAGGTATTTAATATCTCTGAGATCCCCATTTTTGCTTTAGTTACTGAAATTCGTCCTGAACGAACAAACTGTAACAAACCAAAAGGTGATAAATCTTTTCGTAACTGTTCTGTTTCTTCTCTAAATCCTGTTTTTTCAATAACAAAAAATTCAGGTGATACGGTAACTATTGTTGCGTGACTTGCTTTAATGATGTTTTGAATTTGACGTTCTTCAAAAAGAAAACTAGATTTAACTTTGTATAGCGCATTTTCTTGAAAAATAGTTTCCTCATCAGTATGATAATATGCTTTAATAACATCTATTTGTTTTTCAATTTGCTGAACAATTTTATGAACTTTATCGGGTGTAATGTTGATAACAATTACAAACCGAAAAACATTAGGTATTTCAGATTCTGACGTTGAAAAACTTTCCAAGTTTATATGACGCTTTAAAAAAATTGCAGAAATGCGATTAAGCAAGCCCACATTATTTTCAGAATACACTGATATTGTATAGGTTTTTTTCTCCATGGTTATTCTAATCTAATATCTGATACACTTGCTCCAGATGGTATCATTGGGAAAACATTATTTTCTTTTTCAACGCATATTTCTAAAAAAAAAGGCTTTTCGGAGGCAATCATCCTTCCAACTGCTTGGTCTAAATCTTCACGTTTTTCAACACGTTCTGCTTCTATATGATATCCTTTTGCTATAGTCACAAAATCTGGATTTGTCATTTCTGTCGAAGCATATCGTTTGTCAAAAAATAATTGCTGCCACTGACGAACCATCCCAAGGAAATCATTATTCAAAATCACTATTTTTACTGCAACTTGTTGTTGAAAAATAGTTCCTAATTCTTGAATGGTCATTTGATAGCCTCCATCCCCGATCACTGCAACTACTTCTCTAGTAGGAGCACCCATTTTAGCACCAATGGCCGCTGGAAGCGCGAAGCCCATAGTTCCTAATCCTCCTGAGGTTACATTACTTTTTGATTGATTAAATTTTGCATAGCGACAAGCTACCATTTGATGTTGCCCTACGTCGGTTACAATAACAGCATCTCCTTTAGTGTATTTATTAATCATCGCAATACTCTCACCCATTGTAATCCCTGGTTTTAAAGGAAATAAGTCTCCTTTAATCACCTTTTCATTTTCAATAACATCTAATGCATCAAAACGTTTTAACCATTTCGGGAAGGTGTTTTTAGAAATTCTTTTCGTTAGTGCTTTTAAACTGATTTTACAATTGGTTATTAATGCTACATCAGCCTTTACATTTTTATTTACTTCTGCAGGATCTAATTCTAAGTGAAGGACTTTTGCTTGTTTTGCATATGTATTTAAATCACCTGTAACACGATCATCAAAACGCATTCCTATAGCAATTAATAAATCACATTCGTTAGTTAATAAATTAGGAGCATAGTTTCCGTGCATTCCAACCATACCTCGATTTAAAGGGTGATCGGTAGGAAGCGCTGAAAGTCCTAAAATGGTCCAAGCTGCTGGGATACCAGATTTTTCAACAAACGCTTTAAACTCTTGTTCTGCTTGACCCAAAATCACACCCTGTCCCCAAACAATAAATGGCTTTTTAGATTCATTGATGAGCTGGAGAGCCTCCTCTAAATGATTAGTATTTAATGGTGGATTGGGCCAATAACTACGAATCCCTCTACATTTGACATAATTGAAATCAAACATTTCAAATTGAGCATCTTTTGTTATGTCAATTAAAACAGGTCCTGGTCTTCCAGAACGTGCTATATAGAATGCTTTAGCCATGATTTCAGGAATCTCACTTGCCTTAGTGATTTGATAATTCCATTTTGTAACTGGTGTAGAAATTCCAATAATATCTGTTTCTTGAAAAGCATCTGATCCTAGTAAATGAGAAGCTACCTGACCAGTTATACAAACCATAGGAGTTGAATCAATTTGTGCATCTGCTATTCCTGTTACCAAATTAGTTGCGCCAGGACCAGAAGTAGCAAGAGCGACCCCTACTTTACCTGAAGTACGGGCAAAACCTTGTGCAGCATGAGTTGCTCCTTGTTCGTGACGCGTAAGCACATGGTGTAATTGGTCTTTATACTTATATAATTCATCATAAATAGGCATGATTGCCCCTCCAGGATATCCGTAAACTAAATGAGCATCTTCTGCTAACAAACAACGAACAACTGCTTCTGCCCCAGAAATAGTAATAGAATCATTTGGAGACTTTTGGTTCTTTTTATTTTTGTGGTTTTTCATAACTATTCAGAGTCAGTAACACATCCTTCAGAGGCTGTTTTTACACTTTTGATATATTTAAATAACACCCCTTGTTTAAATTTATAGGGTGGTTTTACCCAAGCTTCTTTTCGCTTAAAAAGTTCAGTATCGCTTAAACTAACACTTAAAATATTTTTCTCTGCATCAATAGTAATTATATCACCATTCTGCAATAGACCAATCGCACCTCCTTCTTGAGCTTCAGGGACAATGTGACCAACAACAAAACCATGAGTTCCTCCAGAGAAACGACCATCAGTAATTAAGGCAACATTCTTGCCTAAACCTGCACCCATAATAGCAGCAGTTGGCTTTAACATCTCGGGCATTCCAGGACCTCCTTTTGGACCTTCGTAACGAATAACAACTACATCACCAGATTTTACTTTTCCATCTCTAATACCATCATTTGCAGCATATTCTCCGTCAAAAACACGTGCAGGTCCTTTAAAAAGAAGTCCTTCTTTACCTGTTATTTTAGCAACAGAACCACCCGTAGCAAGATTTCCTTTTAAAATTCGAATATGACCTGTTTGCTTTATTGGTTGGTCTACAGTTCTTATTACTTTTTGATTTTCTAACAAACCGGGGACAAAAGCTAAATTTTCAGCTAAAGTTTTACCGGTTACTGTCATACAGTCACCATGTAACATTCCTTGTTCCAGCATATACTTCATTACTGCAGGAACTCCTCCTACAGCGTGTAAATCTTTCATTAAATATTTTCCACTTGGCTTTAAATCCGCTAAGAAAGGTGTAGTATCACTAATACGTTGGAAATCGTCAATGGTTAAATCAATTTGAGCTGCTTTAGCAATTGCTAAAAAATGAAGTACTGCATTTGTTGATCCACCTAAAACAGCAATTAAACGCAATGCATTTTCTAATGCTTTTTTTGTAACAATATCCAGTGGCTTAAGGTCAAGTTCTAATAAGTTTTTAATGTGAGTACCAAGCACTAAACATTCTTCTTTTTTATCTTTACTTACTGCAGGATTAGAAGCGTTATATGGAAGTGCCATTCCGCAAGCCTCTATAGCAGAAGCCATAGTGTTTGCTGTATACATCCCTCCACAGGCCCCTGCGCCTGGACATGCATTTTTAATAACGCTTTTATATTCTTTCTCGTCAATTTTTCCTGCAACTTTTTCTCCCCAAGCTTCAAAAGCTGAAACAACATCTAACTCTTTGTCATTATGACAACCAGCTGCAATAGTGCCTCCATAAACAAGGATAGAAGGTCGGTTTAATCGAAGCATTGCCATTAGTGCGCCTGGCATGTTCTTGTCACAACCAACAACGGTAACTAAACCATCATAAGACATTGCTTGGACTACTGTCTCAATAGAATCTGCAATTATATCTCTCGAAGGAAGTGAAAATCGCATTCCAGGAGTTCCCATAGAAATACCATCACTTACCCCAATGGTGTTAAAGACTAAACCGACAATTGATTGCGAATTAATCCCAACTTTAATATCTTGTGAAAGATCATTTAAATGCATGTTACAAGGATTTCCTTCATAACCAGTGGAAGCAATACCCACAAGTGGTTTTTTAAAATCATCATCTGTCAATCCAATAGCATGAAGCATAGCTTGTGCTGCAGGTTGAGTCGAATCTTGAGTGACTAATTTACTGTATTTATTTAAAGCCATTAATTAAAAATATCTACGAATATAATATATGTTTAGA
Organism: Flavobacteriaceae bacterium; assembly: GCA_018675855.1. Taxonomy (GTDB): domain Bacteria; phylum Bacteroidota; class Bacteroidia; order Flavobacteriales; family Flavobacteriaceae; genus MS024-2A. The sequence goes on along the minus strand of JABGXI010000080.1, from coordinate 10,154 downwards.
ATTCAATAAGTATGCCTAAAATTACACTCCTATACCCAACCTTAATAAATACCAATTAAAATACTGATAATCAACTACTTTGTTGTTATATTTTAAGACATTCAATTACTTAAAAAATGGAGCTTTGTTTTTTAGTAACTTTACATAAAAAAAATTGAAAAATAGTGAGCGTTCATTTATTTTAAAAGTTCAAAAGGACCACCATGTTTTTTTTAAACAACATAAAACAGATGGTGTAGAAAAAAGAATTCAGTACCTCAAGAAATTAAAGAAATTACTTGACAAAAAAGAAGCAAGCATCATGGATGCATTGTTTTTAGATTTAAAAAAACCTGCTTTTGAATCTTATACTAGTGAGGTTTTGATGGTTCAAAAAGAATTATCCCTGTTAATAAAAAACATTAAAGAATGGGCGGCTCCAAAACGAGTTTCCGGAAGTCTTTTAAGTTTTCCTTCACAAGATTTTATTATTTCAGAACCCTACGGAACTGTCTTACTAATTTCTCCATGGAATTACCCTTTCCAACTAGCTATGATTCCATTTATTGGAGCAATTGCTGCGGGGAATACAGCAGTTTTAAAACCCTCAGAATCCGCACCCCACACGGCTCAGGTTATAGAAGAAATATTAATGGAGGTTTTTCCTGAAAATTGGGTAAAAGTAATTCAAGGGGATGTTACCGTAGGTGAAGCGTTATTAAAATATCAGTGGGATTATATATTTTACACTGGAAGCACCCATGTGGGTAGAATTGTAGCAAAAGCTGCTGCAAAATTTTTAACTCCAACAACACTAGAATTAGGTGGTAAGAGTCCATGTGTAGTTGATGGAACTACGCCTGTTCAAAAAACAGCACGGAGAATTATTTGGGGTAAATTTCTTAATTGTGGACAAACATGTATTGCTCCAGATTATATATTAGTTAAAAAAGATCACAAAGATGATTTGATTAAGGCGTTGATTCAAGAAATAGAAAAAGCCTATGGTACTGATGCAAAAAAATCTGATGATTACGGACGTTTAATTCATAAAAAACATTTTGACAAATTAAAAAAAGATTTACAAAACGAAAATATTTTATTTGGCGGGAACATGGATAGAGAAAGTCTTTATTTTGAACCCACACTTGTAAACGAACCTGCTATGGATAGCCGTCTAATTGAAGATGAAATTTTTGGCCCAATCCTTCCTGTATTATCCTATCAAACAGAAGAAGGCCTTGATCTTGTTTTAAGTAAACTTAAAAATCCTTTAGCCTTTTATATTTTTAGTTCATCTAAAAAATTTATAAATAATTTAATTAAAAAGTATTCTTTTGGAGGGGGAGTTGTTAATGATACTGTAATTCATTTCTCGAATACAAACTTACCTTTTGGAGGTATCGGAACAAGTGGAAATGGATCATATCATGGGAAATACAGCTTTGATATTTTTACACATGCAAAACCACTTGTTAGACGCCCCTTTTGGTTTGATTTACCTCAACGCTACGCCCCTTATCCTAAATCATTAAAATTCCTAAAATTTCTATTGAAAAAATTATAAGTATGAAAGAAAAAACATTTTCTGAGGCAATCGCTCATAGAAGGTCTGTGAGGGTTTATGATGCAAAGCAGCCTATTGACTCAAAAGCAGTAAGACAATGTATAAAACATGCTACATTAGCACCCACCAGTAGCAACTTACAACTTTGGGAATTCTATCATATTACGTCTGAAGATCAGAAAAAAGCAATTGCAGCTACCTGTTTTAACCAACCAGCTGCAAAAACAGCACTTCAACTTGTAATCCCTGTTGTTCGCAGAGATTTATGGCCTGAACGCGTTGAGGCTAACATTGAATTCATTAAAAAAGGGTTTAGTAAAAACAATATCGTTGATCCAAAAACCCAAGAAAGAGCCTTAAGTTATTATCAAAACATAATTCCCAAGCTTTATCGTGGTGGAAGTAAGATACAAGGATTTTTAAATAAATTGGGAACAGCATTCTTTAGAAAAAACAAAACTTCTTACAGGGAAGTTAGCGCCTCAGACCTCAGGGTTGTTGGACATAAAAGCGTTGCTTTGGCCTCACAAAATTTCATGATGAGCATGGCGGCCCAAGGATATGATACATGTCCAATGGAGGGTTTTGATTCGAAGAAATTAAAAAATATACTAAACCTACCCAAGACTGCGGAAATTAGTATGGTCATTGGTTGTGGAATTAGAATGCCTGAGGGAATTTATGGAGAACGTTTCCGTATCCCTTTTAAAGAAGTTTACTTTGAAAGATAGTTTTTAAATGCTAAAAAGTAAGGTATTTAGCTTTGGGATGTTCCTTCTTACTATTCTTCAATCCCTTTTTTAACCAAGCTTTAAAAGTTGGGATATCAGTATACTGAATAGCACTATTCAGTATTTTACCATCTGACATCATCTGAACATAATAAGGTTGAGAAGCCGTTTTAAAATTTATTGCCTGAAATGTGGCCCACTTCTTTCCTATTGTATTAATTACCTTAATACGACCATCTGGATATTGATAATTGAATTGCGCATCTTTAAAAAGTTTTTTACCATCATCTACATAAAGAGAAATGATTATATAATTTTCATTTAACAAAGAAAATATCTCAGAATCTGACCATACATTTTCTTCCATTTTCCGGCAATTAACACACGCCCAGCCAGTAAAATCTAATAAAACAGGTTTGTTTGTTACTTTGGCCATTGCAATACCAGTTGAATAATTTTTATAACATTCTAAACCTAAAGGGCAGTCTGACTCTTTTGAAGAAATACTGTAAAATTCAGGGGGTGGAAAACCACTTAAAATTTTGAATTCATTTTCATCTGAAAATAATCCATAAACTAGAAAAGATGTAAAAAGAAAACTGATAGTTGCAACTATTATCCTAAGAAAACCCAGTTTTTGTTTAACTTCATGCTTAAAACTAATAACACCAAAAAGATAAAGGGTTAATAGCAAAGAAATTAAGGCCCAAATTGCAATAAAAACTTCGCGTTTCAACAAATCCCAATGAGCAACTAGATCAGCGTTTGAAAGGAATTTTAATGCAAGTGCTAATTCTAAAAAACCTAAAAAAACCTTAAAAGTAGTCATCCATCCTCCAGATTTTGGTAATGCATTTAATGCATTGGGAAATAATGCAAAAAGCCCAAAAGGAAAGCCTAAAGCAACACCAAAGCCTAACATTCCCGCACTAAGCTGTATAGCTCCTCCATCTGCAGTTAATGAACCCGCTAACAAGGTTCCTAAAATTGGTCCTGTACAGGAAAAAGAAACAATTGCTAAGGTAAGTGCCATGAAAAAAATACCAATACCACCCTTAAAAGAAGTTCCTTGATCTGTTTTGTTTCCCCATTTTGTGGGAAGTGTTAATTCATAAAATCCAAAAAAAGAAAATGCGAAAAATACAAACACTCCAAAAAAGATCAAATTCAAGGTTACATTTGTAGCTAGTGTGTTTAAAATTTCAGGATTTAAAGAGTCAATAAAATGAAAAGGAAGACTTAACAAACCATAAATCAATATAATAAAAAAAGCATACAACAAAGCATTATAAACTCCATTAGAACGGCTATTAGCTTGTTTTATGAAAAAAGATACTGTGAGTGGTATCATCGGAAAAACACAAGGTGTCAATAGTGCTAGCAAACCAGCAATAAACCCTAACAAGAAAATATTTGAAAAAGAATTGTTAATTTCTTCTGAAAGTGTACTTTCTAATAAGTCTGTATTCAATAATTCAAGCTTTAACTCAGAGGAGAGACGTTGACTTGTCTCATCAGTTACTAGTGTGTTAGCAACATCATTTCCGTCTAATGAAAATCTAAAGATTTCAGATCTAAAAATACAGAGTTTATCATCGCAGGCTTGGTAATTAACCTCTACAGATATTGTCGATAATGAAGAATCTGATATAAATAATTCTTGCTGAAAAGTTGCCCGATCATTAAAATAGGTCAGATCCATTTCAAATACATTATCATATTCTGTAACTGAAGTGCTTTCTTCAACATTACCAATTCTCTCATATCCTCTAGGATTAAAAACAAATTCAGTAGGTAAAGCACCGTCTTTACTTGAAAATTGAGAATATAAATGCCACTTTGGAGCAATACTGGCTTCGAAAAATAGTATGATGCGGTTATCTTCAGTTTTTTCTATGTGAGTTTCCCAAACTACAGGCTCTGAATCAAGCTGAGCTTGAACAAAAATAGTTCCCAATAAAAACATTACCCACTTCATTTTCATAAACATGATATTAATACGGTTTTTTTTGTTTTTTTATCTGCTGCAAAACGTTGGTCACATCTTTTACCAACTACCCAAACAATTTGATCACCTGAACATAAAAGCCACTGTTTTTCCTTTTCCAAAAGAGAATATTTTTCATCTTTAAAGTACTTACTAAGAAGTTTTTTACCAGACATTCCTGTCGGATAAAAGTAATCTCCTTTGATTGATTTACGAATTATAATAGGCTTTTTTAATAATTTGTAATCTAGTGCTGCTTCACTTGACTTCCAAGAAAAAGAAACCGTATTAATAAACTTCCATGATAAATTAATAGGCACCGAGATCTTAGAACTTTTTAAATCAATTTTAAAAGAGTCTTTTATTTTGATGGGGATTTCTGTCAATATTAAAACTGATCGATCACGTAACAGTCGATTGGTCTTGGATAATAATATTTTTCCACTATCAGCATTTAATAGCTTTATAACCTCCAAAGCTTGAAAACCTAGAGGAGAAAACCAGTGATGAATACAAAATAAAGATTGAGGAATTTTTTTTAATCCAGCTATCGATATACTTACGTAATCGGTTTGCTGAATGAAGGTCGATTGCTTTAGAGTATCCAACGAATTATGAATAAAAGAATTGGCTTCAGTTAAATTTCTCAGAGTAGTTTTGAAATTGTCTAATGCCTTTGGCTGGAATTTTATTAAAGGGTCTAAAACAAGATGTCGAATGCTATTACGTAAATAATCGTTTGTCTCATTTGATCGATCTTCACGCCATTTAATATAATGCTTTTCCGCATAAATAACTAAGGAATTTTTAGACACTTGAAGCAAAGGTCGATACAATTTATCATTTTCTTGAATCCCTAAAAGACCAGAAATACCAGTACCTCTAGTGGTATTTATAAAAAAAGTTTCGAGTTGATCATTTAGATGATGTGCTGTTATTAAAGCTTCAAAATTATATATTGCCAATAAACAATTAAACCACTTATACCTTAATTCTCTAGCTGCCAATTGTGTGCTCTTTTTATGGAACTCCATGTAGGTCTTAGTAGAAAAAATATTTGAAAAAAAAGGGATATTGTGTTCTTGACACCATTTTTCAACAAAAAAGAAATCGTCGTCACTTTCAGATCCTCTCAATTGAAAATTACAATGTGCTACACTAAAATCAACTGAAGCTTCAAGCAATAAATTTGCTAATACACAACTATCCAAACCACCACTGTGAGCAAGTAAAAGTCGCTTTCCAGAAAGAGCAGTAATATTAATATTCAATTGTTATAGTTTTATAAAGTTCAAAGATAAACATTCGTCATCCAATAATATAGATCCTAAAAATATGTACTATTAAATATATTTTTTGATATCTAATAAAAATTAGTGATATTTGTAGTGTTATGTTCAAAAGAATACTTTTATATATTTTTCCAGGCACTTCATCACTTCCGTTGCGCCCGTTGTTTCGTCGCCCCTAGGGGTGTAGATTATTTATGGAGTACGGTGTGCCCTTCTCTCTTCTCGAACTAAACAAATTTCCTATTTATTAATACACAAAATGAAAATATTACGCGCTACTGCGGAACACATATCTTATGCTAAAAATATCAGTGCATGCATTGATGATTCTGCAAAAAACAGAGGCACTGGAATCGCCAGACGTACTCCTGAATATATTGCTACAAAAATTAAAAATGGGAATGCAGTTATAGCGATTGAAAATAATTCATTTGCTGGTTTTTGTTACATAGAGGTCTGGGGGCATGGAAAATATGTAGCTCATTCAGGATTAATTGTTACTCCTGAGCAACGCGGAAAAGGTCTTGCTAAAAAAATTAAAAGAGAAGTATTTAAACTTTCTTTAAAAAAATATCCGAGGGCTAAAATTTTTGGAATTACCACAGGTATGCCTGTTATGAAAATAAATTATGAACTAGGTTATAAACCAGTTCACTTTTCAGAACTTACAGATGATCCTGAATTTTGGAAAGGCTGTCAAACGTGTAAAAATTATGATATTTTAACCAGGACAGAACGCCAAATGTGTTTGTGTACTGGGATGTTATTTGATCCAAAAAAAGAAATGAAAAATATACCTATTAACAAAAAAATAGTGCAAAGAATTAAAACAGCAATTTCACTAAAAAATAAAAATGATAAATAAATCTAAATTGGTTTTGGCCTATAGTGGAGGGCTAGACACCTCATATTCACTTCAAAAACTTTCTCAAGATGATTTTGAAGTTCATGCTGTCAGTATTAATACCGGTGGTTTTTCTCAAAATGAAATTGAAATCATTCAAAGAAAGGCATATCAAATGGGTGCACATTTGTACAAAAATATTGATGCTTTAGATTCTTTTTATAACAAAATTGTAAAATTCCTTATTTACGGTAATGTTTTGCGAAACAATAATTACCCCCTATCCGTTAGTGCTGAAAGAATTATTCAGGCTATAGAAGTTATTAATTATGCCAAAAAAATTGGAGCAAAGTATATTGCTCATGGTAGTACAGGTGCAGGAAATGATCAGGTACGTTTTGATATGATTTTTCAAGTATTAGCCCCTGAAATAAAAATCATCACCTTAATTAGAGATCTCCAATTATCTAGAGAAGATGAAATAAAATATTTAAAAACTCAAGGTATTAATCTTCCTTGGGAAAAAGCAAAATATTCTATAAACCAAGGTTTATGGGGAACAAGCGTAGGTGGAGCAGAAACTCTTACCTCAGATTCTCCATTACCAGATGCAGCATACCCAAGTCAGCTTAAAACAGAAACTCCCGAATTCTTAACTCTTAGTTTCAAAAAAGGGGAGCTCATCAAAGTGAACAAAACACTAGGGTCTCCAGTGGAATTAATTCAAAAACTTCAAGAGCATGCAAAAAAGTTTGCTATTGGAAGAGATATTCATGTTGGCGACACCATAATAGGAATAAAAGGGAGAGTAGGTTTTGAAGCCGCTGCTTCCATAATTATTATTAAGGCACACCACCTTTTAGAAAAACACACTTTAACAAAATGGCAACTATATCAAAAAGAACAATTAGCCAATTTCTATGGAATGCAACTACATGAAGGACATTATTTAGATCCTGTAATGCGAGACATGGAGGCATTTATGGAAAGTAGCCAAATACAAGTAAGTGGAACCGTTTCTATTAAGCTTCACCCTTATCGCTTTGAGCTTCTTGGTATTTCATCTCCTAATGATCTGATGCATGCAAAGTTTGGAAGCTATGGAGAAATGAATAAAGGATGGACTTCAGATGAAGCAAAAGGGTTTATTAAGCTCACTGCTAATGCCACAAAAATATATCAAAATATCAATAAAAAATTATGAAAAATGTAGGAATTATTGGAGGTTCAGGCTACACAGGAGGTGAACTCATTCGTTTAGTCCTTCAACATCCAGCATTAAAATTGTCTTTTGTTTACAGCACTACAAGGTCTGGGAAATCACTAAATTCAGTTCACCAAGATCTTTTAGGAAGTGCATCACTTGACTTTACAGATTCTATTGAATCAGATATTGATATTTTATATTTATGCTTAGGGCATGGAAATTCAAAAACTTTTTTGAAAGAACATTCTTTTTCTGATAAAACCATTATTATCGATTTAGGAAATGATTTTAGACTAGAAGCGGACCAAACCTTTAAAGGGAGGAATTTTGTGTATGGTCTTCCTGAACTTCAAAAAGAAAAGATCCAAAATTCAAAGTCTATTGCTAATCCAGGATGTTTTGCTACTGCAATTCAACTGTCGCTCTTACCTTTGGCAAACCAAAATTTAATAAATAGTCCTGTTCACATTAATGCTACCACTGGTAGTACAGGAGCTGGAGTTGGTCTAAATGCTACCAGTCACTTTAGTTGGAGAAATAATAATCTATCATGGTATAAGCCCTTTACACATCAACATTTAGGCGAAATTCATCAGAGTTTAGAGCAGTTAAATTCTCCTAGTGAAATTTATTTAATTCCTCAGCGTGGAGATTTTACTCGTGGTATTTTCACAACTCTTTATACTTCTTTTGAGGGTAGTTTAGAAGAGGCTAAAAAATACTATCATACATTTTATGCGTCTCAGCCTTTTACACAAATTTCAGATCTAGAAGTTAGTTTAAAATCAGTTATTAATACAAATTATTGTTTTATTCATTTGCATAAATACCAAAACAAACTTTTAATAACCAGTGTAATTGATAACCTGGTAAAAGGTGCTTCCGGACAAGCCATTCAAAATACAAACCTAATTATGGGCTGGGAGGAAAATCTTGGCCTTAATCTAAAAGCCTCCATTTTTTAAAAAATTTAATATGAAAATAGCAATTATAGGTACTGGAAATTTGGGTTTAAGTATAGCCAAAGGGTTGGTTATTAATAATACCTACACTACTTTATATTTAACCAAAAGAAATCTAGATACACTTTCCAACTGGAAAGAATATAAAAATGTAACTCTGACTAAAGATAATTCAAAAGCTTTATCAAACGCAGACATCGTAATCTTTGCAGTTCAACCCAGTCAGTTTGGTGCTATTTTAAATGAAATAAAACCAATCCTTAACGATAAACACGTATTAATTTCCACTATAACAGGTTATACAATTGGTCGAATGGAGACCCATATAGGCAATCAATATCCAATTATTAGAGCAATGCCTAATACTGCAATTTCTGTAGGTAAATCAATGACCTGTCTATGTAATAATACAGTAGGTAAAAAGAGCTTACCCATAGCCGAGGCAATTTTTAATGGCTTAGGTACCACTTTGACTATAGACGAAAATCACATGCAGGCAGCAACAGTTTTGTGCGCCAGTGGTATTGCTTTTTGGATGCGATTGATTAGAGCAACAACCCAAGGTGGAGTTCAGTTAGGATTTGATGCAGATGTTGCTTTACAGATGTCAATGCAAACTGCCATGGGAGCTGCTAGTCTATTAATTGAAACAGGGACACATCCAGAGGAAGAAATTGACCGAGTAACCACTCCTAGAGGTTGTACCATTACAGGCCTAAATGAAATGGAGCATCAAGGATTAAGTTCATCGCTAATTAAAGGTTTAAATGCCTCATTTGATAAAATTAACGAAATAGCCAAACAATAACATGAAATTATTCGAGGTTTATCCGCTATATAATGTTACCCCTGTTCGTGCAAAAGATGTATTTGTATATGATCAACATAATAAAGAATACCTTGATCTCTATGGAGGCCATGCAGTTATTTCAATTGGACATTCCCATCCTCATTATGTAGAGAAAATAAAACGGCAATTAATGCAAATTGGATTTTATTCCAATGCAATTCAAAACCCATTACAACAAAAATTGGCAGATGCTATCGGAGAACAATCGTGTCTTCATGAACATAAACTGTTTTTATGCAGTACTGGAGCTGAAGCTATAGAAAATGCTTTGAAACTTGCTTCATTTCACACAAATCGAAAAAAAATAATTGCTTTCCATAATGCATTTCACGGAAGAACCTCAGCAGCAGTTGCCGTTACAGATAACCCTGGAATAAATGCACCTCTTAATAAACAACAAGAGGTTACCTTTTTACCATTTAATGACGAAAAAGCACTTCATAAAGCATTAGCTACAAAAGAGTATTGTGCTGTTATTTTTGAGGGAATTCAGGGAGTTGGTGGATTGGACCAACCTTCTGAAGGATTCGTTTTAACTATGGAACGTTTATGTAAAAAATTTGGTAGTTGTCTAATTGCAGACGAAGTTCAAGCTGGCTTTGGAAGAACAGGTACTTTTTTCTCCTTCCAGAAGTACAATATTAGTCCGCACATTATTACAATGGCTAAAGGAATGGGAAATGGTTTTCCAATTGGAGGTATCCTGGTAGGTCCAGATATTAAGGCCAAATATGG
>JABGXI010000079.1:0-4887 GCA_018675855.1 Flavobacteriaceae bacterium | reverse complement strand
GTAACAGCAGGGTTTAAATGGGCACCACTTGATTGTGCACTTATAAAAACACCTACGAATACTGCAAATCCCCATGCACTAGTGATTAATATCCAGGGATTCTGTGCTTCAGCTATTGTTTTCTTTAATTTTACATTTGCTACTACTCCTGCTCCTAGAAGGAGTAATATAGTAGTCCCTATAAATTCAGCAATGAATGGATGCATAATCATAATTGATACGTTTTTATTAATTCATTAAATTGTTTTACTTGTTTTTCTTCCCAAGTCTTTTCAAAACCGAGTGTTTTAGACATTATTTCAGCAACTTTAGGTGCTATAATTCCAGTTTCTTTAGCGTCAAGAAATAAACAACGAGTCCTTCGAGCTAAAACATCCTCTAAGTTAAGCGCCATTTCTTGTTGGATGGCCCATATAATTTGATTTTCTGAAATAAAAAAATTCTTTGATAATGACGTGCCTGCTTTTTCAGGATTAATGGCTTTAATCTTGAGAGCTTCTGTTCCATAAAAGTACAGAGGTTCTGTCCATTTTGATTTGTGATCATGTCCAAAAATAGGCAGGTGTTCCGTATTACACTTTCTTTCAGGTAATCCACCAACTGCTTGCGCTTTATTTAAAGTGTCTTCAGCAATTTTCCTGTAAGTTGTCCATTTACCACCCAAGATACTTACTAATCCACTATTACTAATGGTTATTTTATGACTTCTTGAAATTTCTTTTGTTTTTTCTGAATCTCCTTTTGAAGCAGCTAAAGGTCTAAGTCCAGTAAAGACACTTTTTACATCTTTTCTAGTTGGTTTTTTTGTCATATATTCTCCAGCATTTTCAAGAATAAAATCAATTTCACTTTCCATAGCAATAGGTTCATCTAAAGCTAATTCTACAGGGGTATCTGTTGTTCCTAAAACAACATAACCATTCCATGGGACAGCAAAAAGAACACGTCCATCTGAAGTGTGGGGAACCATAATTGCATGTGGACCGTCTAAAAATGTTTTATCAATAACTAAATGAACTCCTTGGGAGGGACGTATCTTAGGTTTTGATTCAGGAAAATCTAGAGCAATTATTTCATCAGAGAAAACCCCAGTTGCATTTATAACTACTTTTCCCTTAATTTCTTTTTCTAAACCACTAACTTCATTTTTAATAGTCACTCCTGTTATTAGGTTATTTTCTTTATTAATTCCTATTACATTAATATAATTTAGGAGGCAAGCTCCTTCTTGTGAGGCAGTTAGTGCTAGGCTTATGGCCATTCTGGCATCATCAAACTGGCCGTCTTGGTAAATTACTCCACCTTTTAACCCCTTTTTATTAACATTGGGTATTAATGAAATTGTTTCTTTTTGATCTAGAATTGTAGAGGGACCTAAACCTAATTTTCCTGACATCATATCATAAATTTTTAATCCTAAGCCATAAAATGGACTGGTCCACCAATCATATGAAGGAATTACAAAACTCATGTCTCGAACTAAATGCGGTGCATTCTTTCGCATAATACCACGTTCTTTTAAAGCTTCTATAACAAGCGAAACATCTCCATTTTGAAGGTATCTAACCCCGCCATGAACTAATTTTGTACTTCGTGATGAAGTTCCTTTGGCAAAATCATTTTTTTCTAAGAGTAGCGTTTTGTATCCCCGATTTGCTGCATCAACTGCTACTCCTAAGCCCGATGCTCCTCCGCCAATAATAATTACATCCCATTGTATAGTTTCATCAAGTCGTTTTAGGTTAATAGTTCTATTCATTCTTATTAGTATTGGTGACTTGAACAATCCTTTTTTGCCATGATTCAATAATTTTTTGATTTTCTATTTCTTGAACGGGATTAAATTTCTTATCAATTTTCCAAATACTAGCAAGACTTTCTAATGAGGGATAATAACCACTTGCTAATCCTGCAAAAAAAGCAGCTCCCAATGCGGTTGTTTCAGTTGTTTTAGGTCGAATAACCTTAGTTTGAAGAAGGTTCGATTGGATTTGCATTAAGAGGTCGTTTGTACTTCCGCCTCCATCTACCTTTAAACTTTCAAAAGTAGTGTTGGCATCTTTTTGCATTTCTATTATAATCTCCCTTGTTCGCATTGCGATAGCTTCAAGTGCAGCTCTTGCTATATGTCCTTTTTGCGTACCTCTGGTAATTCCTAATATAGTACCAGTGGCATGTGGATCCCAGTAAGGCGCACCAAGTCCAGAAAGTGCAGGAATAAAAGTAACACCTCCATTATTTTCAACAGTTTTAGCCAATACTTCTATTTCAGGGGCAGAGGAGATAATACCCATTTGATCTCTTAGCCATTGGACTACTGCTCCTGCAATAAATACACTTCCTTCTAGTGCATAGGTCACTTTTCCGTTTAGTTGATACCCGATTGTGGTGAGCATTTTATTTTTAGATTGAACAGGTTTTTCTCCTGTGTTCATTATACAAAAACATCCTGTTCCGTAGGTATTTTTCACATCACCAGGATTGATACACATTTGACCAAATAAAGCTGCTTGTTGATCCCCAGCAATTCCAGAAATTAATATTTCATGTCCAAAAAGATTAAAAGAAGTTACCCCAACTTTTTCTGAGGAAGAAACTACTTTTGGAAGAAGTGCTGCTGGAATATCCAGAATGTCAAGTAATTCTTTATCCCATTTTAAGGTATGAATATTAAATAAAAGGGTTCTGCTAGCATTGGTAACGTCTGTCACGTGTACTTTTCCATTGGTTAAATTCCAAATTAACCAACTATCTATAGTTCCGAAAGCTAGCTCTCCATTTAAAGCTTGTTTTTTTAGTACAGGATCTTGATCTAAAATCCATTTTATTTTTGTTCCAGAAAAATAGGCATCTAATAAAAGTCCAGTTTTTTTATAAAAAACAGAAGCTTTTCCTGATTTTTTTAATTCATCACAAATAAAAGCGGTTCTTCTGTCTTGCCACACAATTGCTTTATGAACAGGTTTTCCAGTGGAGCGGTTCCAAAGAACTGTGGTTTCTCTTTGGTTAGTTATACCTATTGCATCAATTTGGGAGGCTTTAGTATCGGTTTTTTCTAGTACTTCTCTTATGGCCAATAATTGAGTATCCCATATTTCTAGGGCATCGTGTTCAACCCAACTTTCTTTTGGAAAATGTTGTGTAAATTCATGTTGTGATGTTCCAATAGTGGTGCCATTTCGGTCAAATATAATTGCTCTAGAACTAGTCGTACCAGCATCTACAGCTAAAATAAAATCTTTCATATTTTATGCTATTTTTTGCTCTATTTAAAAAGCAACATTTTACTAGGATTATATTTTATGACAATAAATTACCTTCTTCATCCCATTCAGCCATATCATTGCGTTTAGATTGGTCAACAAATTTCGGCATCCATGAAGCATCATAAGACATTCCGTGATCTTTCAAAACATCTTCCGGCACACCATCCCAAACATTTGGTTGATTTCCTTTATATCCTAATTCTTTAATCCCAACTGCAGAAGTAAAATAACCAGTCATGACTAAATTTCTCATTAAGGAAAAGAATTTAACTTCTTGTTTTTGCTCTCCTTTTGATTCAGGATAGGCTATTTGATCTAAAATTTCATGTTGCTGGTCTTCGGTAATATTTATAAAATCACTATCAAAATGTCTATTAGCATGATTATCAAGCCACATAATCCCACCTCTTATTGGTGTTTGAAGTCCAGGAAAATCTTTAGCCATAAACTCTATAAATTTAGGCACGCCAGCATCTTCAATTGTCCCATCAGTAGTTGGAGGTAAAATTAAACTTGCGAGTCGAGTGATTACATTTATTTCGGTATTTTCAAAATATTGGGTAGCAAGTAATTTTTCATCTCTCGCGGCTTCCTCTGGAGTTCGTCCATATTGATATTCCCATATTTTTTCATTAATTGTTTCTTCAGATGCTGATATACAACTCTCAAGGGCCAATCCTCCCGCCATGCTTCCTAAAAAAAGGGAACGTATACTATCTCTTCTATTCATGACTATATATTTTGTTTTTTTAATTCTTCAATAATAAATTCTGAGGTTCTCCACGAAAGTGCCATAATTGTCCAAGTTGGATTTTTATCTGCTTGTGAAACGAAGGGTCCAGCATCAACAACAAAGACATTATCAACATCGTGAAGTTGTTCAAATTCATTTACAACTGATGTTTTAGGATTACTCCCCATTCTTGTAGTACCCACCTCATGTATTATCCTACCTGGATTAAGTAAACCATAATCTTTATCAGCTCCAGGCTTATCTCCTAACACAACTCCTCCCATGTTATGAATTATTTCTTCAAATGTTTCATGCATGTGACGAGCCTGCTTTCTTTCGTGGTCAGACCAACTATAGTTGAACCTTAACACTGGAATTCCAAATTCATCCACAGTTGTAGGATCAATTTCACAATAGTTATTGACATTAGCAATAGATTCTCCACGTCCTGACATTCCCATGACAGAACCATAGAATTTTTTCACATCTTCACGTAATCCATTTCCGTAGCCACCAACTTTAAGACCAAGATGTTTATTTAAGCTATTTGGATCAAATCCGGTCCCATAACTTGGCATACCTAAACCACCCCATACCTCAATATGGTAACCTCTAGGAAAGTCTAATTTTTTGTTATCAAGCCACCACGGTGAATATAAGTGCATTCCTCCAACTCCATCTTCGTTATAACGTTTTCTATTCATCATTTCTGGAACAAATGCCATGCGATCACTTCCTGTGGAATCATGTACATATTTTCCTACCATATTACTGCTATTACCAAGACCGTTTGGATGGTGGGGACTTTTTGAGTTAAGTAAAATTCTTGCAGTACTGCAGGCAGAAGCTGCTAATACAACCACTTTTCCTGTGATACGGTATTCTTTT
>JABGXI010000078.1:0-7803 GCA_018675855.1 Flavobacteriaceae bacterium | reverse complement strand
TAAAATTTCTTTTGTTATTTTCAAAATCTTCAAATTTTGCTGTACTTAGGTATGGTATTATGGATATGGGATTTTGAGCTTTTTTTAAGGGTTTTTCAAAAATCATTTTTCCCATAAAAGCAAGATTCCCAATAGTTTGATTTTGAGGTGTTTGAGCCCATGAACTTGTTTCATTTCCTTCAAAGTTTCTTCTAAAAATATTAAATCGCCAAGAAGTTTGAGTATTGTCATAAAAGAAAGCACTAAATGGAATTTTAAATTCAGCAGTATACTTTCCCTCTTCAATTTTAGTTTCTACAATCCATTTTGTATCCCATGCATAGTTTCTATCGGTTCGATAGTTTTGATTTCCTCCTGACATTAATCCATCTGATTTTAACCCTAAAGGGTTCGTAGCAAATGAAAAAGCATTAGTTTGATCATTAAAAGTGTCAAAAAGTAAAGTGACAGAATCGGATTCATACCATTCAAAGTCTCGTTTTAAACTAGGTGTAGTAAAAGTGTTTCCATTGGTTGTTACTTCAATTAAAATATAAAGGTTTTGTTCATCGCGAAGCATTTTAAATCGTGTCTGCTTCTTTGCTTGAATAGAATCTGTCGGGCGCCACATCCAAAAATCTTTAGCCCATTTCGCTTTTTCCCATTGAATTTCATTAGAAAGACCGTCAATTTTAATAGCTCCTTTTATGGAATTAACAAATAATTCTTTTTCTTCTTGAGCTATTATAACTGATGAAATCAGGAGCGAAAAAATCAAAATTGAATTTAGGAGTATTTTTCGCAAATTGTTGGATTTTTTTTCAGATTAGCAAAAATAGTATTCTTCTTTTGACAATTCATCTTCAATAAGGTTTAATTTTAAAAAAAAAATTCAAAAAAAATTTATGAAATTAAAAATATACACTAATAAAGTTTTTTTAATGATTCTTTCATTATTTCCAATCATAGCTTATTCAAGTGAAGTTAATATTTTTAAAACCTGGGGAGCCACAGGTCACCGTGTTATTGGTGAAGTTGCCAGCCAACACATATCTAAACGAACAGCGAAAGCATTAAATGAATTATTGGATGGTGAATCCTTAGCCTATGTTTCTAACTTTGGGGATGATATAAAGTCTGATAAAAAATATAACAAATACTATTCATGGCATTATGCAAATTTGGATCTAGATCAAACTTATGCTGAAAGTGACAAAAACCCTAAAGGAGATATCATTATTGCTATTAAAAATTGTGTTAATATTTTAAAGAATAGTAATGAGTCAAAAGAGCGAAAACAATTTTTTCTAAAATTATTAATACATTTTATTGGTGATTTACACCAGCCATTACATTTAGGACAATTAAAAAATAAGGGTGGGAATGATATAAAAGTTAAATGGTTTGGAAAAAATTCTAATCTCCATAGAGTTTGGGATAGTGGAATCATTGAAAGTCACGGAATGAGTTATTCGGAAATGACAGTAAACCTGCCTGTTTTAACTGCTTTTGAAATTAAATCTCTCAAAAATAATTCGTTAAATGATTGGTTAGTAGAAATCCACGCTTTAACAAATATAATTTATACCACCTTACCTGAAAAAACTAATTTAGGGTATAAATATCGATATGAATATATAAATATTGTTCGCAAGCAATTATTAAATGGGGGTATTCATTTGGCGACAGTTCTCAATGATATTTTCGAATAAGCAATATTTCTATATACTTATATAATTTTTCGAAACGTTAAATTAATTCGTGTTGAAATAGTCCGAGTTGTTTTAGGTATTTGATGAAGCCAGTGATGTTGAAATTCTCCACTCATAATTAAAAGACTTCCATGCGCTAATTTCAATTTTATTCGTTGATCTTTTAATTTTTTATGTTTTAAATGAAAAAATCTTTCTTCCCCTAAACTCAGTGATGCAATGGAAGGATTTATTCCTAAGGCTGACTCATTGTCTGCATGCCATCCATTGCTGTCTTTTCCATTACGATATAAATTAAGTAATACTGAATTATATGAATTTGGCTTTATATGTTCAATTTCAGTAAGAATTTGAAGCAGTTCATTTGTCATTGCCCTAGGGTGCATAGTGATGTTAGAGTAGGAATATGGTTTCTGTTGAATTGAATGCAGTGAGGTTAATCTGGGCTGGTCATATGTTTTTCCATACACTGTTATCTTATCTTGTCTCCAGGGAATTGTGTTTTCTAATTTTTTTAATAACAGGTCGGCCGCATTTTTTTTCTTAAAATTTGGTATATAAAGTATTTCACCATCTTTGATTTTTGGTGAAAAGGTTTCATTTTTTTTTAGAAATAATTCCATCACTTGATTCTTTGTCAATGTAATACTCATTGATCAAAAAAAAATGGGAAATTTAAATTTCCCATTTTTTAATTATTTAATCAAATCAACGCTTCGCTGAATAAATTGGGTCAACGCTTCTCCTTTTAATAAGTTTTGAGATAGTTTTGCAAGATCCAATGCTTGTTGAATTAAGCGAACTCGTTTCTTTACTGTTTTAGTAGTTAAAATTTCATTTGTGAGCTCATGATTAGTATTGACTACCAAATTATACATGTCAGGCATATTACCCATCATCATTCCTCCGCCACCAGTTTGTTGCATTTCCTTCATCCGTCTCATAAACTCAGGTTGAGTAAGAACAAAAGGCAATGCTTGACTATCCATTGCTTCAAGTTGAACAGTATATCCACCTTCTTTTACAACAGCTTCAATCATTGGCTTAAGATCCTCTTGCTCTTTTTCTGAAAGTTTTGAAAGTGTAGCTTCTTCTTTTTTAATTAGATTTTCAACAGTATCTCCGTCTACACGAACAAAAGAAACATTTTCTTTACTTCCTTCTAATTTCTGAATTAAATGACCAATTATAGGTGAATCTAATAATAACACTTTATATCCTTTGTTTTTTGCTTGAGTGATATAACTATGTTGATCTTCTGCATTTGATGCGTAAAGAATGATCATCTTATCATCCTTATCAGTTTGATTATCTTTTATATTTTCTTGTAATTCTTTAAAAGTGAAAAATTCTCCATCGGTACTAGGAAAAAGTGCAAAACTTTCTGCCTTATCAAAAAATTTATCTTCACTTAGCATTCCATATTCGATTACAACTTTTATATCATTCCATTTTTCTTCAAAACCTTTACGATCTTTTTTAAACAGACTGCTTAACTTGTCAGCTACTTTTTTAGTTATGTAATTGCTTATTTTCTTAACAGCTCCATCGGCTTGAAGATAACTTCTAGATACATTAAGCGGAATATCAGGAGAGTCAATTACACCTCTAAGAAGTGTTAAGAATTCAGGTACAATTCCTTCAACATTATCAGTAACAAATACTTGATTTTGATAGAGTTGAATTCTATCTTTCTGAACATTAAGGTCATTATTCAACTTCGGAAAATATAATATACCTGTCAAGTTAAATGGATAATCTACATTTAAGTGAATGTTAAATAAAGGTTCTTCAAATTGCATGGGATATAATTCCCGATAGAAGCTTTTATAATTATCTTCTTTTAAATCAGCTGGTTTTTTGGTCCAAGCAGGATCAGGATTATTTATAATATTATCAACAGTAATCGTTTCTGCTTTTGCATCTTCAGCTGCATCTTTAGGAAGAGGGAGAGTTTCTTCACGTGTTCCAAACTTAATTGGAATGGGCATGAATTTGTTGTATTTGTTTAGTAATTCATTTATTCTGGTTTCTTCTAAAAACTCTTTAGAATCCTTATCTAAGTGAAGGATAATTTCCGTTCCTCGAGTAGTTTTATCTGCTAGCTCTAAAGTGTATTCTGGCGATCCGTCGCACATCCAGCGCGAAGCAGGAACATCTTTGTGTGATTTTGTGATGATTTCTACTTTTTCAGAAACCATAAATGCAGAATAAAAACCAAGTCCAAAATGACCAATAATTCCGCTGTCTTTAGCACTGTCTTTATACTGCTCCAGGAATTCTTCAGCACCTGAAAAGGCAACTTCATTAATGTATTTTTGAACTTCCTCTTCTGTCATTCCAATTCCTTGGTCAATAACATGAAGTTTTTTTCCTTTTTTATCAATTTTTATTTCAATGTGCTGTGCTCCTAAATCGCCTTTTATTTCTCCTAAGCTACTTAGGTGTTGAAGTTTGGTAGTAGCATCTGTAGCATTAGAAATTAATTCTCTTAAAAAAATTTCGTGATCACTATAAAGAAATTTTTTAATAAGCGGGAAGATGTTTTCAACAGCAACATTAATTTTACCTTTACTCATATTTTTATTTTTTGATTTATAAATTGTTTGCAAAAAAAATACCATTCTTTAAAGTGTGACAAGTTGGCATTTTTTTTAAATTAAAGATGTTTAAGTTATATATAGAAATGATAAACACTTTATATTTGTAATCACTTCAATCATTAGGTAAATAACTATGGATTTAAAACAGAAAATTTACGATGCTTATAGCACACATGTATTAGAATATGAAAAGGAACCAAAGTCTGTTTATTTGTTTTGCAAAAACAATAAAATCGAAGAAACTGACTTTTACATGTCATTCGCATCATTAGAGGATATTAAAGAAAGTATATTCTGTAAATTTTTTGATAATGCCTATACACTAATTAGTAAAGAAAAAGGTTTTGATAGCCTAGTGCCAAAAGAAAAATTACTTTCTTTTTATTTTACTTTTTTTGAGGTATTACTTCTAAATAGAAGTTATGTTTTGTTCATTCTTTCAAATTCACGTGACAAAATGCAAAAGCTTTCTTCATTGAGAAGATTGCGTAATTCTTTTAAACAATTTGCCTCAGGTTTGATCGAACAGGGGAATACTTCAAAACAATCCATATTTACAAAGCATCCCGAATTAATTTTTTCTGAGGGCGCTTGGTTACAATTATTATTTCTTTTAAAATTTTGGATGGATGACAGTTCTCCTAGTTTTGAAAAAACTGATATGGCTATTGAGAAATCGGTTCAAACTGTTTTTGAGTTATTTGATAATACCCCATTAGATAGTGTTATTGATTTCGGAAAATTTCTTTGGAATGAAAAATTCAAAATTTTTTAATTGAAAACTCTAGATTCAATTCCTACTAACAAAATTGAACGTGCCTCTAAATTTGTTTCTACTGGAATAAAGGTTGGAGGTAATTTTATTCGATATTATGGAGAAAAAATTTTCAGTGGAGATGACAATAAATCTAAGTTAAATGAAAATAATGCGAAAGATATCTATGACGGCCTAAAACAACTCAAAGGAAGTGCTTTGAAGGTCGCACAAATGTTGAGTATGGAAAAAAATTTATTACCTAAAGCTTATGTTGAGCAATTTGGCTTGGCTCAATTTTCCGTACCCCCACTATCTGCTGCTTTAGTGAAAAAAACCATACGTAAATACTTAGGTGCAGATCCGGAAACAGTTTTTGATACGTTCGAAGTTCACTCTGAAAATGCTGCTAGTATAGGCCAGGTTCACCGAGCTTCAAAAAAAGAAAAAAAACTTGCTGTGAAAATTCAATACCCTGGAGTGGCAAATAGTATTAGCTCTGATTTGGCTTTGGTAAAACCTATTGCTTTAAAAATGTTTAACCTTAAAGGAAAAGATACCCATAAATATTTCAAAGAAGTAGAAGATAAACTCTTAGAAGAAACAGATTATTTACAAGAGTTAAGAAATAGTCAATTTATTTCTAAAAAAGCTGCTAAGATTTCGAATCTTAAATTTCCAAATTACTATTCAAAATGGACTACTACTAAAATCATAACAATGGACTGGATGGATGGTATTCATCTGGCAGAATACACTTCATTGGATAGTGAGTCACAAGAGGTTAAAAATAAAATAGGACAAACCCTTTGGGATTTTTATATGTTTCAAATTCATGGATTGAAAAAAGTGCAAGCTGATCCACATCCAGGAAATTTTATGGTTGATGAGGAACGAAATTTAATCGCAATTGATTTTGGCTGCATGAAATCGATACCGAAAGATTTTTATCACCCCTACTTTGAACTATCTAAGAAGGAAAATATTGATGATATTATTTCTTTTAATCGATTATTACGTGAGTTAGAAATTCTTCTTCCATCAGACTCAGAATATGAAATAATTTATTTTACTGAGCTATTTCAACGTATGATGAATCTTTTCACTCTTCCTTTTCATAAATCAAGTTTTGATTTTTCAAGTATTAAATTTTGGGAAGGAATCACCAACCTATCAAAAGACCTTGCTGTAGACTCACAACTCAGAAAAATGAATGGAAATAGAGGTTCAAAACACTTCATATACATCAATAGAACTTTTTTTGGACTATATCATTTACTCCATGATTTAAAGGCTGAAATTCAAACAGAAGAATTTAAAAAATATCTTTAAAACTTTGATTGTTAGATCGAGTTGGTGAAGCCATTTAAATTGATTATTTTCAATAAATTAAAAATATATATATGTTTAATTCTAAGATCATTGGTGTTGGAAAGTACCTACCTAAAAATGTAGTTTCTAATGCTGATTTAGAAAAAACTATGGATACTTCAAACGAATGGATTATTGAAAGAACTGGAATTAAAGAACGAAGACACATAAAAAAAGGTGATAATGATGGCGTAGCAACCATGGGAGTAAAAGCTTCTAAAATTGCACTAGAACGAGCTAATATTAATGCTCAAGATATTGATTTGATTCTTTTAGCAACTCTGAGTCCAGATTATTATTTCCCTGGATCTGGAGTATTGGTTCAAGATGCACTAGAAATTCCTGACTGTCCTGCAATGGATATTCGCATGCAATGTTCAGGTTTTGTATATGCACTAGCTACTGCAGACCAATTTATAAAAACCGGAATGTATAAAAATGTATTAGTAATAGGTTCAGAATATCATTCTGGTGGTTTGGACATGACTTCACGGGGTAGAAATGTTTCTGTTATTTTTGGTGATGGAGCTGGTGCTGTAGTGATGACCCGTACCGAAAACAAGAAGGAAGGAATTCTTTCTTCACATTTACACTCTGAAGGAAAACATGCAAAAGAACTTTCTTTAATTGGGCCAAATACTGGAAGATGGGTTCCTGAGATTATTACCGAAAACGACCCAGAGGATATTTCTTATTACCCTCACATGAATGGACAATTTGTTTTTAAAAATGCGATCGTTCGCTTTACTGAGGTAATTAATGAGGGATTGAAAAAAACAGGATGGTCTGCTAATGAAATTGGAATGTTGATTCCACATCAAGCAAATCTCAGGATTGCACAATTTGTTCAAAAGAAATTTGGATTAAGTGATGATCAGGTTTATAATAACATTCAACGTTACGGAAATACAACTGCAGCCTCCATTCCAATTGCGTTAACTGAAGCTTGGGAAGAAGGTAAAATTGTCCCGGGTACTAAAGTCGTTTTAGCAGCTTTTGGAAGTGGATTTACATGGGGTAGTATCATGATTCAATGGTAAAATTCAAAACCCTTGTCATAGGAGCTAGTATAAACCCTGAGCGCTATGCTCACAAGGCTATTCACTTACTTCTTAAACACAAAATTGAAGTAGTTCCCATGGGTATAAGACCTGGATTAGTTGCTAACTTATCAATAGTATCTCCCTTTATTGCTCAAGTAAATATTCATACTATTACATTATACATAGGTGCTTCTAAACAAGAACCTTATTTTGATTTTATTTTAAAAATCAACCCTAAACGGGTGCTTTTTAATCCTGGTACTGAGAATCCTAAGTTAGTTAAGTTATTAAATGAAAAAGGTATTATTTGGGAAAATGCATGTACGTTAGTATTACTTTCT
>JABGXI010000077.1:0-21098 GCA_018675855.1 Flavobacteriaceae bacterium | reverse complement strand
TAGTAAGAATACTAATGATTTAATTATCGATCGCCCTCTTGATCCAACAACTGGATATACTTCTACTCAAACAAATATTGGTTTGATTGAGAACAGAGGGGTTGAATTAGATTTATCATATGATTGGATCCAAAATAATGATGGTTTAAATTGGACAACAGCTCTTAACTGGTCTACTAACGACGCTATTGTTAAAGACTTAGGTGCAGATACTGATATAATTGTTTATTCTGGATTTGGAACCTTAGGAAACGCTGCTATTGTTGGAGAGTCATTGGGAACCATTATTGGTTCATCTGTAACTAGATACAATGCAGATATTGAAGACTTCCGTTGGACAGGTGGTGACAAGGTAGTGAATAACTCAGGTAGTTATGCTGAAACATTCACACCTTCAATAATCGGAGATGCTAATCCTGACTGGATTGCGAATATCAGCAACAGTGTATCTTACAAAAATTTTAGTTTTAATTTCTTATTTAACTATCAACATGGTGGAGATATATTCACTTACACGGTAGCTACATTATTAGGTCGTGGTCTATCAGCAGATACTTTGGATCGTGAATTAAGTTTCATTCTTCCGGGAGTAAATACTAATGGGGTAACGAACAGTAAGCAAATTAACAACTCAACTTTCTACTTCAGTAACGTATTATACGGTCCTGATGAAATGTTAGTTTATGATGCTAGTCACTGGAGATTAGGTGAAATATCCCTTTCTTATAATCTTCCAAAAAGCTTAATTGAAAATACTCCTTTTGGAAACATTTCAATTACAGCTTCAGGATTTAACCTTGCTTATGATGCATACAACACACCTCCAGGAACAAATTTTGATCCTAACATTGCAGGTGTTGGTGTAGGTAACGGTAGAGGATTTGATTACCTTAATGGCCCTAGTGCTAAAAGATATGGTGCAAGTGTAAAACTTACATTCTAATAATAATAAAAACAGAAACATGAAATATACTAATTACATTTTAGGACTTTGTTTAGGTACTATGTTAGTGGTGACTTCTTGTGAAACTCTAGATATAGAGCTAACAGATAACCCTAATGCCTTAAGTCCTAGTCAAGCGGATCCTGGGTTCTTTTTGAACGCAATCCAAGTAGACTTTGCGTACTGGGTTCACTCTATGGGAGATCGTACAGGAGAACTAACACGTATCAACTATATGAGCGGAAGAAATTATGATAATATTTATTCTCCAGACAGCTGGAATGGCTTATGGTCATCTGCTTATCGTGGAATGCTAGAAGATATTCGATTAATGAATTTAATTGCTGAAGAAAGAGGATTGCAATTCGAAATTGGAATGGGAAAAGTTTTTCAATCTTATATAATGTTAACTTTAGTTGACCAATTTGGAAGTGTACCTTACAGTGAAGCCCTACAGGGTAGTGAAGGTAATTTAAATCCAATATCTGATGATGGAGCATCAATTTATTCTGCTGCTATTGCATTATTAGACAGTGCTGTTGCAGATTTTAATGCAGGATCATTAGCTAGTTCTTCAAATGATTTTTTCTATGGTGGTAATTCAAGTAAATGGATTAAAGCTGCTAATAGTATCAAGAAAAAAGCTTTGTTGAATACAGGTGATACAGCGGGTTATAATGCTATATCAAATTATATTTCAACAGCAGCTGATGATTTCGAATTTCAGTGGGGTACAAATCAGGCAACACCTGATACTAGACACCCTCTTTACCGAAGCAACTATACTAATACAGGAGGTGGTGAATATCAATCAAACTGGTTAATGTTTAGTATGATTAACGGTCATGCTGGTAACACTGATCCTCGAATTCCTTACTACTACTACAGACAAGTACCTGAAACTCCAGGTTTTGACAGTGCTGGTAATGAAGAAGTGTTAGAATGTGGATTGGCTGGATATTATGTACCACCACAATTGAGAGGTGACGATACTCCTTTTTGTGCTCCAACTAATAGTGCAAATAAACCAGCAAGTGGATACTGGGGAAGAGATCACGGAAATGATAACGGGACTCCTCCTGATGGATTCTTAAGAACACTTCGTGGAACTTATCCGGCTGGTGGTAAATTTGATGATAGTTCTTTTGGAGGGCAGGTTCTAGGAGCTGGTGAAAGAGGAGCAGGTATAACTCCTATAATGTTATCTTCTTGGATGCACTTTATGAATGCTGAAGTTGCTGTTACAACAGGTGGTGATCCAACTGCTGAAACTTTAACTGCACTTACGCAAGCCTTAGATAAAACAGATGACCTTGGTGGTGATACTTTAACTACTGCTGATAGAGACGCATATGTTGCTGCATTTACTTCAGACTGGAATGCTGCAGGATCTACTGCTGAAAAATTAGATATGTGGGCAACAGAATACTTTATTTCTATGGTTGGAAATGGTATTGATGCTTATAACTCTTACAGAAGAAATGGATATCCAAGATCACTTCAACCGAATGTTGAGCCTGATCCAGGAAGTTATCCGACTACTCAATATTTTCCAGCTAATTTTGTAAACACGAATTCGAATGCTACTCAGAGAACATCTAAAAGTGATCGAGTGTTTTGGAATGCTAGCGGAGCAACTAACCTTAAATAATTAGTATTATGAAAAAAATAATTAGTTTACTAACCGTAATATTGGTATTTCAGTCTTGTTCAGATCCTGATAATACAATAAACGATGTCCTTGATAATTATCAAAAAGGTGCAGTTTTAAGAACTATATCAAGTTCTGGTGATTATAACTTTTATGATCAATCAAATTCAGTATTTACTGCAACAATTGAAGCTCACGATGAGGAAGATGGAGCATTATTGAATAATGTGGAAATATTTATATCTGCAGATTCTGGTGAAGAAGTTCAAATAAGAACATTAAATGCATCAGAATTTACTAACGGTCCAACAGGGCTTCCAAGAACAACTTTCAGTGTTAGTTTAACTGAGGTTGATTCTAAAATCAATTATGTAGGTGGTAGTACAATAAATATTCGATTGAAATTGAACCTTACAAACGGTAGAAGTTTTTCTACTGAAGCTGTAACAGGATCTATGACAGGATCATATTTTAAATCTCCTTACGCTTACAACAAAATTGTTTTATGTAATGTAACTGATGGGTCAGCAGTACCTGGTATATATACCGTAAAAATGGTAGATACCTATGGTGATGGATGGCAGGATAGTAGAATTAAATTAACTCTAGATGGTACAGAGTATATTTATGCTATTCCGAGTCCCTATGGTAGTGGAGTTGCCATAAATGCAACCCTTGAACCATACACTGGTAACGACTCTAGCGGTTTTTCTACTATTACGATTCCAAATTCTGCTAAAACTATGAAGTGGGAATGGATTGAAGGTAGATATCCTGACGAAACAAATTATAGTATAGCATACACAAAACTTGATGGGTCTAAGGCACAGAATAGTTTTGTCCAAGCTTCACATGGTACATCAGGAAACAATGCTGCAAATATTGGTGAAAAAATACTTAGTATTTGCCAATAAAAGTGACATAAAAATTGTACTAATTAAAAAAAGGGGACTAAATAGTCCCCTTTTTTTAATTAGTTATTAGGGTAAACGTATCCTCTCCAGAAATTAGGTCCACCGCCATTATACTTCCAGACAACCTCGCCTGATCGTGTAACTTCCCAATAACCGTAATCACCTTCACAAATTAAAGTATTACCATTAGGGAGACGATATGCACCTGATATTTTAGCATAAAATAAATCTGGGTCTGTAAAACTCCATGATTCTTCTGGCATTACCCAATTGATAGGATTGGAATCAAAATAGTCAGGGAGAATGAATTCATAAACAATGGACTGTGAATCTTCAGAGCCATTCATATAAATTAAAAAACGTCCTTCAGTTAAAGGATCATATTTAGTTAAAGTTGGGTGATGATTCCTATAAAAAAAACGTTTTGAATCATCGTTAAAAGTGGAAGGATTGCCAAAGCGGAAACTTAAATCAGCTAAATCTGTTTTATTTTCATCAGTAGAATATGAATGTGGGATAACCCAAACTTCACTAAAAAAATTTACACTTAAATAAATAACATTTCTTGAATCATCATAAAATAAACCATTCGCATGCATAAGATCACCCGTTTGATCTATGGAATAATTGAGATTTATTTTTTCAGGATGATCACCAACAACACCATAATTGGATGCAGATTCAAGATGATCCTGGATTAAATGATCAACACTTCGCCATTCCCAAACAATTTCAAAACTTTCAGGGTTTAATTCACTTATTTTCTCAAGATAAATTGGTCCATCTCCTTTGTAACCCAAAGCAATTGATTGAGACGCAGTGAATCGTTCCCAAATCATTAATAATATATTACCATTGGGTAAAATTTCAAAGTCATGATGAAGTAACTCATTTTCAGTATTAACGGTATATTCCCATATAATTTCTCCTTCAGGGGATAATTTTCGAAGAATTCCACCATAACCTCCAAAAGAAAAAAATATAGTTTCGGGTTTAAATAATCCTATTAAATTTCCATCTGGTAATAACTCCAAATCATTTCCCAATTTAGAATTAAAATCAAAAGTTTGTAAATTAACACCTGTTTTATCTGTTAAAAAAGCTTGTGTACCACCACTTTTAATCATGAAAACTGGAGATAAATCAATTTTTTTTGGATTATAAACCTCAACTGATTCATCCAAAGTTGGAAAGGGGAGAAAAACAGCTGTCAAAACATATGCTTGATTTACCAATAAATCTAATGTTTCAGATTCATTTACTTCCCCTGTACCTTGCCAACGATCAAAATAATAACCCTCATTTGGCGTGGCAGTGATCGATATAATTGTATTTGTAATTACATCAAATTGTGAAGAAGATACAGTACCATTTCCTTTTACTGAAACAGATACGTCAAATGAACTTGTAAGATTCTCTGAGTCAGGAGAGCAACTCATTAAAAAAAGAATAAAAAATAAATGAAAATTAAATCTTTTAAAAAACAAGAATAATTTGTAAAATGAATATATCATAAAGAAAATAAAATTTTTGAAAGATAAAAAAACAAAGAATTAAAAATCATTAATTAAAATAAAAAAATGAAATTAAAAGAATTAACCTCCATTAGTTAGGCATTAATTATTTAAAGTATTTTTGATGTATGAAAACAGTAACAATATTTGGATTAAGAGCAATTTTAGAAGCAATTCAGTCAGGTAAGTCAATTGATCGCGTATGGCTATTAAAAGGGATAAAAAGTACTTTGTTTGAAGAATTACTTCACGTTCTTAGAACTAATAACATCGCATTTAGTTTCGTTCCTGTAGAGCGCTTAAATCGCTTTTCAGACAAAAATCATCAAGGTGCTGTAGCTAGGATTGCAGCTTTAGCTACTCATGAAATGGAGCCTCTGATTGAAAAAATAATTGCATCTAAAAAAAATCCGATTTTTGTGCTCCTGGATGGAATTACAGATACTCGTAATTTTGGAGCTATTCTTCGTTCTGCAGCAGCAACTGGAGTTGATGCTGTTTTTATACCAAGCTCAAGCAGTGCTCCTTTAAACGGTGATGTAGTAAAAACTTCTGCGGGAGGTGCTTTCAAAGTACCAATTTCTAAAGTGCAGCATTTGAAAGATGTTGTTTATTATTTAAAAGCTCATGAGGTACCCACATTAGGCATAACTGAAAAAACATCCATATCTATATATGAAGAAGATCTAAAGGGGCCTGTAGCGCTTATTTTTGGCTCAGAAGACGTCGGAATTTCTGGGGGAATGCTTAAAATAATAGATCGGAAAGCTAAAATTCCAATGGTAGAAGGTGTCGATTCATTAAATGTATCAGTAGCATGCGCCGTTGTTTTTTATGAAACCATACGTCAACGCGTATAGAAAAGTAAAAAACTTATATTTATAGAATGAATACTCCATTAGCTGAACGCATGCGACCTAAATCTTTAGCGGATTACTTTGGTCAAGATCATTTGGTTGGAACCAAAGGGAGTTTAACACAAATGATTACTAATGGTATCTTTCCTTCGCTGATCTTTTGGGGACCTCCTGGAACAGGAAAAACAACACTTGCGCAATTATTAGCACTAGAGAAAGAGCGCCCATTTTATCAATTATCTGCAATAAATGCTGGGGTAAAAGAGATTCGTGAAATTATTCATAAAGCTGAACATTCTGGAGGTCTCTTTTCTGGCAAAAGCCCAATTTTATTTATTGATGAAATTCATAGGTTTAGTAAGTCTCAACAAGACTCTCTTTTAAATGCTGTTGAAAAGGGTGTTGTAACTCTAATTGGTGCTACCACAGAAAACCCAAGTTTTGAAGTAATTAATGCGCTACTATCTAGATGCCAGGTTTACATTCTTAACTCCCTAGAAAAAAAGGAATTAAAGAAAATCTTAACCCATGCACTTGTATATGATGACTTTTTAAAAAAATTAGATATTCAATTAAATGAAACTGAAGCACTTATTGAACTTGCAGGAGGAGACGCTCGTAAATTACTTTCGCTATTAGAACTCGTTATTCAAGCCAATGGAAATAAAACAATAAAGATTACAAATGATATGGTTTTTCAGACAGTACAAACCAGTAGTGTTTTATTTGATAAAAATGGTGATTTTCATTATGATATTGTTTCGGCATTTATAAAATCTATAAGAGGGAGTGATCCCAATGGTTCCATTTATTGGCTGGCAAGAATGATTGAAGCTGGAGAAGATATTGGATTTATTGCCAGACGTTTACTGATTCTTGCAGCTGAAGATATTGGTATTGCAAATCCAACTGCTTTAGTTTTAGCAAATAGTACCTTTCAGGCTGTTACTAGCGTTGGTTATCCTGAAGGTAGAATTTTACTTAGTGAATGTGTAATATACTTAGCTACGTCACCAAAAAGTAATTCTGCTTACAAAGCTATTAATGAAGCTCAAGAGAAGGTTCGAAAAACAGGTAATCTACCAATACCACTTCATTTAAGAAATGCACCAACAAAGCTCATGAAGGAGCTTGGCTATGGGGAGGATTATAAATATGCCCATGATTATGCAAATCATTTTATTGAACAAGAGTTTTTACCCGAAGAAATTAAAGGGACAACACTATACCAGCCGGGAGATAATCAAAAGGAAAAAAGTATTAGAGATTTTCTAAAAAGTAGATGGAATAAAAAATATGGGTACTAAGTCTTTTTCCAGAAAAAAGGAGTGAAAAGAATAAGAACAGTAAATAATTCAAGACGTCCTAGTAACATTAAAAAAGAGGCCCAAAATTTTCCAAAAGCAGGTAATTCACTGTAATTCTCGCTTGGTCCAAAATTACCAATGGCTGGCCCAACATTACCTAATGTTGCAGCAGCAGCTCCAATGGCATTTTCAAAATCTAATCCTAATAAACCAAATACTAAACTTCCTATTATGAAGGAAACCATATAGAGGATGAAGAAAGCTAATACATTTAAAATTATTTCCTGATTCACTATTTTTCCATTATATCTTGGCTGTATAATAGCATTTGGGTGTAAAGCACGCTTTAATTCAAGTATACCCCCTTTAATCATTAATAAATGCCTAACTATTTTTATACCGCCTGAGGTACTTCCAGCTGACCCTCCCATAAACATAAGTCCAAAAAACAAAATAGTCAGAAAAGGTGTCCACGCAGTATAATCCGAAGTGACAAATCCAGTAGTAGTAACTATAGATATAACCTGAAAAAATGCATGCCTTAATGAACTTTCTATCTTCCCCCATACCTGTGGATGGTCAAACGAACTATTGTTTAGATCTACACTACTAATTAGGACAATGAAAACAATTAAAGAAAAAATAAGAATTAAAGTGAAATAGGTTTTAAACTCACTGTCTTTAAAAACTTTTTTTAGCTTTCCTTTAAAAGCAAAATAGCTTAATACAAAATTAGAGCCCGCTAAGAACATAAATACAATTATAATATAATGTACCCAAGGCAAATGATTCCAGTGAGCTAAACTATTATTTTTAGTTGAAAATCCTCCTGAAGCCATTGTACTCATAGCATGATTAATCGCATCAAAAATTGACATTCCAGCAATAGACAATAAGAAGGCTTCTACTAAAGTAAAGGAAACATAAATTATCCAAAGTCTTTTAGCTGTATCTGTAATTCGAGGATGCAATTTATCACTATTGGGCCCTGGTGCTTCAGCAGAAAATAGTTGCATCCCCCCAATACCTAATAAAGGTAAAATAGCTATTGCCAAAACAATTATTCCCATACCTCCAATCCAATGAGTCATACTCCTCCAAAATAAAATTCCAGCAGGTAGAGACTCTATATCCGAAAGAATAGTTGCACCCGTTGCCGTATAGCCAGACATTGTTTCAAAAAAAGTAGAAGAGATATCTACTATACTATTGGTCATAATGAAAGGAAGCATTCCCGTTATGGTCATTAATAACCATCCTAAACTAACAATAAGGTATCCCTCTCTTTTTTGAATTTTTTTATTGTGTTGTCTTCCAAACAACATCATTAACGCACCCATTGAAAGCACTATGAAGGCAGAAAGAGTTAACTCAAAGGTTACGCCATCTGAATATATATAACTAGTAAGTGCAGAAAAAAGCATTAGTCCTCCATTGAATAACAACAGAATCCCCATTAAAAAAACAACAATTTTATAATTGAGACTATGCATGGAGTCTTATAAAAATAAACTTTCAATTCGCTTAATAGATCGAGGTAAACAACAAACAACAATTCTGTCACCCGCACAAATGGTATAATCACCTAGTGCAATAATCCCTTTTCCCTCTTTAATGACGCCGCCAATAATAGCTGTTCTGGGAAAGTCAAGATCTTTAATCTTATAATTTGTTATTTTAGAATTCTCATTAACTACAAATTCTAAAATTTCGGCATTTAAATTATTAAGGGTAGTCATGTCCACTACTTCTCCTCGTCGAATATATCTGAAAATGGTATTTGCTGTCAATAATTTTTTATTAATAAGAGTATCTATTCCAATAGAATGAGACAATTGAAAATAATCCATATTTTCAACTAAAGCAATGGTTTTTTTTACATTTTTAGTGTGTGCCATAAGACATGACATAATATTAGTTTCAGAATTCTCAGTCACAGAAATAAAAGCATCCATTGACGAAAGATCCTCCTCTTCTAATAATTCAGCACTTCTGCCATCTGCGTTAATAACCAGGGCATTTGGAAGTAAATCAGCCATTTCAAAAGCTTTCTTTTTGTTTTTTTCTATTAAAGTTACATTAAACTTTTTTTCACATAATTCACGCGCAGTGTTATATCCAATTCGACCTCCCCCTAAAATCATTATGTTTTTTATTGAAGTTTTTGTTTTTCCTGTTAATTTATACAACTCTTCTACCCCTTCTTTTCGAGTAATAAAAAAAACAGTGTCACCCTCTTCAAAACAAGTGTCTCCTCGAGGAATCATAGTGTTTTGTGTTCCTCTACGTTGAATTGCAATAGGCATAAAATGTACATCTGGGAAAATAGAAGCTGCTTCTTTTACACTTTTACCTACAAATGGTACATCTTTAGCTAAACTAGTACCAATGAGTGTTAAAGCCCCATTTTCAAAACCATAACTATTTGAAAATGCAGATTGATCTAATAATTGTTGAATTTCAATAGCTGCTAACTCTTCCGGTGAGATTAATTCGTCCACCCCAATTTCTTTGAAGCTAATGGTGTCTTTAGCGTTTATAAATTCAATATTAGAAATTCTAGCAATGGTCTTTTTACTACCTAGCTGTTTTGCTAATGCACATACTGTTATATTGACTGCTTCCTCAGAAGTTACTGCTATAAAGAGATCAGAATTAGCAACTTGAGATTCTTCCATAACAGCCAAAGACATTGCATTTCCGCGTATTCCACGAATGTCTAAATGGGATTCAGCATAATTTAAACGATCCTTATCGGTATCAATTAAAGTGATATCTAAAGATTCAAAAGAAAGGAGTTTCGCTAAATGAAATCCTACTTCGCCACCACCTGCGATAATTATTTTCATAAGTATGTATCGAAATACGATTCAAATATACAAATATTAGTTTCTGAAGCATAAATTTAAGAGTAACATCCTTTTCAAATTAGTATCTTTGACCGCCACTATGAAGAAAACAATAAAACCGGATCAAAATAATCCTGAAGCAAAAAAAAAACAAATCACTCAGATGTTTGATGGAATTTCCAAAAGTTATGATTTGCTTAATAGAATTATAACCCTAGGTGTAGATATTCTTTGGCGTAAAAGAGTTGTGAACATCGTAAAAAAAGAAGCTCATGATAAAATTTTAGACATAGCCACTGGAACTGGTGATTTGGTGATTGCGCTTGCTAAAATAGAAACTACTGAAATTATAGGGCTTGACATTTCCCCTGGAATGCTAGAAATCGGAAAAAAAAAAGTAATTACAAATAAATTAACACACCGAATTGATATGCAATTGGGTGATTCTGAAATGCTTCGTTATAATGATGAATATTTTGATGCTGTTACTGTAGCTTTTGGTGTTCGAAATTTCGAAAACTTAGACAAAGGATTATTAGAAATTCTTAGAGTGCTAAAACCAAATGGTACATTAATTATCTTAGAAACAGCAGTACCAAAAAATAACCTATTAAAATCTTTATATAATTTATATACTCAAAATATAATGCCATTTCTTGGGAAACTTTTTTCAAAAGATAAAAGTGCATATCAATATTTATCTGATTCTGCTGCTTCCTTTCCCTCTGGAGAAGTCTTCAACAATATTTTACGTAAAAATGGGTTTATATCAGTAGAAGATAAGCCACAAACATTAGGGATAGCTTCCATTTATTTTGCTAAAAAAGCATAAAAGATCTTTTCTTGTTACCATTCTAATCTGCCTTTCTTTTTCGTGTGGAGCTTACTCTCAATACCCTACAGTTAAAGAACGTATTATTAACCTTCCAAATTTTGATAAAAAACCAATACATTATGGATATTTCCTTGGTTTAAATCAATATGACTTTAAGTTTGAATACATAAACAATTTCTACAAAGAATTAAATTACAAAGATATTTCTGTAATTCCAAAAACAGGTTTTGTCGTCGGACTCATTGGGGATATTCGCATCAATGAATATTTAAATCTTAGGTTTGAACCCGGCCTTTATTACAGTTCTCGTGAATTAAAATATCCGGAATTTCCTGAATTTACAAAAGAATCTGATCAGAGAAGAGAAATTAAATCTACTTATATCCATTTACCACTTTTAATTAAAGTAAGTGCCAAAAGAATTAATAATTTCAAGCCATTTGTAATTGCTGGAATTTCAACAGATTTTAATCTTTCTAGTAATCAAAAAAATAGAAATGATAATGCAGGTAATATTTTTAGAGTTACTGATCAAAACCTCAATTATGAGCTTGGTTTAGGGTTTGACTTTTACCTATATTATTTTAAGTTTTCTCCGTCCTTGCGTGGAATCTTTTCATTCCAAAATGAATTGATTCCTGATGCAGATCCCACAAGTCCGTGGACTGGAAAGATAAATAAAATGCTTAGTCGTGGAATTGCAGTAATTATAACTTTTGAATAATTACCTGACCCTAAAAATTTCACTTAAAAAAATTGCTCCAGCTATTGCAACGTTTAAACTCTCCGCTCCTCTTCCTTTTCTAAAATTTGGGATTGATATTTTGTAATTAACTATTTCATCTATTTCTGATGAAATTCCGTGGGATTCACTTCCAAAAACTATGGTTGCTTGCTTAGGGAAGCTTGAAGAATATAATGACTCTCCACCAAAATCTGCACTATATATAGGTTTATTAAGATCTCGTAATGTAGTCGATAAATCTTTTTCATAACGGCATTGAACTCTAACGATCGATCCCATAGAAGCTTGAACAACTTTTGAATTGAAGCAATCTACTGTTGAACTACTACAAATTAGTTCAGAAAGACCAAACCAATCACACAAACGGATAAGGGTACCTAAATTTCCAGGATCACTTACTCCATCAACTGCTATAGTAATATTCGAAATAACCGGTAATATTGCATCGGGAAATTTAAATACTCCCAAAACAGGACTTGGCGACTTAAAATGAGAAATTTTCATCATTTCAGTAGTATTTACCAAAACTGTTTTTGGAAATAAATTAGGGACTGTTGAAAATAAAAAAACACATTCCCAAGATGCAGAAAGTATCTCCTCTACTACTTTTTCACCTTCAGCTACGAAATAACCAGATAATAATCTATGTTTTTTTTGCTTTAATTGAAGGATTTGCTTCCGTTGATTATTACTGACCATAAAAATGACTTATTTTTGAAGTAAATACTATTGAGTGTATCGCTTCTTAACAAAACTAATCATTATATTAATATTGACACTCACCATAGTGGGATGTTCTGGTACACGAGAGTTAAGATCACAAAAAGTTCAAATAAATAAGATTGAGATTTTTGAAAATAAAGTTTTATTAAAAAATGATCCTGTAAATTTTATAATTACAACCCCAACAAATAAAAAAATTTTAGGGATTCCGGTGGCTAAAATTTTATATGAAGCAGCGCACCCTGATCCAACTATAAAATTTAATACTTGGCTTGCTAAAAAAGAAAATAGAAGCAAACAACTTGAGAGGTGGTTATCGAAAAAGCAACTTGTAGCTATTGAAAAATATATTGTAAAATTTAATGATTGGCTCAAAAAAAAAGGTGAATCTCCAGCAATTATTGATAGTTTAGAAATAAAAAAAACTAAAAATAAAATTACACAATATTACAAAAATCTTGGCTATTTTGACATTGAAGTTTTCTCAGACACACGTAAATCTAGCCTAAACAAAGTTACCCTTACTTATCAAATTCTTCCAAATAAGAAATATCTCCTAGATTCAATTACAACTCTTATAAAATCAGCTCAATTAGATTCTATTTACAATGCACATGAAAATGAAGGATATATCAAAATAGGACAACCATTTGAAGTAAAGAGTTTTGAGAAAGAACGGGAACGCCTTATCACTCTGTTTAGGAATAATGGTATTTATAATTTCCAGCAAAACAGTATTCAATTTACAGCATCAATTGACAGTACTGGAAAAGACATTAAAATTCCAGTTAGTATTCAAATTGACAACATACAGAGGAGGATTGGTGATACTCTGATTGAAATTCCATATGCTATTCATAAAATCAAGAAAATTGAAATATTTATTGAAAATCGAAAAGAACAAGGAATTAATAAACCGTATACAGATTCAATAAACTACAACAACCTTATCATTTTTAGCAAAGGAAAACTCAAATACAAACCTAAAGCTATTGCTTCTGGAGTTTCAATAAAAAAAGGAGCTCTTTACAGTGATGAAGATCGCAATGTTTCTTATCGGTATTTTACAAGTCTCAAAAATTTCAAGTACCCTAGTATAAGCTACTCGAAAATTCCTTCTGAAAAAGATGCTCTTAAAGCCTCATTATTTTTATCGCCAAGAGAGCGATTCTCTGTTGGTTTTGACCTAGACCTATCCCATTCTAATATTCAAG
This sequence comes from Flavobacteriaceae bacterium, assembly GCA_018675855.1. Taxonomy (GTDB): domain Bacteria; phylum Bacteroidota; class Bacteroidia; order Flavobacteriales; family Flavobacteriaceae; genus MS024-2A. Next base: position 7,546 of record JABGXI010000077.1, on the reverse strand, counting down.
ACTTTGGAATAGGCCTAGGAGGTGGATTAGGAATTAGAAATGTTTTTAGAGGTACTGAAATATTAGAATTAAACATTAAGAATACACTTGGAGCTTCAAGGGATATTGCACAAACAGGTGATCAGTTTTTTAATATATTTGAATTAGGCGCTAATTTAAAATTGAGTATTCCTAGAATACTTATCCCTTTTAAACAAAAAGAATGGATTCCAAGGATTATGAATCCAAAAACAGAAATTATATTGGGTAGTAGTTTTCAGCAAAACATTGGCCTTGATAAGCAATTTTTTAAAGGAACCTATCAATTCGATTGGCAACCTAATAGCAAAAAGAAAATTCAAATAAAACTGCTTGATTTAGAATTTGTAAACAATCGAAACCTTACTAATTATTTTAATGTATACAAAAATTCTTATGATCGATTAAATACAATTTCTCAAAGATATAATTTTGAAACCTCATGGGTAGATGAAAATAATAATTTAACCATCCCAGATGGAACGTCAAATTTTATAAATGCTGTTTTAAAAAATCAAACTTTTTTGGAAATTGATGATAACGAATTTAAATTAGTGAATACAGCTAAAGAAAGACAAGTTAGACTCACGAGCAATAATTTAATTTTAGCCTCTTCTATTAACTTAAACTTAAACAGTCAAGAAAGTATTTTTGATGAAAATTTTTATCAGTTTCGATGGAAAGTCACATTAGCTGGAAATTTATTAAATAAACTAATTTCAAGTATAGGGGGTCCTAAAAATGATCAAGGACAAAACCTTTTAGGAGGACTAAGTCCATCTCAGTACTTCAAAACAGAATTTGATTACATCAAACACTTGTCCTTGGGAAGAGAAAGGGTTTTTGCCCTGCATGCATTTACTGGTATTGCTATTCCTTATGGAAACTCAAGCAACATGCCCTTTGCACGGTCTTTCTTTTCTGGAGGAGCAAATGACAACAGAGCATGGAAGGCCTATAAATTAGGTCCTGGAAGTAGTAGTAACATTAATGAGTTTAATGAAGCAAACCTTAAGCTTGCTCTTAGTTTAGAATATCGTTTTCCTATTGCTGGAGCTATCAAAGGAGCCCTATTTATTGATACTGGTAATATTTGGAATATTTGGGATGATGTCGAAAATCTAGATATGAAATTTGAGGGTTTACAAGACTTATCAGAAATAGCTATTGGTTCTGGAATAGGATTTCGATATGACTTTGATTTTTTTGTTTTTAGATTCGATACAGGTTTTAAAACCTATAATCCAGCCTTACCCTCAAATCAAAGATGGTGGACAGAATACAATTTAAAAAGTGCAGTTTTTAATATAGGTATCAATTATCCATTCTAAAATGAAAAAGTTTAATATTTTTGTCCGAAACTAAAATTAATTAATGAATCATTCTATTCCCACTGGTGTAATTACTGGTAAACAAGTCCAAGAAGTTTTTAAACTTGCCAAATCAAAATCATTTGCAATCCCCGCAGTCAATGTTATTGGAAGTAATACCATTAACGCTGTATTAGAAACAGCGGCTAAATTAAATAGTCCTGTCATTATTCAATTTTCAAATGGAGGCGCTCAGTTTAATGCCGGAAAAGGACTTTCTAATGAAGGAGAAAAAGCTGCAATTGCTGGAGCTATAGCAGGTGCTAAGCATGTTCATGAGTTAGCTGATTCGTATGGTGCATGTGTAATTCTTCATACTGACCACTGTGCAAAAAAATTATTGCCTTGGATTGATGGATTATTGGATGCAAGTGAGGTTTTTTATGACCAACATGGTAAATCTCTATTCAGCTCCCATATGATTGACCTTTCAGAAGATCCTATTGAAGAAAATATTGCCATTTGTAAAGAATATCTTACCCGAATGTCTAAAATGGATATGACTCTTGAAATTGAATTAGGAATTACAGGAGGTGAGGAAGATGGTGTTGATAACAGTGATATTGATGCCTCTAAATTATATACACAACCTAAAGAAGTAGCATATGCCTATGAGGAGTTAAGTAAAATTAGCCCTCAGTTTACAATTGCAGCTGCTTTTGGAAATGTGCATGGTGTATATAAGCCTGGAAATGTTAAATTGACACCAAAAATATTAAAAAACTCTCAAGAATTTATTTCGGAAAAATACAATCTGCCTGAAAACCATGTAGATTTTGTCTTTCATGGTGGTTCAGGTTCATCCCAGGATGAAATTCAAGAATCTATCGGGTATGGAGTAATAAAAATGAATATTGATACTGATTTACAATTTGCTTTCACTGAGGGAATTCGTGATTACATGAATGAAAAAGTGGAATTCTTAAGAACTCAAATTGGTAACCCTGAAGGCAAGGAACATCCTAATAAAAAAAATTACGATCCTAGGAAATGGCTTCGATTGGGAGAAGATACTTTTAGAGCGCGTTTATCGCAAGCTTTTAAAGATTTAAATAATATTAACACTCTCTAGACTAATCTAGATATTTAAATTATTAAGTAAAAAAAAATGCATGAGTTGGTTTAAACGCAGCGAGAAAGGAATTCATACAAAAACCGAAGAAAAAAAGGATATTCCTAAAGGTTTGTGGTATAGAACGCCCACAGGAAAAGTCATTGAGGCACAAGAGCTTGCTGAAAACAATTATGTTAGTCCAGAAGACGATTACCATGTTCATATTGGAAGTAAAGAATATTTTGAAATACTATTTGACAACAATGAGTTCAGAGAGTTTGATGAAAAATTAAAATCAAAAGATTTTTTAAAATTCATTGATTCTAAAAAATATATTGATCGTTTAAAAGAAGTACATAAAAAAACTGGTTTATATGATGCTATTAGAACAGCAGTTGGATTTTCCAAAGGAAAGAAAATTGTTATAGCATGTATGGATTTTAAATTTATTGGGGGCTCGATGGGGTCCGTTGTAGGTGAAAAAATTGTAAGAGCAGCTAACCATGCTATTAAATATAAACTACCTCTTGTGATTATTTCAAAATCAGGAGGTGCTAGAATGATGGAATCGGCAACTTCCCTAATGCAAATGGCTAAAACTTCAGCTAAATTAGCAGAACTTGCAGAAGCAAAATTGCCCTATATATCTTTATGTACAGATCCCACAACAGGAGGCATCACTGCATCATATGCTATGTTAGGTGATATTAATATTGCTGAGCCAAAAGCACTAATTGCTTTTGCAGGACCTCGTGTTGTAAAGGACACCACGGGAAAAGAATTACCTGAAGGGTTTCAAACCAGTGAATTTCAGTTAGAAAAAGGCTTCCTAGACTTTATTACTCACAGGAATGAACTAAAAAATAAAATTAATTTATACATTGATTTAATTTTAAATCATCCTCTCAGAAAATAATTTATTTCTAAAAAAGAATATAACTTAAAGTAAGGCATTGTTTACTTGAGCTTTAATAGTACATTTGCAATTAGTTTGAAAACTAATTACATAATAATCATTAAAATAATATTTGCATGTATAATTCAAAAGAAGTAAAAGAAGACATCTTTAAAAAACACGGGAAGTCTAAAAAAGATACTGGATCAGCAGAAGGACAAATTGCTTTATTTACTCACCGTATCAATCACCTATCAGGCCATCTAAAAACAAATCGTAAAGATTACAATACAGAACGATCTTTAGTGAATCTAGTTGGGAAACGTCGTAGTCTTTTAGATTATCTAAAAGACAAAGATATTGAACGTTACCGTGCTATTGTTATTAAATTAGGCTTACGTAAATAAAATCTAAAAATATATACTGAATCTTAGTTTTTCATTGGTTGCTTCAACACACAACAAAAGTTTTAACCAAATAATGAAAAATGATTCCAAAAACATTTAAACAAGAAATCCGTCTTGAAGACGGTAGAGTAATCACACTTGAAACCGGCAAACTAGCCAAGCAAGCCGATGGCTCTGTAGTCGTCCGTATGGGTGACTGTATGTTACTTGCAACTGCAGTTTCTGCTCGCAAACAGAGTCCTGTAGACTTTCTTCCCCTCACAGTTGATTATAGAGAAAAGTTTGCTGCTGCAGGAAAATTTCCTGGCGGTTTTTTTAAGAGAGAAGCGCGTCCTAGTGATGGTGAAGTTCTTACTATGAGACTTGTAGACAGGGTATTACGTCCACTTTTTCCAAAAGACTATCACGCAGAAACACAAGTAATGATTCAGCTAATGTCTCATGATGAGAATGTAATGCCAGATTCCTTAGCGGGGTTGGCTGCATCAACTGCAATTCAACTTTCAGATATTCCATTTGAATATCCAATTTCTGAGGTACGAGTTGCTCGTGTAGATGGAATGTTTATTGTTAACCCAAGTAAAGAGCAATTAGCAACTTCTGATATTGATATCATGATTGGTGCAAGTGCAGACTCCGTTGCAATGGTTGAAGGTGAATTTGATGAAATCTCTGAAGAAGAAATGCTTGATGCAATTGCTTTTGGGCATGAAGCAATTAAAGATCAAATCAAAGCTCAAATTGCTTTAGCAGAATCGGTTGGTAAAAAAGTAGTTCGTACTTACGAAGAAGAAGAAAAAGATGAAGCACTAGAAAAAGAAATTTATAATGCAACTTATCAAAAATACTATGAAGTAGCTAAAAAAGGACTTTCTAAGGCTGAACGGTCTAAGCAATTTACTGAGATTAAAGAAGCCTCTAAACAAATACTTAATGAAGAAGTAGTTTTAGAAAAAAAAGATTTAGTGTCTCGCTACCATAGTAGTGCACAGAAAAAAGCAGTTCGTGATCTAGTTCTTGAAGAAGGAATTCGTTTAGATGGAAGAAAAACAGTAGATATTCGTCCGATTTGGTGTGAAGTTGATTATCTGCCATCTACTCACGGTTCAGCACTTTTTACCAGAGGAGAAACACAAGCGCTAGCTACCGCAACGCTTGGAACTTCTAGAGAAGCAAATATGATTGATTCACCTTCTTATCAAGGAGAGGAAACTTTTTATTTACACTATAATTTTCCGCCCTTTTGTACTGGAGAAGCTAGACCCCTTCGTGGAACGTCAAGACGTGAAGTTGGACATGGTAACTTAGCACAACGCGCTTTGAAAAAAGTTATGCCGGACAACTGCCCCTATACAGTAAGAATTGTATCTGAAGTTCTTGAATCAAATGGTTCATCATCCATGGCAACAGTTTGTGCTGGTACCATGGCACTTATGGATGCTGGGGTTCAAATCAAAAAACCTGTATCAGGAATTGCTATGGGATTAATAACAGATGGTGATCGTTTTGCGGTACTTTCAGATATTTTAGGAGATGAAGATCATCTAGGGGATATGGACTTTAAAGTAACCGGAACTGCTGATGGAATTACTGCTTGTCAAATGGATATTAAAATAAAAGGTTTACGATTTGATATTATGACACAAGCTTTAAATCAAGCTAGAAGTGGAAGATTACATATTTTAGAGGAACTAATTAGTACTATAAAAACTCCAAATGAAGATGTAAAGGCTCATGCTCCTAAAATGATTAATAGAAGAATTCCTAACGATTTCATAGGCGCTATGATTGGTCCTGGAGGAAAAGTAATTCAAGAACTTCAAAAAGAATCAGGTTGTACTATTGTTATAACTGAAGACCCTGTTACTGAAGAAGGTATAATAGAAATTTTGGGAACATCTCCGGAGGGAATTGCGATGGTAGAAGCTAAAATTGACTCGGTCACATTTAAACCGATTATAGGAAATACCTACAAAGTAAAAGTAATTAAAATGCTAGATTTTGGTGCAGTAGTAGAATATCTTGATGCTCCAGGTAACGAAGTTTTATTGCATGTTAGTGAGTTAGCTTGGGAACGTACAGAAAATGTAGCAGATGTCGTGAACATGGGTGATACTCTTGAAGTCAAATATTTCGGTAAAGACCCAAGAACTCGCAAAGAAAAAGTATCCCGCAAAGCATTATTACCTAGACCTGAGAAAAAAGATTAATTATTTAATCAATTATTGTAACATTATTTTATTTTGAACGTATTCATTATGAAAGTATAGATGTAAAATATGAGACAACTAAAAATTACAAAGCAAGTAACCAACCGGGAGACTGCTTCCTTGGATAAATATCTTCAAGAAATTGGAAAAGTAGATTTAATTACTGCAGAGGAAGAGGTAGAGTTAGCCCAACGCATCAAGGCAGGAGACCAAATTGCTCTTGAAAAACTCACCAAAGCCAATCTTAGATTTGTAGTCTCTGTTGCAAAACAGTACCAAAATCAAGGTCTAACTCTTCCTGATTTAATAAATGAAGGAAATTTAGGTTTAATTAAAGCTGCACAACGTTTTGATGAAACTCGTGGTTTTAAATTCATTTCATATGCAGTGTGGTGGATACGTCAATCCATTTTACAAGCGCTAGCTGAGCAATCTCGTATTGTAAGGTTGCCACTTAATAAAATTGGTTCGATTAATAAAATTAATAAAACTTATGCCTTTTTGGAACAAGCCCATGAGCGTGCTCCTTCTGCAGAAGAGATTGCAAAAGAATTGGACATGACCATTAATGATGTAAAAGAATCACTCAAAAACTCTGGAAGACATGTCTCAATGGACGCTCCTTTGGTAGAAGGGGAAGATTCAAATTTGTATGACGTGCTTAATAGTGGTGAGTCTCCTAATCCAGACAAAGTATTGTTGCATGAATCACTTCGTACCGAAATAGAACGTGCTTTAGAAACCCTTACACCTAGAGAAGCAGATGTAGTTCGTTTATATTTTGGGTTAGGAAATCAACATGCAATGACTCTCGAAGAAATTGGAGAAACATTTGATCTTACCAGAGAACGTGTTAGACAAATAAAAGAGAAAGCCATTCGTAGATTAAAGCACACCTCACGAAGTAAAATTTTAAAAACCTATTTAGGTTAAAATAAAAAGGCAACCCAAGGGTTGCCTTTTTTGTATATTTATGTTATTAAAAATAAACAAATGTCAGTAATAATAGCACCATCAATTTTAGCTGCAGACTTTGCTAACCTTGAACGTGATTCAAAAATGGTCAATAATAGTGATGCTGATTGGTTTCATATTGATATAATGGATGGAGTTTTTGTTCCCAACATCTCATTTGGAATGCCTGTATTAGCTGCCATAAAAAAGCATGCCACTAAGCCTCTTGATGTTCATTTGATGATTGTAGATCCAGATCGATATATAGAAAATTTTGAAAGCCTTGGCGCAAAAATATTGACGGTACATTTTGAAGCATGTAATCATTTAAACAGGACAATACAAAAAATAAAATCCTGTGGAATGAAAGCTGGTGTTGCTTTAAACCCTCATACACCTATCAATAGTTTGTCTAGTATCATTCAAGACTTGGATCTAGTCTGCGTTATGAGTGTAAATCCAGGTTTTGGAGGACAATCATTTATTCAAAACACTTACAATAAAGTAAAAGAACTAAAAAAATTAATAACACATCATAAATCAACTTGTCTTATAGAAATTGATGGTGGAGTCACAGATATAAATGCAGCACAACTTATATCATGTGGTGCAGATGTCTTAGTCGCAGGTAGCTTTGT
>JABGXI010000076.1:0-7463 GCA_018675855.1 Flavobacteriaceae bacterium | reverse complement strand
TATTTTTCTTTAATTGGCCAAAGTAGACGTCGAGCCTTGTCTAAGTTACCGTTGTCTGGCCATGAGTGTAATGGTGCAAAACGTTGCGCTCCTGTTGCAGCTCCACCACGACCATCGCCTATTCTATAAGTACCAGCTGCATGCCAAGTCATCCTAATGAAAAATGGGCCATAATGTCCCCAGTCTGCTGGCCACCAATCTTTTGAGTCTTTTAACATTGTTTTGAGATCTGATTTAACAGAGTCAAGATCTAAATTCTGAACATTCTCTCTGTAATTAACCTCAGAAATAGGATTGCTTTTGGAGTCGTGCTGACGAAGAATGTCAATATTTAATTGATTAGGCCACCAGTTGTTATTTTCAGTTCCAACATTGGGTTTTGTTGTAGAACCATGAAATGGACATTTGCTTTCACTCATGAGTTTAATTTTTTATAAATGTACTACTCCTTTTAGATTTTTTAGCCATTAGACTATTAGTTTTATAAATAGTAATATTGGATTAGATTATTACACCAAATCATCAAAATCTACTTATAAAAGCAAATATTCGTTACTTATTATTGAGTAATATTCAATTAATATATTATGCTTACAATACCAAATAATGTGTTTAAAAATATCTTACATGCTAGAACTTTATAGGCTATTTTTTGGTTTTGAATTTGTATTTTTGCGTGAGAGCACTGATTTATGGCCAAAAAAAAAGAAATCACTAAAACAGATTTAATAAAGAGACAACAACGAAAAGTCTTGTTAGGGGCAGGGCTCCTGTTGATTTCTATTCTCCTTACCATTTCCTTTATATCTTATTTCTTTACATGGCAAGCAGATTTTAGTACACTTGACTCATTATCTGATAAAGTGGTCACTTCAAAAAATCTTTTGAATAAGCTGGGGGCCTATGTAGGGCATCTTTTCATCTATAAAGGTTTTGGTTTTGCGGCATTGCTTTTCTCCTATCTTATTGGGCTTACTGGCTTAAAACTATTCTTACAATGGTCTACCAAAAAACTCGTTACTATTTGGGCATGGGGACTTGCACATATGTTGTGGCTTTCTATAGCAATTGGTTATTTCTTTAGAGACACTCCTATATTTTCTGGTATTGTGGGGTTTGAAATTAATGCTTTTTTAATTATATATATTGGAAATATTGGTGTTTTTGGAATTCTGTTTTTTTTCTTTTTGTGCTTTTTAGTTATCGAATTAGGATGGACACCAGAGCAAATTGTGACTTGGTGGCAGAAGCTAAAAAATAAAGAGAATGAACCCACAGAAGAAACTTCTCCAGCAGATCTTGAATCTAATATAGCATTTGATATTACTTCTAATGACAAATCAACGGATCCATCTACCTCTTTAAGGCAAAAACTAGAAATTTCGAAAGAGGAACCCTCTATCGATACTGAAATTACTTCAGAAAAAACAACCCTTACAATGGAAATTGAGGCTAAGGAAGAAGAAATGGTTGATGAAAAACTAGCAAAAAAATTAGTTGAAAAACAAGGTTTTTTTGACCCTACCCTAGAACTTAGTAATTTTAAAATGGCAGGGTTTGACTTATTAAAAGATTACGGAGATAGCAGTATTACAATTAACCAAGAAGAGCTTGAACTGAATAAAAACAAAATTGTAGAAACCCTTAACAATTATAAAATTGGCATTGCGAACATCAAAGCTACAATTGGACCTACAGTCACACTATATGAAATTGTGCCTGAAGCAGGTGTGAGAATTTCGAAAATTAAAAATTTAGAAGATGATATTGCATTATCTCTCTCTGCTCTTGGAATTCGAATCATTGCTCCTATTCCTGGAAAAGGAACTATCGGCATTGAAGTCCCTAATCAAGACCCATCTATTGTTTCTATGCGCTCTGTCATTAGTGCTACTAACTTTCAAACTGCAGAAATGGAACTTCCAATCGCATTGGGTAAAACTATTAGCAATGAAACCTTTGTCGTAGACTTAGCAAAAATGCCTCACCTACTTATGGCAGGTGCCACTGGACAAGGAAAATCCGTGGGACTAAATGCTGTATTGACCTCACTACTTTACAAAAAACATCCCGCTGAAGTTAAATTTGTCCTTGTAGATCCTAAAAAAGTTGAGCTCAATATTTACAACAAAATTGAACGCCACTATTTAGCCAAGCTCCCCGATACTGAAGAAGCTATCATTACTGATAACACTAAGGTAATAAATACTCTAAATTCATTATGTATTGAAATGGATAACCGTTATGAATTACTTAAAAATGCAATGTGTAGGAATTTAAAAGAATACAATACAAAATTTAGAGAACGTAAGTTAAATCCAGAAGATGGCCATAGCTTTTTACCTTATATTGTTTTAGTAGTTGATGAGTTTGCAGATTTAATTATGACTGCAGGAAAAGAAGTTGAAACTCCTATTGCTCGTTTGGCACAACTGGCACGAGCTATTGGTATTCATTTAATTATTGCCACTCAACGTCCTTCTGTTAACGTGATTACCGGTATTATCAAGGCAAACTTCCCAGCAAGAATTGCCTTTAGGGTAACTTCAAAAATTGATTCGCGTACAATTCTAGACAGCGGTGGTGCCGATCAATTAATAGGTCGAGGCGACATGCTTTATACTCAAGGAAATGAACTTACCAGGATTCAGTGTGCTTTTGTAGACACTCCTGAAGTAGAGAGAATTGCTGCATATATTGGAGGTCAAAGAGGCTATGCAGATGCACATCTTCTACCAGAATATGTAGGCGAAGAAAATACTAGCACCATAGATATTGATGCCAGCGATCGTGATGCATTATTTAGAGATGCTGCAGAAGTAATCATAACAGCTCAACAAGGTTCTGCGTCTTTGTTACAACGTAAATTAAAACTAGGGTATAACAGAGCTGGAAGAATAATTGATCAAATGGAGGCGGCTGGCATTGTTGGCCCTTTTGAAGGAAGCAAAGCAAGACAAGTTTTAATTACCGATTTAGCAACTCTTGATCGTCTTTTAAATGATGGGGTATTATGAAAAAAATCTATACTTTAAGTGTTATAATTTTCTTTATTGGTTTTAAACAACTTGGTGCGCAAACCTCTATCGCTGCAAAAAAATTATTAGATGAAGTATCCCTTACCATTGCTGCTTATGAAACTTTGATTTTTGATTTTTCATATGTATTAGAAAATAGACAAGAAAATATTAAACAAGAAACTATTGGCTCTATTACCATAAAAGATGAAAAATATAAACTTATGTATTTAGGAATAGAGCAACTCTACGATGGTGAAAAAACATATACTGTTGTTCCAGAAAATGAAGAGATTACAATTACGACAGCAAAAGAAGATGAAGATTTTGGCATTAACCCAATCAAACTTTTAAACTTTTATAAAAAAGGATATGACTACCAGTGGGATATTAAACAAACAATTTTTGGACGAACAATTCAATTTGTAAAACTACTTCCTAGTGAAGAAAATAATGAAGTAAAATATTTGCTATTGGGAATTGATATGATTAAAAAAAATATTTATCGCCTTATAGAAATAGATATGAATGGTACTCGAACAACGCTTACCATTTCAAACCAAGAAATAAATAGTCCTTTGGAAAAAAACCATTTTACTTTTGATGTCTCAAACTACCCAGATTACTATATAAACAATTAATCACTTGAAGATCCTGGATCAATATATCATGAAAAGTTATTTAAGCCGCTTAATTAGCGTCTTCACTATTTGCATGTTTATATTTATCATTCAGACTTTTTGGCTTTTCATAGACGAGCTGGCAGGAAAAGGTCTTGATATGATTATCATTTCAAAATTTTTACTATATTATTCACCAAAGCTAATTCCATTAGTTCTCCCTCTTTCCGTATTACTTGCTTCTCTAATGACATATGGGACACTTTCTGAAAACTATGAATTTGCAGCAATGAAGTCTACTGGGATTTCATTACAACGTGCCATGTTAGGCCTTGTTATTTTTCATGTTTTCTTAGGAATTGGTACCTTTTATTTTTCAAATCACGTGATTCCATACGGGGAATTAAAATCATATAATTTACGTCGTAACCTAGCAAAGTTAGAACCTACACTTGCGATACGCGAGGGTATTTTTAATGAAATTGGTGAAATTAATATTAAGGTAGATAGAAAGTATGGAGACAATGATCGTTTTCTAGAAGGAGTTATTATTCATGAATACACCCCCAATAGCGAAAACAATATTGTCATTAAAGCGGAAAGGGGAGAAATGAAAAGTGAAACCAGTGATCCTAACCTAAAACTAGTCCTTTACAATGGAAATCGTTATGAAGAAGTCATTCCGAAAAAACCTAATGATCGTCTACGAATTCCCCACACTAAAGTAGCTTTTGAAGAATACGAGATGAACATTGACTTATCTAAATTTAATGATGTAAATCTTGAAGAAGAAAGCTACAAGTCAACATTTAGAATGCAGAAAATAGAACAGCTTAAAGAAAGTATAGACACCCTTCAGCAATCATTCACAGAAGAACAAAATGCCTTTAGTGAAAACTTTGGAAGGCAAAGTGTTTTGTCAAGAACAGCTCGGAAAAATGAAGCTGTGGCTACTATAGATTCACTTCCAGGAAACTTATTTCAATTTATTATTACTAATGAATTTTGGAAGCAAAGTAAAGTGATTGACGAAAGTAGAATAAAAATTAGAAGCTCTATTCGGAATTTAAACACAAAACGAGGCTCCTTTTTTGCCTATCAAAAACTAATTAATCTTCACAAGATTACCCTCCACGAAAAGTACACTCTCTTATTTGCTTCACTCTTATTATTTTTAATTGGAGCGGCATTAGGAGCTATAATAAGGAAAGGAGGTTTAGGACTTCCCCTAGTACTAGCAGTATTAATATTTCTTACCTACCACTATATCGGCTTATTTAGTAAAAATGCAGCGGAAGACAACAGCATCTCACCTTTTTTCGCTTCTTGGATGTCTACCCTTATTCTAGCTCCTTTTGCAATTATTTTAACACGTAGGGCTTCGTCTGATAAAGGTTTTGTTAGTCTTTCAAACATTTACTATCCTATTGAGGAAAAAATTAAACGCCTTCCCTTTTTCAAGAAAAATAAATAAAAAATGAATAAAGACTTGATCCAACTAGATACAATTGCAGACGCAATTGATGCCATAAAAAATGGAGAAGTTATTATTGTCGTAGATGACGCCAATCGCGAAAATGAAGGAGACTTTATTGCAGCAGCAGAAAAAATAAGTCCTGAATTAATCAATTTTATGGCTACACACGGAAGGGGTCTTATTTGTGCACCTTTAACCGAAAGTAGATGCCAAAAATTAAATTTAGGGAAAATGGTATCTAATAATACTGACCCTTTAGAAACAGCCTTTACAGTTTCAGTCGATTTAAAAGGCAAAGGTGTTACAACCGGAATTTCTGCAGCAGACCGCTCCAAAACTGTACGAGCACTAATTGACCCAACCACTACTCCCTTTGATTTGTCTCGCCCTGGGCATATTTTCCCTTTGATTGCAAAATCTGGAGGTGTATTAAGACGTACTGGGCATACTGAAGCTGCTATTGATTTTGCTCGTTTGGCTGGAATGCAACCTGCAGGTGTGATTACAGAAATAATGAATGAAGATGGAAGTATGGCTCGTCTTCCTCAGCTAATAGAGGTGGCTAAAAAGTTTCAATTAAAAATTGTCTCTATAGAAGATTTAGTTTCCTACCGAATGCAACACGATAGTTTAATTGAAAAGAAATCTGACACCCTTATAAAAACTCGCTATGGAGATTTTCGTTTACGTGCTTATGAACAAACTACAAATGGTAATATTCATTTAGCACTAACTAAAGGGCATTGGAAAATTGAAGATGAAGTACTTACTAGAATTCATTCATCAAGAATAACGAATGATATTTTAGGAACCCTAACAGGTTCTGTAGAAAAAGGACTAGATGATATTTTTAAACTCATTAATAATGAAGGTAAAGGAGCCTTACTTTTTATAAACCAAGAACAAACCTCAGAGAATTTGCTTAGCAGAATTTCTGAGCTAGAGTCAATGCAATTAAAGGGAACTTTAGATAAAGCACCCCCCATGAAAATGGATGCCAAGGACTATGGAATTGGGGCACAAATATTACATGACTTAAATATTAAGAATCTTTGTGTTATAAGCAACACAGCTCAACAACCTAGAATTGGAATAACTGGCTATGGGATAACCATTCAAAGTTTTAAGAACTATTAAAATCACTCAAAAAACCATAGTTTAGATGCCATTATAACAATGGCAAGTAACATCGCTGCTCTAATTACTTTATCTCCTTTTTTTACTGACCAGCGGCTGGTCCACCATGCCCCAAAGCTTGTTCCAAACGCCATTATTAGGCCTATTTTCCAATCCACTGCTCCGTTAAAAGCAAACAAACCTAAAGCTAGACTTGAGTAAATAAAAACAACGGCTGTTTTGGTAGCATTTGTTTTAACTAATGACATATGATGTACTCGATTTAAAAAAATCATAATCACTATACCAATACCAGCATTAATAAATCCACCGTATATACCCACAAAAAAGAATCCAATACAACCATACACTAAATACTTTCCAGTTAGCCTCTCTGGCAAGTTGAGGGCATCTTTTTTATTCTTAATTAACATCATGACTCCAACAACAATCATAATAATAGCTAAAATTTTACTAAAAAGTTTACCGTCTAAATCTATTGCAATTTGAGCACCAATAAGTGCGCCAATACTCGCACTAACACCTAAGTAAATGTTGAATGGAAACGAAGACACCCCTTTACTTTTATAGCCCAAAGTACCAGTAAGGGATTGTATTACAATAGCAATTCGATTTGTACCGTTTGCAATATTTGGGGGTAACCCAAAAAAAATCAATAGAGGTAGAGTGAATAAAGAGCCTCCTCCCGCCAAGGTATTAATTACGCCCGCCAGAAATCCAATTCCTATTAATAAAATAGCTTGATAAATATCTTCCATAGAGATTTCAAAATTACGAAAACTCAAAAGCTATTTTATTGCAAAGAGTCATTTAAATATTTTCTATTCAATAAAAAGGAATGTATATTTGCCACCGCATTGGAGAAGTGGCAGAGTGGTCGAATGCGGCAGTCTTGAAAACTGTTGAGGGTCACACCTCCGGGGGTTCGAATCCCTCCTTCTCCGCGATAGAGTCCTGAAAGCCCAGTATTTTCAGGACTTTTTTATTTCAGTTGCCTGTAGAGTTGCCTTTTCTCTGTTTTTGCAATCATCAATCTAATATCCCAAATTTAGCGGTTTAATTTTTGAGTATCTTTAAGTATTCGAATAAAAATCTAATTCAATTTACATGATATATATACTAACCAGGCATAGATAGCCTTAATCCCTGCTATGCTCTAAACTCAACCAAAATGAACTTAGCTAAAGAATACGCAAGCTTACTCCAACAATT
>JABGXI010000075.1:0-2908 GCA_018675855.1 Flavobacteriaceae bacterium | reverse complement strand
GTATGCTAATGAAAATGGAGAGATCATTAGACTAGACCCTTTAGTCATTTTAAATAATCAAATAGAAAAAGGGGAACAAGTAAAACCTTTTCTTAAAGCTGATTGGAATGGTGAAACTACAGAAAATGATAATACTTTTATAACAGCCATTGGGTCAGGTACCACTTATCCAGACTATAAACCTGCTCCTTTTATCTTCAACAGTAAAGTAGATGGTGCAGATTTTATTACTGTAGTTACTGAAGCAATCTTTTCGTATTGTGGAGTAAAAATCAAAATTGATACTGACAGACATTTAGGGTCTGAAAGAGCAATTGTTAGACATAAAGGCGAAGCTATAGGTCATGTCATGACAAGTGAATATGGGTCACAAATGCTTTCATTAGGTGGAGTTGACCACTTGACCGGTGGTACTAAAGTTGAAGGTCGAGTAACTTGTGAAGCTTTGATGAACTTATGCAACAAAGAAGCAGTAGAACTATCAATTGATGAAGGTCTTACAGTTATTGTTCAAGCAGGAAAGCCACCAATTATTGAAGGAATAAAAGAAACTAAAATGAGAGTTGGGTGTGGGTCTGCTACAATTGGAATGTTTGCATCTCAATGGATTGGTCTTGTTGATGAGGTTGTTGTAGTAGACGACCATATTACAGGTGTTGTTTCAGAACATCAGGCTGGCAAAGTATTAGACTGGAAAAGCACAGGTATTTCTGTAAAAGGAAGACGATCTACTCCTGGCAGATATTTTCAAGTTGCAAACCCAGGCACTGGATGGGGTGGCACGGATATTCAAGACCCATTAACAATTTTAGGCACTTGGAATGAGAAAAAAGGCGCTATACCTGGATTAACTATTCTCATGATCTCTACAACTGGTGAGAATTACTCCTATTACGAACTAGACAATGAATTGATCCCCAAGAAAAAAAAATTACCTGCAAATCTAAAATCAACTGTTGAGCTTATTGAAGAAAATTGTGAACCAGCTCTTTGCACTGTAATGTTTGTTGGGGGTGCTGGTGGATCACTTAGATCGGGTGTTACCAAGAATCCAATTCAGCTAACTAAATCAGTTAAAAACAAAACAACTAATATAACCTGTGGAGGAGCTGAAACTTATATTTGGCCTGGCGGTGGAATTACTCTTATGGTTGATGTTCATGAAATGCCTGATAATTCATTTGGATATGTACCTACTCCTGCGATTGTAGCTCCTTTGGAGTTCACCATTGATGGTAATCAATATAAATCAATTGGCGGGCATACAACAAATATCAGGTCAAAAAAAGATATAATTGAAAATGGTGGTGAATATGGAAACAAAAAGTCCTTCTTGTCCTAACTTTCACTAATGCTTATCAAAGAAAAAGATAATAGACTGTTCCTTAATCATGGTCCAATAGATATAGTTCTTGAAGCTTTTGGAAAAGATAAACCTTTAGCATATGAAAAAGCAAAAAATTACTTTAGTACTTTATTAAATGAACTTGTCTTAGATATGGATTTACTTAAAAAAGAAGTAGTTCCACATAGAACTTTTAATAATAAAATTTCTCAAAGTATGCAAAATGCAACTGAAAAGTTCTATCCTGACTTTATAACTCCAATGGCTGCTGTAGCTGGATCAGTAGCTGATAATATTCTAAAAATTTTAATAAAAGATTCTAAGCTAGAAAAAGCCTATGTAAATAATGGAGGAGATGTATCATTTTATTTAACAGAAAATCAAACCGTTAAAAGCAGTTTGGCATCCATTCCAAACATTATTGCAGAAATTAATTATAAAGACAAATCTAGAGGTATTGCTACATCTGGATGGAGAGGAAGAAGTTTTTCTCTTGGTATAGCAGATTCAGTTACTGTCTTAGCGGATAATGCAGCAATGGCTGATGCTGCTGCAACGATGATTGCTAACTCTGTAAATATAAAGAATCACCCTTTAATTATTAAAAGACCTGCTGAAGAAATTTATGAAGATAGTGATTTAAAAAATTTAATGGTTACGGTTGAAGTTGGTGATTTAAAACAATCAGAGATCGAAGACGCATTGAAAAATGGAAACGAAGTTGGTAAAAAATATCTTGAAAATGGTTTAATTAATGCAGCTTTGATTGAGTTGCACAATTGTTTTTGTATTGTACAAAAGGAATCAACTAATTTAAACTTTATTAATAAATCTAGTTTGAAAAAAATTAATTACGTTTAATACATCGAGCAAATTAATTATGAGTTTAATAAAAGATTTTTTTAATGATATTACTAAAGAAAATATTACGAATGGATTTGTAGCATTCCTTTTTGCCGTTACAGGTCCTGTTGCAATAATGCTACTTGTTGGTACTAAAACAAGTCTTTCAAACCAAGAACTTTCAAGCTGGCTGTTTGGTGCCTTTGCTATAAATAGCGTAATAAGTATATTTTTTTCATTCTGGTTTAGACAACCACTAGTATTCATGTGGAGCATCCCTGGAATAATATTAATTGGTTCTTCGATAGAAAATTATTCATTTAATGAAATAGTAGGAACATATTTAGTGACTGGAATATTTCTTATATTTCTTGGTTTAACAAATATATTGAATTGGATAAATAAAAAAATTCCAATTGAAATTGTAATGGGAATGGTTGCTGCTATTTTTCTCCAGTTTAGCTTAAACTGGCTTTACTCAATAAAAGATACTCCTTTACTGTCTGGATCAATGACAATTACTTACTTTATCATTTATGCTTTTCCTTCGCTGCAAAGAATAATACCTCCACTTTTAGGATCTTTAATTGTAGGTGTTTTAATTATTTTAAACTCTAATCAACCTGAAATTTTTAATAATGTAAGCTTGTCCCCTATAATCCCAACAATTTTTAAACCTGAATTCAATTTAAATGCTAACATAGAATTAGTAATTCCTTT
>JABGXI010000074.1:0-32145 GCA_018675855.1 Flavobacteriaceae bacterium | reverse complement strand
CAAACCCCCATGCATCGTAATGACTCCCTAAAATAATCCATTCATTTGGAGCATCACTTCCTTTGATCATCCCCACAACATTTGTTGCTCTTACAAAATCAATCTTTTGATCAACCTTCAATCTCACTATTAAGTCTTTGCCTCCATCCAGTCTGTAGGTAAACGCTAGCCCTCCTTGCCAATCTTGAGGAACAGGTTTGCCTTTCATTTGTTTTAATATTTTTTCTGCTTCACCATATGCAATTGGAGTTACTGGTATGCTGTGTAGTTGAGCATCCTTTGGACTTAAACGTTTAATTTTTTGTTTTCCATCAAGAGGTAATGCAGGTTCAAAAGGGGTCAACGGGTCCCCAGTAAAATCTGTGGTAAGTAAAGATCCTCTTTGTATGGTGCTATTATTATAATATGGTCCTTCAGGATAGACTAGACCTTTAGTGAAACCACTGTCCTTTGGATCTGTAAAAATAACAAGTCCTTTAGCTCCGTTAAGTTCAGCAAACTTCGCTTTAAATCCTCTAAAATTTCCTCCATACCGTGCCAAAACAATTTTTCCTTCAACCTCAATACCCAATTCTTTTAATTTTTCAAAATCTTCTTTTCTACCGTAGTTCGCATAAACAACTCCTGCTGTAACATCACCACTTCCAGAAAACGCATTCCATCCCTTCCACAGCAATGAATCCCTAGAAAACGGATCATTTAAAATAACATCTTCTTTTTGATTAAGAACTTCTCTTTTGGGTGTTACAATTTCAATTAATGAATATCCAGGTTCTTTTGGAAGATAAACGTCATAAGGATAGTTTTTTACAGAAAGTCCCGCATCTTGCATGACTTTTGAAATATATTCTTGTACTTTTTTGTTCTCCTTACTTCCAACAACATGAGGCCTAACCGTTAATTCCTTTAAATGATTCTTAAAAGATTTGGAATTTTGATGTTCAAAAAATAGGGCTTCTGTTTTTAATTGTTTTTCCCATGAAGTAGAAGAATAGCCTTCATATTGAGCAGTAGTTAACTGAAGAGTGAATAGATAAATAGTCTGAATTAAAAGGAAATTGATTTTCATTATTAAGTGAATTTACATGCTTAAGATAATGATTTAATTATCTTAATAAAATTATAGTGAAGAATGCATTAAATGGAAGTTTATATTCTTGGCTTACTTAGAATAAAAAAACCCCAACACATTACAAACTTTCCCCAAACAACTCGCCCCTAAAACATCTACAAAGGAATCTTATGTTAAGGCAATGATATCATTGGATTAGATGGGATTAAAGTTGTGTGCATTGGTGTAAAAGAAAAACCCTCCGAATGGGAAGGTTGTTTCATCCAAAAATAATTTAGTCTAATTACTTGAAATTTTGAAATCCATATTTTTAAATACCTCTTCTGTTTTAACTGTATTAAATTTAGAAAGATCCCATCTATTTCTATTGGTTTCCCAATCTGTTGAATTTCTTCTTTTCTCCATTCTATCAATAAAATTATTCATATAATCTAATCTTGTTTTATCAATTAAAATAGTCAAATAATCAGCATCTTTTCCACCGAAAATATTTCTAAAAACTGCAACGTGATAATTAACACCTCTTTTCTTGTCAAGTTCATTACCTTTTTTTCTGAATGTTTCAAATTCACCACCAGAGTTCATCCCTGTATTTATAAATGAAAACCTTCTGTAAGCCATATTATTTCTTTCTTTGACTGACAGTTTCATAAATTCTTCCATCATACTTAATTCAGGCATATATTCCCAAACAGTACTTTGCTTTGGATCAGTTATAGAATTAAACTCATTTAATAAATTAGGATCTGATGGTCTAGATTGAATATATTCCATCACTTTAGATGTATTGGTTTCTTGATTTTTCATAGTTTCTACCATGTCCCCCATGTCATCAAACCATTGAACAAAATAAATACCTTTACTAGCCCATCCTTTATGATGCATTGTAATTCCATTGTCATCACCTGTAACAGATTTGACAGCGCTAAACCAGTTTTGCCCTATTTCTGACATATTTTGTTTGTTAGGAGTCTCTGCCTCAAAAAGCATCATAATTTGTCCAAAGGAGAAATTAAATGAAACTAGAAACACTAAAAGAATATTTTTTTTCATTTTAATTGATTTATGATTAATAATAGCTCCAAGATATAAAGAATGGATTACATATCAAATCCCATCCCCCTGTTCCAATAGAAAAACCGTTTTCTAAAACTCATGCCCCTGAGTTTGGATTAATACAGGATTGAAACTTTTAGCTTTTAAAATAGAGTAGCCGTACAAATACCGTACAATAAAAAAACAAAAAATCCCTAAAACATTGTTTTTAAATGTAATAGGGATTGTTAGAGTGGAGTCGGCGGGAATCGAACCCGCGTCCAAACAAGCGATTCAAAAGCTTTCTTCAAGTTTAGATTTCGATTGATTTTCGAATTAATCCTGACCGAAATCCGCCCAAATTAATCTTATCATCTTTATTGAAAAACATAAACGATGCCCTTATGCTTCGATGTTGACTTTTATGGTGCCTCAATATAAATCGCCGTCAACAAGGGCTATTCAGAGACATCCAGCTTCCCAACCTAGTCGGGACTTGGCATTAACGTACTATAATTCCGTTAATTATGCAGCTAGAGCGTAGTTATCCTCGCCATTTAAAAATGTGAAAAATGAGATTTACGAGCTGTAATTCAGCGCTCGACTTGCTTACCTTTTCATGCATCCTGCTGTCAAAACCAGTCGACCCCATGAATTTTCAATGAACTATTTATGTTGCGAATTTACAAAGATTGCGTCAAATCTATCTGTTTTATTTTTATATAATGATTTTCATTGTTTTAGTCTTAATAAAAGCATATTTAGATTGAATTTGAAACTTGTTTCAACATCTCATATTTTAAATAACTTTAAATCATCTTATTTTGAGATCTATTTTAGTCAATAATGATAAGGGTTTATTGAAGATATACTCTTTATTTTTTTGAAGCTTTACACTCAATTAATAATCCATTCTCATAGCTGGTCCCGTTATAATTAATAATATATTTGCAAACGCTTAAAAAATGCTATGACAGCTATCAAAAATATCGCGATTATCGCACATGTTGACCACGGAAAAACAACTCTAGTTGATAAAATTCTTCATCATTGTAATCTTTTCCGAAGCAACGAATCTACAGGTGATCTTATTTTAGATAACAATGATTTAGAAAGAGAACGTGGAATTACCATTCTTTCTAAAAATGTTGCTGTTGAATATAAAGATGTAAAGATAAATATTATTGATACCCCTGGTCACGCAGATTTTGGAGGTGAAGTTGAGCGAGTATTAAATATGGCTGATGGTGTTTTACTTCTTGTAGATGCTTTTGAAGGTCCAATGCCACAAACTAGATTTGTGCTTAAAAAGGCAATTGATCTAAAGCTGAAACCAATTGTAGTTATCAATAAGGTAGATAAAGAAAATTGTACCCCAGAATTAGTTCATGAAGCAGTTTTTGATCTAATGTTTGAGTTAGGGGCAGAAGAGTGGCAGCTTGATTTTCCAACTGTTTATGGATCTGCAAAAAATAATTGGATGAGTTTGGATTGGAACAAACAAACAGATTCCGTATCTCCATTACTAGATATGGTTTTGGAACATGTTCCAAGTCCAGTAATTAAAGTGGGAAATACTCAAATGTTAATTACCTCTTTAGATTATTCTTCTTTTACAGGTAGAATTGCTATTGGTAGATTACAACGTGGACTTTTAGAAAGCAACATGCGTGTTAATTTAATGAAATCTGATGGCTCAAATATGATTTCTCGTATTAAAGAATTACATTTATTTGATGGGTTAGGACGTAAAAAAGTTGACTGTGTTGAAGCGGGTGATTTATGTGCTATTGTTGGAATTGAAGGATTTGAAATCGGTGACACAATTGCTGATATTGAAAATCCGGAAGCATTACCATCAATAGCTATTGATGAGCCTACCATGAGCATGCTTTTTACTATTAATGATTCTCCTTTCTTCGGACAAGAAGGAAAACTAGTCACCTCACGACATATACGAGATCGTCTAAATAAGGAGCTAGAGAAAAATTTAGCTATGCGTTTGGATACAACAGACAGCTCTGATAAATTTATTGTATTTGGACGAGGTGTTCTTCATCTTTCTGTACTTATTGAAACAATGAGACGTGAGGGTTATGAATTACAAATTGGTCAACCTCAAGTTATCATTAAAGAAGTTGACGGTAAAAAAATGGAACCAATGGAAGAACTCACAATTGATTTACCAGAAGACATTTCTGGAAAAGCAATTGAAATGGTATCATTGAGAAAAGGTGAGATGATTAGCATGAATCCTAAAGGCTCTCGAATGATTTGTGAATTTAAAATTCCTTCGCGAGGAATTATTGGGTTGAGAAATCAATTGCTTACAGCAACTGCAGGTGAGGCAATTATGAATCATCGTTTTGTAGAATTTAGTCCATATAAAGGAGAAATTCCTGGAAGAATTAATGGATCGCTTATTTCAATGGAAAGAGGTTCGGCCATTCCTTATTCCTTAGATAAGTTACAAGATCGGGGTAAATTCTTTGTTTCTTCTAATGAAGCTATTTATTCAGGACAAGTAATTGGTGAAAATACCCGTCAAGATGATTTGGTGGTAAATGTCACAAAAACTAAAAAACTATCAAATGTTCGTTCTTCTGGAACAGATGACAAGGTGAAGTTAGCACCACCAATTAAGTTTTCTCTTGAAGAAGCATTGGAATATATTCAGAAAGATGAATATGTAGAAGTAACTCCTCAATCTCTTAGATTGCGAAAAGTTTTTCTAGATGAAAACGAACGTAAACGGCAAAAACAAAAGGGTTAGCGAAATTAATTTTTAAGCTTTTAGGAGGGGAGTAATATCTTACTTTTTTGGGATAACTTCATTTAAATTTCCTTTGTCACATTGATATATTTTACCTGGAAATTTCACTATCATGTTATAGTCATGGGTGGCCATAACTATACTTATGCCTTCTGAATGGAGTTTTCTGAAAAGCTGCATTATTTCTTGGCTTGTTTCGGGGTCAAGGTTTCCAGTTGGTTCATCTGCTATTATTAATTCTGGTTCATTTAATAATGCTCTTGCTATTGCAACGCGCTGTTGTTCACCCCCTGATAATTCAAAAGGATATTTTTGTGTTTCTGGAGGAATATTTACTAGATTTAATACTTCTATTACTCTGGCTTTGATTTTACTTTTCTCTTTCCATCCTGTTGCTTTTAAGACAAATGAAAGATTTTCAAAAATAGTTCGGTCAGGGAGTAATTTAAAATCTTGAAAAACAACGCCGATTTTTCTTCTTAGCAATGGAATTTGTTTGTCCTTAAGGTTAATTAAATTGAACCCTACTATTGATCCTTTGCCAGATTCTAGAGTTAAATCACCATATAAAACTTTTAATAAACTGCTTTTTCCGGTACCAGTTTTTCCTATTAAAAAAATAAATTCACCTACATTGACTTTAAAGTTAATTGATGAAAAAATCACATTATTTTCATTAATTATGGTAGCGTTGTCAAGAGTGACAATTGCATTTTGCATAGTCAAAGTAAATTTCCTACAAAGGTATGTTTTTTGATTTATTCATTAATACATTGTTAATAAAATACATCTTTTCAAATGCTTAATGAACGATTCAAATAGAATGATTCTTATATCTTTATTACGATGATTTATTTTATTAAAATATTTCGTATTACGAAGATCGTTCTTCTCTTTCTTCCTGCTTTATTGACAGGTCAATTATATGATTCACAAAGATTTCCGGAAAATGGAAATCACTTTTTTGGATTAGGATATTTTCCTGCCTCATGGCAGTCAAATATTTTTTTTGAAGATGCTTTTGCTTCCAAAGACATCGAACAAAAGATTGATTTTAATATCCTATCCAATGCCCTTAGGTTAAATTATGTGGGGTCAGAAAAAATGTTAGTTCAATTCAAGGAGGAATTTCCAAATTCAATAGAAGCTAATTCTATAGATTTTGATGTAGCAAATTATTATTTTAATAATGAAAAGTATCGCTATGCTTTAAAATGGTTTTCCCGTGTGTCTGAAAATCAAGTACCCAAGGCAAGTATTGATGAATATAATTTCAATAAGGGCTATACACTATTTTCTGCTAAAAAATATAAACAGGCTAAGCAATACCTTGAAAAGGTGAAGCAAAATAAAGTATATGAATCAGATGCTCATTATTATTTGGGTCACATTGCCTATCAATTAGAGGATTTTGATGAAGCCACATCTCAGTTTAGTAATATTTCAAATAAAGCTCAAAAAGAGAATTTATATTATTTTCAGGCAGACATGAATTTTAGATTAGGGCGTTTTGAAAAAGCGATAACTTTAGGAAGGTCGATATTTGAAAATAATACTTCAGGGGAGGTTTCGGAAATTTCAAAAATTATTGGTGAAAGCTATTTCAATCTTAACTCTTTTGTGCAAGCTATCCCTTATTTGGAAATATATAAAGGTAAAAAAGGAACCTGGGAAAATACTGATTTTTATCAGTTAGGCTTTGCTTACTATAAAAATAGTGACTATGATAAAGCCATTGATCAATTTAATAAGATAATTAGCAAAAAGAATTCCTTAGCCCAAAATGCCAATTACTATTTAGCTGATTGCTATTTAAAAACTAATCAAAAAGCTGCAGCGCAAAATGCATTTAAAAGTGCCTCTCAAATGGATTTTGATTTGATCATTAAAGAAGATGCTTTTTTAAATTATGCAAAGCTAACTTATGAGATTGGGAATCCATATAAAGATCCGCCTCTGGTTTTGGTTGATTTTTTAGAACAGTTTCCTAAAAACGAACAAGCTGATTTAATTGAGGAGCTATTAATTAATTCATACACTAAAAACGGTAATTATGAAGCTGCTTTAAAAATTTTAGAAGAAACAAATAGGTATAAAAATAATGTTACCCTTCAGCGTGTTTTTATTCTTAAGGCAATAGAAGAATTCAATAGAGGCAGGTATGCAATTAGTAGCAGTTATTTTGAAAAAGCCTTGAAAATTGACAAGGATAAGTTTCTAGAAGCATATACTCTATACTGGCTAGGACGATCCTATTATGAACGGAATCAATTTGATGATGCCCTGGATACCTTTAAAATGTTTAAAAAACATCCAGAGAAAGAGTATATATCAACCTACAACCGATTAAGTTATGACATTGCATACATTTATTTTAAATTAAGAGAATATGATTATGCCTTAAAGTCTTTTGAAGCGTTTAATAAAGCAAATAATTCTTTTGATATTTCTTATCAACTTGATACTTTTTTAAGAATGGGAGATTGTCAATTTGCATTAAAACAATATTGGCCCGCAATTGAGCATTATAATACTTCCATAGCGTTGAGTTCTAAAAGAGCTGCATATGCTTTATTTCAAAAAGCAATTAGTTATGGTTTTGTAGATCGTAACCAAAAAAAAATAGAAACCCTTTTATTTTTGGTGACAGAGTATAAAAAAGATCCGCTAGTAGATGATGCTTTATTTGAATTAGCCTCAAGTTACAGTCGCGAAAGAAAGACAGTTGAGGCAATAGCAACCTATGAAAATTTAATAAACGACTATCGGAATAGTCCCCATGTACCGCGGGCTTTACTTAATAAAGGTTTGATATTATATAACAATGAAAACTATGATGAGGCTAAGTTTGTTTTAGAAAATGTAGCGATGAAATATAGACTTGATCCAGTTGCTCAACAGGCGGTTAGAACTTTAAGAGAAATATCAGTTGATCAAGCTAAGGTCAGTGCCTTTACAAAGTGGATTAAATCGGAAGGTTTAAACACATTTTCTGATATTGAATTGGAAAAATCTACTTTTATTGCTGCAGAAAAAAAATTTCTTGAGGGAAATAAAAATAGTGCTATAAAACTTTTAAAGGAATATTTGGAAAACTATTCTGGAGGGGTTTATGGAAATCCTGCAGCATATTATCTTGCTGAAATTTATTTTGAGAAAGAAGAATTTGAGGAAGCATTACCATTTTATGAATCTTTAGCAGAACAAGAGGTTTCAAGTTATACTGAAAAAGCTTTAGTTAGGATCGTAACTTTATTAAAAAAACAAGCTTTATTAAAACAAGCACTTCCCTACCTCGAAAATCTATATAAGATTGCTTCTTTCGAAGGAAATAAACGTTTTGCCATATTAAATTTAATGCAAGGGTATTTTGCCGCAAATAAATTTGAACAATCTTTATTATTTTCAGAAGAAGTTTTAAAATTTAGTAGGTTGGAGGAAGGATTGAAATGGGATGCTTTAAAATTTCAAGCTCGATCAGCTTTAAAATTAAATGATACTTTAACTGCGTCAAGTGCATATGAAATTTTAGAAAATAGTTTTCAAAAAGATATAGCTGCTGAAGCACTTTATTTTAAAGCTGAGCGTTTACATAGCCTTAAAAAGTATAAAGCTTCCAATTTAATTATTGAAAGAATTTCAGGATCTAGTGGACAACTAGGTGATTGGAATGCAAAAGCTTTGTTACTCCTTGCAAAAAATTATTATGCGTTGAATGACCCTTTCCAGGCAAGTTTTGTTTTAGAGTCTGTCATTGAAAATTTTATAGCTTTCCCCTTTGTTATTGAGGAAGCCAAAAGTTTGCTTGTCACCTATAAAGCTTCTGCTGCAAAAGAAAATCGTTCTATAAAATAATATCAAAATGAATAGTAAAGTCTTATATTTTGGATTACTCTTTGTGATGTCTTTTGGGATTAAAATCTACGCGCAGCAAAAGAATGAAATAGAAACTCAAGAGGTGTTAGTTCAGAAATCCTACACTCCAATTCTGTTAGAGGCTTTTATGATTAATCCAACCCTAAAAGTTCCAGACTCACTTGTGAGCAATAAAAAGATTTTAGATTTTTTTATTAAATCGATACCAGTAATTTCAACTTTTGTTCCAAATAAAGCGACTCCTTTAAAACTTCAGCGACGCTCCTCATCAACTCCATATAATACTTTTTTCAGCGGAGGTATCGGGCTAAAGAGTCAGCTGTATTTTGATGTTTCCAGTGTTATAGCGATAGACAGAAAACAAAGCTTTGGTTTAAAGCTATATAGAGATGGATTTGATTCTGATATAAATAATACACTATTAAAAAGTAACCAAAGTTATAGTCGTTTTGGTTTACATCACAATTTAAGAAGTAATAATTATAGTGCAGATAGTTCTATGCAATTAATAGGAGCAAAAAATAATTATTATGGATTATATGATAAGGAGTGGGATTCTCAAATAATTAATTTTCTTGATCCTTCGGTGAAACGTAATTTTTTTAAATTAAGAACTCATTGGAATTGGTATGAATTTGTAGTTAAGGATATTGAATTTCAGGCAAACATTACCACTGATAACTATAGCTCTTCTGAACAACAAGTAGTATTAAATACTGATTTTGAGATACCACTTGGTGAAGGGGAAGTTACAGCAAAAACTTCTTTTATTGGAATAAATACCATCTTCAATAAATCATATTATGATGGAATTGTTCAAGAAAAAACAACCGGATTAGGCTCTTTTCGATTATTTTGGCAAAATAGAAGTAGTGATTTAAAACTCAAAATAGGTGGAGGAATAAGTTATGTCCAGGGAACAACAGATCTATCTAGTTCATTTTTATACTACCCAGAAGTAGAAATCTTTTTTCATAAAAATGCAGCAGTAATCATACCGTATTTTACTGCTAATGGAGGAATCACTTTAAATAGTTATCAATCATTATCTCAAATAAACCCTTATTTAGCTCCCTCTACAACATTAAAACCTACTTTTAAAAAATACAATTCTGAATTAGGAGTTCGCTCTAGTTTAGCTTCCGTTTTGAATTTTGATTTCGGATTAATATACGACCAAATTGAAAATTTTATGCTTTTTGAACGTCTTCCGTTTAACTTTGATAATAGTAAAAATTCGTTTAGCTTATCAAATGCTTTTGAGAACAAGTATTCAAATCTTGATATGTATGGTTTTAAAGCTTCTCTTAGAGTAGACTTAGCTAAAAACAACTTTATCCGCTTTGAAACACTCTATCGCCATTTTGAGAGTAATGACTTACAACCTTTATGGAATATTCCCTCTGTAGAGATGAATTGGGAGGGCCAATTTAATTGGAAAGATGTAGTCACTTTTTCTTTTCAGGGTTCTATGCTGGGTGATCGAACTATTGCATACCGACCTATTTTTATTGGCCAGCAAGCAGAAAGTGTAATTTTTCAAGAACAAGTAGCCCCTATTTTCATCAGTACCACATCCCATCTGTCAATTAAATTAACTGAGCAGTTTGATGTATTTGTAAAAATAAAGACAAATTCAAAAGGGCTTTATGGACGCTGGGCATACTTTCAGGAACCTCCATTTCTTATTTTAGGAGGAGTGACTTATAAATTTGATTTCCAATATTGATTTTCCATTTTTTAGTGTATTAATATTTTAGATTCCATAATTGATTTTAGTTATATTCGCATTAAATTTTTGATAAACTAGATAAATAATTATGAGTATCCTTTTTTCTTTAAAAGTTTTAAAAACTAATATTTTAGGTCTTCTTTCTACTTTGTTTATCATATTTATGACCTCATGTCAAAATAAAGTTGATTTATTGGTACACAATGCATCCGTATATACTATGTCTGATCAATTAGGTAAAGTATCGGCTTTTGTCGTTGATAAAGGAAAGTTTTTAGCAGTTGGTGGTGAAGACTTGTTAGAAAAATATAGTGCTAAAAGAGTGCTTAACCTAAACCAACTTCCAATATATCCTGGATTTATTGATTCTCATTGCCATTTTTTAGAATTGGGACTTAGCTTGCAGCAAATAAATTTAAAAGGAACTAAAAGTTTTGAAGATGTTGTAGAGCGAATTAAAGCTGCAACTAAAGACACAAAACCCAATGCAATTATTGGAAGGGGATGGGATCAAAATGATTGGGAAGTCAAAAAACTTCCCTCAAAAAAGCAAATAGATGAATTATTTCCAAACATACCAGTTGCCTTAAGGAGGATTGATGGTCATGCAATGCTCGTTAATCAAAAGGCCCTGGACTTAGCTGGCATAACTACTGAAACTAAAGTAGAAGGTGGTTCAATTATTAGTGAAAATGATAATTTAACTGGCATACTTATAGATTCTCCTATGAATCTTGTTCAAGCTATTTTGCCTGAGTCTACCCTAAATGATAAAATTAAAGCTCTTAAAGATGCGGCACAAATTGGTTATGAAAATGGTTTAACCACAGTTTCAATTGCGGGAATGCAGAAAGACGATATAATTCTAATTGATAGCTTGCAAAAAGCAGGTGTATTAAATATGCGAGTCTACGCTATGATTTCTAATACAAAAGAAAATATGGACTATTTCTTTAAAACGGGTCCATTAAAAACCAATATGTTAAATGTGCGTTCTTTCAAAGTATATGCGGACGGTGCTCTTGGCTCTAGAGGTGCTGCATTAAAAAACCCATATAGTGATTTAAAATCTCATAAAGGTGTTTTTATAACTTCAAAAGACTCAATAGAAAAATTAGCTTACCAGTTAGCAGCAACTCCCTTCCAAATGAACACTCATGCTATTGGTGATGATGCTAATAAAGTAGTTTTAGATGCCTATAAAAAAGCTTTAGTATTTTCTGATGATCCAAGATGGCGAATCGAACATGCTCAAATAATTGATACACTCGATATAAAATTATTTAATCGTAAAATTATTCCTTCAATTCAGCCAACACACGCAACAAGTGATATGTATTGGGCAGAAGAACGTTTAGGAGAAAATAGATTATTAGGTGCTTATGCTTACAACGATTTACTTAAACGTTCAGGAAGAATTGCCTTAGGGACAGATTTTCCAGTAGAAGAGGTAAGTCCTCTAAATACTTTTTATGCTGCAATAGTAAGGAAAGACATTAACCAATATCCGGAAGATGGATTTCTTTCTCAAAATAAATTATCTAGAATAGATGCCCTTAAAGGAATGACTTTATGGGGAGCCTACGCCAACTTTGAAGATTCCGAAAAGGGTTCTATTGAAGTAGGTAAATTTGCAGACTTTGTAATTATGGATAAAGATATTTTAGCTGTTAGTGAAAAGCGTATTCTCAAAACACGTGTGGTTGCCACTATACTTAACGGCAATGTGGTTTACAGTAATAGAATTCATTAACATATTTCACAAAACAAACATTTAATATTAAAAAAGCTAATTAATTTACATTAATTAGCTTTTTTTTATTAAATATATTAATCAAAAATTATTTTAAGATAAATATTATAATCTAAAATTATATATTTGATAAAAATATATAACTATGTGTGGTATTGTTTGTGCTTTTGATTTAAAGCAGTCATCAACTGAGGTTAGACCTCAAATATTAGAAATGTCTAAACGTCTTAGGCACCGTGGTCCTGATTGGAGTGGAATTTATGATTGTAAAAATGCAATTTTGGGTCATGAGCGCCTTGCTATAGTGGACCCCACTTCAGGAAAACAACCTCTAATAAGTCCCTCAAATAATTTGATTTTAGCAGCTAACGGTGAAATATACAACCACAATGAATTGAGAAAACCTTATAAGGCTAGTTACGGATTTAAAACAAAATCTGATTGCGAGGTCATACTTGCTTTATATGAGAAAGAAGGAAAAAGTTTTATAAATAAATTAAATGGAATTTTTGCTTTTGCTCTTTATGATCAAGAAAAAGACGAATATTTTATAGCGCGTGACCATATGGGTATTATTCCACTTTATATGGGATGGGATGTGAATGGAACCTTTTTTATTGCTTCTGAATTAAAAGCATTGGAGGGTATTTGTTCTAAAATAGAGTTATTCCCTCCGGGTCATTATCTTCATAGCAAGGATGAGGCTCCAACAAAATGGTACCATCCTGAATGGAATACCTATGAAGCAGTTAAGGACAACTCTACCTCTATAGAAGAGCTTCATGATGCTTTATCAGATGCTGTTCACCGACAGTTAATGAGTGATGTTCCTTATGGGGTTTTACTTTCTGGGGGCTTAGATTCTTCAATCACTTCAGCATTAGCTAAAAAATTTGCAGCCAAACGTGTTGAATCAGGTGACACACAATCGGCATGGTGGCCACAACTACATTCTTTTTCAGTGGGACTAGAGGGCTCTCCTGATCTAGCTGCTGCTCAAAAAGTGGCAGAGCATATAGGTACTGTTCATCATGAAATTAAATTTACTATCCAAGAAGGTTTAGATGCTATAAGAGAAGTGATTTATCATCTTGAAACCTATGATATTACTACAATAAGAGCTTCTACTCCAATGTTTTTAATGGCACGTGCAATTAAGGCATTAGGAATTAAAATGGTTCTATCTGGTGAAGGAGCTGATGAACTTTTGGGAGGATATTTATATTTTCATAAAGCTCCAAATGCGAAAGAATTTCATGAAGAAACTGTTAGAAAATTAGAAAAACTACATCAATATGATTGTTTACGTGCTAATAAATCTTTAGCAGCATGGGGTATTGAAGGACGTGTTCCATTTTTAGATAAGGAATTTATTGAAGTGGCTATGCGAATCAATCCAAAGGATAAGATGATATCAGATGATCGTATGGAGAAATGGGTCCTTAGAAAAGCTTTTGAGAATTATCTTCCAAAGAGTGTTACTTGGCGTCAAAAGGAGCAATTTTCTGACGGAGTTGGTTATAGTTGGATCGATAATTTAAAGAAAGTTGTAGGAGAAAAAGTTACGGATGAACAAATGAATAATGCTCATTTCCGATTTCCAGTTCAAACTCCTCAAAACAAAGAAGAGTTTTTTTATCGTTCTATTTTTGAATCTCATTTCCCAAGTGATGCAGCAGCATTAAGCGTTCCATCTGTTCCATCAGTAGCTTGTAGCACTCCTGTTGCCTTAGCTTGGGATAAGGCTTTTCAAAATCAAAATGATCCCAGTGGACGAGCAGTTGCTAAAGTCCATGAAAAGGGTTATTGAAAACCTAATATTATCGTTTTAAAAGTTCATTTTTTATACTACTATATGTTGATAACTTCATTACTATTTATAGGGTCTTAGCTCTGATTTAAGTATTCAAATAAGTATATTTGTTACTACGCCTTAATGTGGCTAAAAATGATCCAAATATGAGTGAGGAAAATCAAAATAAACAGTATTCAGCAGATAGTATTCAAGCACTAGAAGGAATGGAGCATGTTCGTATGCGCCCCTCTATGTATATTGGAGATATAGGAGCTCGAGGACTCCATCACTTAGTGTATGAAGTTGTTGATAATTCAATTGACGAAGCCCTTGCGGGTCATTGTGATGAAATTACGGTAACAATTAATGAAGATAACTCTGTTACCACTAAAGATAATGGCCGTGGTATTCCGGTTGGAATACATAAAAAGGAAGGGGTGTCTGCCTTAGAAGTTGTAATGACTAAAATTGGTGCAGGCGGAAAATTTGATAAAGATTCTTATAAAGTTTCAGGTGGGCTTCACGGTGTTGGTGTATCTTGTGTAAATGCACTTTCAGAAAGCCTTACAGCTACAGTTTATATTGATGGTAAGATTTGGGAACAGAACTATGAAAGAGGAAAACCACTTGAGCCTGTAAAAAGTATTGGTACTACAAACGAAAAAGGAACCGTTGTTACTTTTCGTCCTGATGCAGAAATTTTCAAACTAACTAGAGAATATAACTACGATACCTTATCACTAAGAATGCGTGAGTTAGCGTATTTAAACAAGGGGATTAAGATTACGATTAATGATCGTCGAGAAACTGATGAAAATGGAGTAATAAAATCTGACACTTTCTTATCAGAGAAAGGTTTAATCGAATTCATTCATTTTTTAGACGAAACACGTGAAGCTATAATTGGAGATGTTATTTCAATGGAAGGAGAAAAAAATGGTGTTCCTGTTGAAGTTGCTATGATTTACAACACCTCTTTTTCTGAAAATCTACACTCCTACGTTAATAATATCAATACCCATGAGGGTGGAACACATCTTTCTGGATTTAGAAGAGGGTTAACCACCACCCTTAAAAAATATGCGGATAGTTCAGGCTTATTAGATAAACTTAAATTTGAAATAGCTGGAGATGATTTTAGAGAAGGACTCACTGCTATTATATCTGTAAAAGTTGGTGAACCTCAATTTGAAGGTCAGACAAAAACTAAATTAGGCAACCGGGAAGTTACCTCTGCGGTTTCTCAGGCTGTCTCTGAAATGCTTGAAAACTATTTAGAAGAAAATCCAAATGATGCCAAAATAATAGTTCAGAAAGTAATTTTAGCTGCTCAAGCTCGTCATGCTGCCAAAAAAGCACGTGAAATGGTTCAGCGTAAAACAGTAATGAGTGGGGGAGGACTTCCAGGTAAACTTTCTGACTGTTCAGAACAAGATCCAGCACTTTGTGAAGTTTTTCTTGTGGAGGGAGATTCTGCAGGAGGAACAGCAAAACAAGGTCGTGATCGAAATTTTCAAGCTATTTTACCTTTAAGAGGTAAGATTCTGAATGTTGAAAAAGCAATGCAGCATAAGGTTTTTGAAAATGAAGAAATCAGAAACATATATACTGCATTAGGAGTAACAATTGGAACCGAGGAGGATAGTAAGGCATTAAACCTAGAAAAACTTCGTTACCATAAAGTAGTTATTATGTGTGATGCCGATGTTGATGGAAGTCACATTTCTACATTAATTTTAACTTTCTTTTTCCGCTACATGCGAGAATTAATTGAAGCTGGTTATATATATATTGCAACCCCACCTCTATACCTAGTTAAAAAGGGACAGAAAAAGGATTATGCTTGGAATGACGATCAGCGTGATCGTTTAATGCAAGAGTTTGGTCAAGGTTCATCTGTACAACGATACAAAGGTTTGGGAGAGATGAATGCTGAACAGCTCTGGGACACCACAATGAATCCTGATGAGCGAACCATGCGAAGAATCACAATAGATAATGGAGGAGAAGCTGATCGTGTCTTTTCAATGTTAATGGGTGATGAAGTACCACCTCGAAGAGAGTTTATTGAAAAAAACGCTATTTATGCAAATATTGATGTTTAATATTAAATAAGATAATAGTCTAGGTTTTTATACTTCAAAACAAATACTAAAATAAAAACAAAAAAAATGAAAGTTACAATTATAGGTGCTGGAAATGTAGGAGCTTCTTGTGCTGAATATATTGCTCAAAAAAGAATAGCAAGTAAAGTTGTTTTATTAGATATTAAAGAAGGTTTTGCCGAAGGTAAAGCGTTAGATTTATCACAAACGGCAACAACCCTTGGATTTAATACTTCTATTTTAGGTGTAACAAACGATTATGCCGCTACAGCAGGAAGTAATGTCGTTGTGATTACTTCCGGAATTCCTCGTAAACCAGGAATGACTCGTGAAGAGTTAATAGGTATTAATGCAGGAATTGTTAAAAGTGTTTCTGAAAATGTATTAAAACATTCTCCAAAAACAATTATTATAGTAGTTTCTAATCCAATGGATACTATGACCTATTTGACTCTTAAAGCGACAGGACTTGCAAAAAATAGAATTATAGGAATGGGTGGAGCACTCGATAGTTCTCGTTTCAAAACTTATTTATCAAAAGCGTTAGACAAGCCTGCAAATGATATTCATGGAATGGTCATTGGGGGGCATGGTGACACAACTATGATTCCTTTAACAAGAATTGCAAGTTATAACGGAGCTCCTGTTTCACATTATTTAGATTCACAAACTTTAGATAAAGTTTCTGCAGATACTATGATAGGTGGTGCTACATTAACAAAATTGTTAGGTACTTCCGCATGGTATGCTCCTGGTGCTTCTGTCGCCTATCTTGTTGATAGTATATTAAGTGATCAAAAACGAATGATTCCATGTTCTGTTTATTTAGAAGGAGAATATGATTTGAATGACATATGCATTGGTGTTCCTTGTATTATTGGTGCAAATGGTGTTGAGTCAATTGTTGATGTTCAGTTAAATGCTGACGAAAAACAAAAAATGCAGGATAGTGCAGAAAAAGTAAAGGCTATGAATGCTGCATTAAGCGATAATCTATAATTTACAAATCTAATCCTACTCATTAATCGGCCTTTGAGTTGTCAATTCTTAGGTTTAATCCTATATTTGCTCGCCTTAATTGAGCTTAAACTATAATTGAAATGCAAAATAATTCTCTCATAAGAGTTTTTGGTATCTTATTTGCGCTAGTAAGTATTTACCAACTCTCTTTTACATTTATTACAAGTAATGTAGAAAAACAAGCAGAAACCTATGCAACGCAAACGGTTTCTGATGATGTTCCTAACTACTTAGAGGTTCGTGACCAAAAAGCAAATTCTTATTTAGATTCTATTGGCAATAACCCATTATATGGGTTTACTTCATATAATGACGCCAAAAATAAAGAGCTTAATAAAGGGCTTGACCTTAAAGGGGGAATTAATGTTATTCTTCAAATCTCTATTCGTGATATATTAAGTGGTCTAGCTGAAAATACTCGAAATCCAATTTTCAATAAAGCTTTAGATGAAGCTGATATTCTTCAGAAATCTTCCGATGAACCCTACATTGACTCATTTTTTAAATCTTTTGATGTAGTTAAAAGTGGTGATAAATTAGCATCACCAGATATATTTGCAAATCGTACACTAAGCGATGAAATTAATTTTGAAATGACCGATCAAGAAACTCAGGTTGTAGTTCGTAGAAAAATTGATGAGTCAATTGTTTCTGCTTTTGAGGTATTGAGAAAGCGTATTGATAAGTTTGGGGTTACTCAACCTAATATTCAACGTTTAGGAACCTCAGGAAGAATTCTTGTTGAATTACCTGGTGCAAAAGATGTAGATCGTGTTAAAAATTTATTACAAAGTACAGCTCAATTAGAATTTTGGGAAACCTATAAAAACGATCAATTATTAAACTTCTTGATTGAAGCAAATAATCTTTTAAAATCTCAGGTTGAAGCATCAAAGAATACTTCTTCTGATGCCAAAGATGATATTTCAAAAATTGAAGATTTATTAGCGGATGTTTCATCCCAAGATTCAATCCTTTCATCATCAAATCCGATTTTAGATCGTATTGTTGGTCAGGGTTTCCAAGGAGGTCCAGTCTTAGCACAATTTGCTTCGCGCGATAGTGATTTAATTTTAGGATATTTAAATCAATCCGATGTACGTAAATTATTACCCTCTGAATATAGGTATATTCGTTTCGCATGGGGAAAACCTATAACAGACAGTGATGTTGTTGAATTATATGCGTTAAAATCAAATCGTGATAATAAGGCCCCTTTAAGTGGTGGTGTTGTTGTTGATGCTCTACAAACATTTGATCAAGTTGGAAACGCTGCCGTTTCAATGCAAATGGATTCTAGAGGTGCACGAATCTGGGAAAGTATGACTGGAAAAGCATTTAAGGAAGCCAGCAATATTGCTATTGTTTTAGATAACATAGTGTATTCTGCTCCTGGTGTTTCAAGTGGTGCTATTTCTGGCGGACGTTCTGAAATTACAGGGAGTTTTACTCTTAACGAGGCAACTGATCTGGCAAATGTATTGCGCGCTGGAAAGCTTCCTGCTTCAGCAGAAATCATTCAATCTGAAATTGTTGGACCTTCCTTGGGAAAAGAAGCAATTGAGGCTGGAATCAACTCTTTTGTTATAGCCCTAATATTCGTTTTATTATGGATGGTATTCTATTACGGAAGCTCAGGAATTTATGCGGATATAGCACTGGTAATGAATATTCTTTTAATTTTTGGAATTTTAGCAGGCCTTGGAGCTGTTCTTACCCTACCTGGTATTGCAGGGGTTGTACTGACCATTGGTATTTCGGTGGATGCAAATGTTCTTATTTTTGAACGTATTCGTGAAGAATTAGGTAAGGGAAAAGGAATTCGTAAAGCTATTGCCGATGGTTTTAATAATGCTCTATCTTCAATCTTAGATGCAAATATTACAACAGGGCTTACTGCTTTAATATTATTTATTTTTGGTACAGGTCCAATTAAAGGATTTGCAACTACCTTATTAATTGGTATTGGAACATCGCTATTTACAGCAATTTTCATTACTCGTATTCTAGTTGATTCGAGAAATGAAAAAGGGAAAGAGGTTTCTTTCTCAACAAAAGCGACAAAGGGATTATTTTCAAACATTAAAATTTCATTCTTACAGCGAAGAAAGATAGCTTATTTAGTTTCTTCTATTTTATTAGTTACAAGTTTAGCTTCCTTGAGTTTTCAGGGGTTAAATCAAGGTGTAGATTTTGTGGGTGGTAGATCCTATACTGTTCGTTTCGATGAGTCTGTAAATCCAACTGAAATTGGGGATGTTTTATCAAATGAGTTTGGTAGTGCTGAGGCTAAAACATTTGGAGAAGACAATCAATTAAAAATAACTACTAAATATAAAGTTGATGTTGAAGGCATAGCTGTCGATGAGGAAATTCAAAATAAGCTTTTTGATGCACTTCAATCATACCTTCCTGATGGCACTACCTATCAAAGTTTCGTCAATGGAAGTTCAGAAAAAGAAATTGGAATTATGTCTTCCATTAAAGTTGGACCAACCATTGCTGATGATATTAAGAAAAACTCTTTTTTAGCTGTTATTGGCTCCTTAATCGTAGTGTTTTTATATATTCTTTTGAGATTTCAGAAATGGCAATTTTCACTAGGAGCAGTTGCTGCTGTATTCCATGATGTATTAATTGTATTGGGAATTTTCTCAATAACCTATACGTTTATGCCATTTAGTATGGAGATTAATCAAGCTTTTATTGCAGCAATTCTTACTGTTATTGGATATTCATTGAATGATACAGTAGTTGTGTTTGACCGAATTAGGGAATATATAGCAGAGCATACTAAATGGGAATTTGATACCACTGTAAATGCAGCATTGAATAGCACATTAAGTAGAACTTTAAATACTTCATTAACAACCTTGATCGTTCTCCTCTCCATATTTATCTTTGGTGGTGAATCCATTAGAGGGTTTATGTTTGCATTAATTATTGGTGTGATTGTGGGTACTTATTCTTCAGTATTTATTGCAACACCTGTAATGTATGATACTCAAGCTAAAAAGTCGCTAAAAGAAGACTAAGCTGCTTCTTTTACTATTTTAAAAAAGCTAAATCAAATTGATTTGGCTTTTTTAGTTAATATCCTTTCTTTTTTGCATTTTCTATGTGTGCTATGTGATGAATCCCATGCCAAGCATATAATAATATAGTAGTATGTAAGGGATAATATTTGTTTCGTTCAGGATGAAAATATGTTCTTGATAATTGTGCTTCTGAGCATGAATTTAAAAAAAATGTCCATCGTTTATGAAGTGCAGTAAGTAAATCAATACTGTATGAGATGTCTACATGCGAAGCATCTTCCAGTATTGCCCAATCTGCTTCCTTATAATCCTTTATAGAAGGAATGTCCTCTAATATTGCATGTTTAAATCGTAAATAGCTGTGCATGTGACTGTCTGCAAGATGATGAACAACCTGAGCTATAGTCCATCCCTGAGGACGGTAGCTATTTTTTAGTTTTTCTCTGGTAACACCAGCTAAAGATTTTTTAAGCTCTTCAGGAAATCGCTCAAGACTTTTAATTGCTTTTCTTATTTCTTCTGAGCTTGGACTTTCATTCCAATTAAAAGTTCCTACAGGATGTTTTAAAAGTTTTAATACTTGATCTTCCATAAAGCTTTATGATTTATTTAAAAGGTTTTATTAAAGTAATTCAAGATTACTCAATGATTTTTTAATTTTTCAAAACTATTGAAACAATAAAAAACAACCAAGCGTTTAAAATAAATTAAACTTCATTTAGAGTCTTTTTTGAACTTCTAAGCATAAGAAATCCTCCCAGGACTACGAATGGAATGCTTAGCCATTGCCCTGTTGAGAATAGGGGTATAAGATCTTCAAAGCCTCCTTGGCTTTCTTTCAGATATTCAACAATAAAACGAATTACAAACATTCCTGTGAAAAATAATCCTAACATAAATCCAGGTTTGTTTTTGTATTCAGATTTATAGGTTTGTTTTAATATAAAAAATAGGACAATATATCCTATTGCTTCATATAATTGAGCAGGATGCCTTGGTAAAGACTCTCCTCTGTTTAAAAAGACAACACCAAAGTTTGTATTGGTATATTTTCCAACGATTTCAGAGTTAAGTAAATTTCCGAACCTAACAAAACTGGCACCAATTGCAATGGGAACGGTAACCCTGTCGAGTAACCACAGAAGAGGCTTGTGAGTGAATTTTCGTTTATATAAATAGAGTCCAATAAGAGTTCCTATAACAGCTCCATGACTAGCAAGACCCCTAAAACCAGTAAAAGTATAGCCTGTTGGAGTATCTCGAATGGGTAGTAAAATTTCTATTAAATGGTTTTGGTAATAGTCCCAACTGTAAAAAAAGACATCCCCTAAGCGTGCTCCTAAGAGAACAGAAACGATCATGTAGACAAATAATGATTCTAAATATTCTAGTGGAATTTTTTCTTCATCATAAATTTTTTTCATCATATAATAACCAAGTCCAAAAGCGATGATGAACATTAAGCTATAATAATGAATTCCAAAACTTCCTATTTTAAATAGTGTTTCACTTGGAGCCCAATCTATTTTTGTGAAGTACATATATGTGCTATTTTATCTATGTAAATATAATTAAAATCAATGCCATTAGAAATAAAAACTCAAGGAATTGGATCATATCCTGAGCCGCCCCAAGGTGTACATTTCACAATACGTTTAACTCCCAACCAGCCTCCTCTAAAAAGACCGTGTTTTTCTAAAGCTTCAAGAGTATACTGAGAACATGTAGGTTGAAATCTACAACTAGAAGGTAATAATGGAGATATAAGGAGTTGATAACCTTTAATTAGTATCACAAGGGGAAAAATCAATATTCTCTTCACGAGTTTATTTTAGTTGATTTTAAATGAGGTTCCTTCTGAGGTATCGTTAATTTGAATATTTAATTTAGACAATGAATCCCTAATTAAATCAGAAGTTTCAAAATCTTTATTCAACCGTGCTTTATTTCTGAGCTCCAAAATTAGCTTAAGTGATCCATCAAGCTTTTCATCAGCTACATTTGATGTATTATTTTTAGGAGCTAGTAAGCCAAGTACATCGTAGAAAAAAGCATTCATTAAAGCGGAAAGTTCAATTAAATCCTCTGAACTAATTTGTTGTAATCCATTTGCAATTCCATTGATATATTTCACTGCATCAAAAAGACTCGCAATTAATAAAGGGCTATTAAAGTCGTCATTCATTGCTGCATAACACTTCGATTTCCATTGTTGCAAGTCAAAACCTGAACTTTTTTCACTTGTTGTTAATGAAGACATTTTTGAAATACCATCGAGTAAACGATTAAATCCTTTTTCAGAAGCTTTTAAGGCATTTTCGCTTATGTCTACAATACTTCGATAGTGGGCTTGGAACATAAAGAACCTAACAACCATTGGGGAGAAGGCTTTTTTGAAGATAGAATTCGTTCCGGTAAACATTTCTTGTGGCAAAATATTATTTCCAGTAGATTTCGCCATTTTCTTCCCATTTAAGGTAAGCATGTTTGCGTGTAGCCAATAATTTACAGGGCTAGTTTCATTAATAGATTCAGATTGAGCTATTTCACATTCATGATGCGGAAATTTCAAATCCATTCCACCTCCATGGATATCAAATGTTTTTCCTAAATATTTAGTGCTCATTGCAGTACACTCAAGGTGCCATCCAGGAAAACCATCACTCCAAGGTGAAGGCCACCGCATGATATGAACAGGTTCAGCTTTTTTCCAAAGTGCAAAATCTTGTGGATTTTTTTTGTCGCTTTGCCCATCTAATGATCTTGTATTGTGGATTAGATCTTCAATATTCCTTCCACTTAGTTTTCCGTAGGGTGTTACTTTATTAAACTCAATAACATCAAAGTATACTGAACCATTTATTTCATAGGCAAATCCTTTTTCCAAGATCTGTTTAATGAGTTCAATTTGTTCCACTATATGTCCTGTAGCTGTTGGTTCAATACTTGGAGGCAATGCATTAAATTGCGCCATTGTATTTCTGAAATCTACCGTATAGCGTTGAACAACTTCCATGGGTTCCAAAGATTCGAGACGTGCCTTTTTTGCAATTCTATCTTCCCCTTGATCAGCATCATTTTCTAAATGCCCAGCATCAGTTATATTTCTTACATAGCGTACTTTATACCCCAAATGCTGAAGATATCTATAGATTAAATCAAAAGACATAAAAGTTCTACAATTCCCTAAATGAACATTGCTATATACAGTAGGCCCACAAACATACATTCCAACATGTTGCGGGTCAATAGATTTAAAAGGCTCTTTTTTCCCACTTAATGAATTATAAACCACTAATGAAGTGTCCATCTAAAATGTAGTATCTAATTTTATGTAATCTAAAAAATCTCTCTTTTTTTCTTCCGTATTAAATACTCCTCCGAACTCGCTTGTAACAGTACTGCTGGCAGTATCATTAATTCCTCTTGAATTCACACAAAGATGTTTCGCATCAATAACACAAGCCACATCTTTTGTTCCTAAAATAGCTTGTAATTCTTGAACAATTTGAAGAGTAAGACGCTCTTGAACCTGTGGCCTTTTGGCATAATAATCTACAATACGGTTCATTTTCGATAGCCCCACAACCGTTCCATTTGAAACATATGCCACATGAGCTTTTCCCACTATAGGAAGTAAATGGTGTTCACAAGTAGAGTAGAGGGTAATATTTTTTTCCACTAACATTTCCCCATATTTATAGGAATTATTAAAAGTAGAAGCTTTAGGTTTATTTACTGGATTTAAACCTCCAAAAATCTCATTGACAAACATTTTTGCAACACGCAGGGGTGTTCCTTTAAGACTGTCATCTTTTAGATCCATCCCAAGTGTTTCGAGTATGGTTTTAACATGGTCTTGAATGATATCTATTTTTTGAGCATCACTTTTGTCAAAAGCACTTTCGAGTAGGGGTGTTATGGCACTTAATGAAAAGTGGTCTTCCCCTAATTCAAAGTTAGTTTCGTTTATTGTTTTTTCGATTTTCATAGTTTAATAAAGATGCCTACAAATATACTTAATTTATAGACGAATAAAATACTATTAAATTGATCAAAGCTTAATGTTATAACTAATGCTTACTTGAGTTAATTTTTGAGTTAAATTATAAACATCCGTGAGACCCTTTGAGAAGAGTTCGAAACGTTTGTTCTGCTCAAAATTAATTAAAGATAGACTTAAGTTACTTGCCCCAAAATCGATACCTACCCCGAGAGTTAAGGCGATATCGTTAGTAGTGCTATTCATATATACTCCGCTTCTGGTGAGTATTCCAGAGCGAAGGCTAATGTCTTTTAAGCGAAATTCTCCACCTATTTTTAAGGTGTTTATAGCACCAAATTCTGAATTTACTCTCGAAGAAATAGTGTTTAAATAATTGCTACCATACTGATCACTCAATATCGTATTCCCAGTATTTTGAGAACTATAATCAGCAGAAAGAATCCCTTTTGAACCAAAGATATAGGCAAAACTAAGTGTAGTTTTAGATGGGATTTTCAAATCATAAGGTTCATAAACATTTGTAATATTTGGATCAATTATTTCATTTACTACAGAATTTTCTTCAAAATGGAAAGTATCAATGCTTTGAGTTGTTTCATCAATCATAGTGAGCCATTGTGGACTATCGTATGTTACACCAAACCTAATATTCTTTAGTCTTAGGATTCCACCAATCTGAACTGAGGTCCCATCTCCAAGTGTCAGTAGCGTATTTTTAAAATCTATATCGTAGGTATTAGATTTGAGCGACTGCCCGGTTTCTAATAAATTTTGAATTGAACTAAATTTTAAATTATGGCTATTAATATTTACACCAACATGAAAAATATTTCGAAATAATCCGCTAATATTAAAGCTGGTTTTCCTATGCCATCCATCGTTGTTAGTGGACAGCTGGTGATTTACTTGGTTATAATCAACATTTGAATAATATTCTGTATTTCCATTTTCAAAATTAAATGGATTCACGATATAACTCTGGTAGCCTAAAAAAGCTTGCTGGGCCCCAAAGCCATTTTCAGCTCCTAAAATCTTATAAACTTCAGAGACTGTTTCACCGTCGTAAATCGGAAGATTCTCAAAGTCCAGCCCATCTGCATAATATTCAAAATATTGATCTATACCATTTGTATTAGTTCCATTTACAAAAGCTTTTTGATCGTAAGTAGCTATTTTGTGAAGATTTATACCCACACTCACTCTAGACCATGGACTTTCAGTATTCTTGTTATTAAAAACAAAGACTGCCCCAAAATGATCTAAACTAAGGTCATCATTTTCTCTATTTGCTGAAGTTCCAAAATAAGTTCCTTCCGTGAGTTTGTTTTTATAATTTATTGAGGCCCCAAATTCAGAATTTAAAAAAACTGAAGAACTGGCTGGATTAAAACTTAACGCAGTTAAATCACCCCCTAGGGCTCCAAATGCACCTGCCATTGAAGTGTAACGTGCTGAGCCATTTAGCTCAGTTGTTAAAAATCGGTTTACATCATTAATATTTTGTGCTACAGTCACTTGCATCATTAGAAGACTACCAATAAGTATGGTAAGGTATCGCATTTAAAAAATTATTAGGATTAATTTCGACGTCCCCCAGAAGAACTTCTTCCAGATCCGCCACTACTTGCACCACTACTACTGCCTCTGCTGCTGCCAGAATTATAAGACCTTGCAGGGGAAGAATTGTAGGATCTAGCAGGAGTAGGATTATAGGACCTTGCAGGGGAAGAATTATTTTTTTTAGTGCGATTGTAAGAAGTCTTAGCTCCTTTTGTCAATTGTTGTGCAGTTCTTCTCACAGCAGATTGTCGATTATTAACAACAACCGGTCTTCTTGTATTTACTGGTCTGAGGGTTCTTGGTGAAGATGTCTTAGTATTGTTTCTTGCCCCTAGAGAATTTCTAGACAATGAAACCCTACCCATACTATTTCCTTGTAGTGA
Organism: Flavobacteriaceae bacterium; assembly: GCA_018675855.1. Lineage (GTDB taxonomy): Bacteria > Bacteroidota > Bacteroidia > Flavobacteriales > Flavobacteriaceae > MS024-2A. Next base: position 5,997 of record JABGXI010000074.1, on the reverse strand, counting down.
TTTAGTAATATTTGTGTTTGATCTATAGAATCCTGTGATCCCCGCAGTAGAATTAGCGTTTCTAATATTTGCTGATCTGGAACTACTAAAAATATTTTTATTCAATTGATTAGTTCCAATACTAACGCCTCTTCCAATAGAGCTTACACCCCTTCCAACATTAATTCTATTAATAGTTCTTTGCACATCGCGGTCGTTAGATTTTGATTCTTTAGAATCATCATTTCTATTATTTCTATCAGAGGAATCTCCATAATTTTTTTCTCCTCTTCCTGATCTAACTCTGGCAACTGTAGAGGCAAAATCGCTATCATTTAGATTCTGGTTATTATAACCATTCATGAAGCGGTTTCTGCGCCATCTTTGATTAACATTCCAAAAATTCGCATACCCATAAGGACTGTAAAAGTTTGAATATGCACTGTATGGATTCATGAAAGGATTAAAGAATTGATTTCCCCAAAACCCAAAATTTGACTGATAGGGGTTGAAAAATGGATTGAAAAAATTACCATATCCAAATCGGAATGAATCTCCATAATAATTATTCCAAAATGAAGAAGTTCTAAAAGCAAAACCAGAGAGACCACCCCAGAAATAGTTTGGACCATTATTTCCTACAATGATTTCAGTTTGTGAGGTTTGCCCACCCCAAGGAATTTGACTTGCTGCAGAATCAATATCATTAGACTGGTTTTGACCTGAAGATGTGTATGCGTCAGTATCTGTAAAATAGGTTTCCTGAGTAGTTTCTGGAATGTATCCATCGGCAACATCTTGAAAATATTGACTGTAGTATGTATCCTGTGTTACTTCCTGTGAGGACTCTTGAAAATTTGACTTCTTTGAAACGTATATACCATCAGATTCAAAATATGATGCACTTTGAAAACTACCACAGCTTATCATAAGGACAAAGGATAATAGCCCTAAAAATATTTTTTTGATTTTTGCTAAACTGAAGGTTGCATTCATATAAAAACGTTTTAGAAATATGGTTATAAAAGTTTAGTTTTGTATCATTAAATTAATACAAACAAATATAGGCAAAATCCATGCCAAATTAATATGGCTAATAAATTAACTCCCAGAAGTACAGATTATTCTAAATGGTATAATGAAATTGTTGTACAAGCTGATTTAGCAGAAAATTCTGCAGTACGAGGTTGCATGATTATAAAACCCTATGGCTATGCTATATGGGAAAAAATGCAAGCTGAACTTGACAAAATGTTTAAGGCAACAGGACACGAAAATGCATATTTTCCACTTTTTGTTCCCAAAAGTTTATTTGAGGCTGAGGAAAAAAATGCTGAGGGTTTTGCAAAAGAATGCGCAGTGGTGACCCATTATAGATTGAAAAATGATCCTGATAATAAAGGAAAACTTATAGTTGATTCTGAGGCTAAACTTGAAGAAGAATTGGTGGTAAGACCCACCAGTGAGGCGGTAATATGGAACACTTATAAATCGTGGATTCAATCCTACAGAGATCTCCCTATTTTGATCAATCAATGGGCAAATGTTGTTCGCTGGGAAATGCGAACACGTCTTTTTTTAAGAACAGCTGAGTTTTTATGGCAAGAGGGGCATACAGCACATGCAACAAAAGCAGAAGCGCTTATAGAGGCTAAACAAATGAATCAAGTCTATTCAGATTTTGTTCAGAATTATATGGCAATTCCAGTAATTCAGGGAACAAAATCAGAAAGTGAACGTTTTGCAGGCGCCGAAGAAACCTACTGTATTGAGGCGCTAATGCAAGATGGAAAAGCACTTCAAGCAGGAACTTCTCACTTTTTAGGACAAAATTTTGCAAAAGCATTTGATGTTAAATATGCTACTTCTCAAGGTGGATTGGAATACGTATGGGCAACTTCATGGGGTGTTTCTACACGTCTTATTGGGGCACTTATTATGACGCATAGTGATGATCATGGACTGGTATTACCTCCTAATTTAGCACCCATCCAAGTGGTGATTATTCCTATTTATAAAGGAGATGAACAACAAGCTCAAATTGCAGAAGTAGCACAGAAAATCAAAGCTTCACTTGAAGAAAAAAATATTCGTATTAAGTTTGATAATCGAGATAAATTTAAACCTGGATATAAATTTAATGAGTACGAACTTAAAGGAGTACCGCTGCGAATTGCAATTGGTCCTAAAGATATAGAAAAAGGTACTTTAGAGATTGCACGCCGAGATACTTTATCTAAGCAGTACGTGTCTCAAAATGATATTGTAGATCATGTTACTAGCCAATTGGAGGTCATTCAAATCGATTTATTTGAAAAGGCAAAAAACTTTAGAGAAGAAAATATAAGGGAGGTTAATGACTTTGAAAGTTTTCAAAAAATAATCAAAGAAAAAGGTGGTTTTATTTCTGCTCATTGGGATGGAACTAATGAAACTGAAGAAGCGATTAAGAAAAAAACTAAAGCTACGGTTCGCTGTATTCCTTTAGAGACTAAAGTAGAGGAGGGGGTATGTGTTTTTTCTGGAAAACCCTCTAAGCAAAGAGTTCTTTTCGCAAAATCTTATTAATTTTAAAACAGTTGTAGTTCTTTATTTGAGAACAAAATAATTAGTAATCATAATCCTCAAGATTCAAAAATAACTATTGACGAGTTTAAACTCCTGCATCTTTATCTTATTGAAATTTAATTTTCAAGAACTCCATATTGTAAAAATTTAACCAAATCAGTGGGAATAAGTCTTGCCTTCTAAATAAAATTCAAGTATTGTTCATTTTAGGGTTGGAAAATAATATTTTTACATGTACATTTGCGCTCGAAAATATGGCCCGTTCGTCTATCGGTTAGGACGTTAGGTTTTCATCCTAGAAAGAGGGGTTCGACTCCCCTACGGGCTACAATTTTAAAAAAAACAAGTTATGGCAAATCATAAATCCGCTTTAAAAAGAATACGTTCAAATAACAAGAAAAGACTTTTGAACCGATTTCAGCACAAGACTACTCGTAACGCTATAAAAAGGCTTCGAGATCTTACTAAAAAGAAAGAAGCACAAAAGATGTTTCCTTCTGTAGTTTCTTTAATAGATAAGTTATCTAAAAAGAATATTATTCATGCTAACAAAGCAGCGAATTTAAAGTCTAAGCTGACTAAGCACGTTGCTTCTTTATAAAGGATCTTTGTTTAATTATTACAAAGGGTTTCTATTATAGAGGCCTTTTTTTGTTTATATATCACCTCCCTCTAAGTTCCCTTTTCTTTCTTTTCATACTTTATTTAAAGTGTAATTATCTCATTACTTGTCCGTCACTTCAATCCCACTTGATTTAATCAACTTCTCCCATCTATTTTAGGACTTCTAAAGTCTTAAATTAAAGTTTTCAATCTAGGGTGTGGATAAAAAAAAGACCCCTTAAAAGGAGTCTTTAATTGTTTGTTAAATTCAAGTAATTAAGCGTTCATTGAGATTAAGAACTCTTCATTACTTTGCGTTCGCTTAAAGCGATCATTTATAAATTCCATTGCCTCAACTGGATTCATGTCAGCAAGATATTTACGCATAATCCACATACGTTTAATCGTTGTTTCATCAAGTAATATATCATCACGACGTGTACTAGAGGATATTAAGTCGATGGCTGGGAAAATTCTTCGGTTAGCAATACGGCGATCCAATTGGAGCTCCATATTTCCAGTTCCTTTAAATTCTTCAAAAATTACTTCATCCATTTTAGATCCTGTCTCAGTAAGAGCAGTTGCTATTATAGAGAGTGATCCTCCATTTTCAATATTACGTGCCGCTCCAAAGAAACGTTTTGGTTTGTGAAGCGCATTAGCGTCCACACCACCACTTAAAATTTTACCAGAGGCTGGCTGAACGGTGTTGTATGCTCTTGCAAGACGCGTTATAGAATCCAGTAGGATAACTACATCGTGTCCACATTCTACAAGTCGTTTTGCCTTTTCAAGAACAATGTTTGCCACTTTAACGTGACGGTCAGCAGGCTCATCAAAGGTAGAGGCGACCACCTCTCCATCAACATTACGCTGCATGTCTGTAACCTCTTCAGGGCGTTCATCAATTAATAGAATTAATTGGTAGACCTCAGGATGGTTTGCAGCAATGGCATTGGCAATGTCTTTAAGTAACATTGTTTTACCTGTTTTTGGCTGGGAAACAATCATTCCTCTTTGACCCTTACCAATAGGAGCAAATAAATCCATGATACGTGTGGAAATTGTACTTTGCTTGTCGGCAAGATTAAACTTCTCTTGCGGAAATAAAGGCGTTAGATGTTCAAATGAAACACGATCACGAACTACCTTAGGGTCTAAACCGTTCATTTTAGTTACCTTAATTAAAGGGAAATATTTTTCACCTTCTTTTGGAGGACGTACTGAACCCAGAACAGTATCACCTGTTTTGAGACCGAAGAGTCTGATTTGAGATTGAGACACATACACATCATCAGGTGAGGACAAGTAATTATAGTCTGAAGATCTTAAAAAACCATAGCCTTCTGACATGATATCCAACACACCTTCTGTTTCAACAATACCATCAAATTCAAAATCAGGTTGGCGGTATCTACTACGATTATCTTTATTATGATTCGGCTCGTTTCGGTTATTGTTTTTATTATGTTGATTGGGGTTATTATTTCTATTCCCTTGGTTTGGATTATTTGCGTTGGCTTTTGGATTCGCGTTGGGATTATTTTTATTTGGATTCTTTTGAGGATGCTTATGTTGTGGCACCTTGTTTGGGGTATTTTCTGTCTGTGGTTTTGGATTTACCTTTTGAACAGGTAACACTTTGGCAGCAGGCTTATTTTGCCCCTCACTTTTAATATTTTCTTTTTTAGCATCAGCACTAGGAGCTGCTGGGGCTATTGTTTCGTCTGGCTTAGAGGCTATAAAGTCAACGATTTGATAAACCAGATCTAATTTTTTTAGACCGGCAGTTCTTTTTAGGCCAATTTTTTTCGCGATTTCTTGTAACTCGGCGAGTTTCTTTAGTTTAAGAGTTTCTATTTCGTACATGAAGTTTTATATGAAGTTCTTTCTGAGTATTAAGATTCTTTACTCAAAGTATTTTATGTTCTAGAGCCACAATATTACAATTTTTATTTTAAAAAGTTCGTTTTTAAAAAAAACTTAATTTTGTCAAAAACCTTATCATGATTCAACGGATTCAATCTTTGTATCTTCTTGTAGTTATTTTACTATCATCTTTAATGTTATACCTTTCTCTTGTACCTTCTTTTGGGATGGAATTAAATTCTTGGTTTTATGCCTATTTCGGATTTTATAGTATTCCGCTATTGGCCTCGATCTGTTTGTTTTTATACTCAAAACGAAAGATTCAGTCAATCCTTTGTTTTGTGTTAATTCTATTTAACCTTGTCGTTGTTCAGATTTGCGGCTTAAAAGCCTTTGAAGGAAATACACATACCATTATTTTACTTGCTTTTGTAGCCTCTATAGTTGAGTGCATTCTATTGTTTTTAGCACGAAGGGCTATTGATAAGGATGAAAAGTTAGTCCGCTCTATCGAACGCATTCGCTAAAGCGCCTCTTGCTCCAAGTTCAATCGCCTCCAGGTTTTGAATTTTACCCTTGTCTATTTCAAAACGAAGCATTGTTCTTACTTTATGGAAGCCAGATATTCCTGCAGCTCCTGGATTCATATGAAGGTGGTTGTTTTTTTTATCCTGCATTACTTTGAGGATATGAGAATGACCACAAATCAATAATTTAGGCTTGTGTTTTGTAATTAGGGCTCTTGCTTGGGGGTTATACCTCCCAGGGTAGCCTGCAATGTGAAGCATTAACACAGAAACGCCTTCACAATTGAAATAAAGTACCTCAGGGGCCTGAAGTCGTATTTCATGCCCGTCAATATTTCCATAAACCGCCCTAAGGGGTTTTAGTGCAGTCAGATCATCTAATACCTTGGGATTCCCGATATCACCTGCATGCCATACTTGATCGGCTTGGGAAATATAGCCTATTATTTTT
>JABGXI010000073.1:0-16148 GCA_018675855.1 Flavobacteriaceae bacterium | reverse complement strand
AGCAGTAGGGCTCACCTCTTCCCATTCCGAACAGAGAAGTTAAGCCTATTAGCGCAGATGGTACTGCCATCCGGTGGGAGAGTATGTCGCCGCCTTCCTCGAAGACCCATTCACAATCGTGAATGGGTCTTTTTTTTGCCTAAAAGTTTGCTTTTTATAACCAGCCCCAAATATTAAACATGCTAATTAAAACTATAAGTAATAGTGTTAATAAACGAAATATTTTCAATATTTTATTCTGATTGACTTCAGCTTTTTTAAGAAAGTATATTGAAGTAATTGCCAATGATAGATTTACTAATGAAAGTGTTGTTTGATTAATAGAAATATTAAAAAACATTTTGTTGTATTCAAGAAGTTTATCTGCTTGATTTATATCAATGAATTTATTGAATATATATATCCAGGTAAAAAAACTATATATTGGTATTAAAGAAAATAAGACAGCTAGAATAATTTTCCTCATTTTTTATATTAGAATTTATGTTCCAAGTTAAACATTTCAAATATTGTAATTTTCAGTTTATTAATGTAATATCACTTAGTGTCAATTTTTATAAATCAAACTGGTATTGAAATTTCAAGTAAAGCTGACTATTTTCAATTCCATATTTGTTACTAGTATTTAAAATGGAATAACCATTTGTACCGCCAATATAGAAAATTGTAAATGGATTTGGATTCCATTTTAATAGGGGCTGATAAAAAAAGTTTTCATCAAAGTCATTAAATTCTCCAATAAGTCTAAAAGAAAGAGTGTTGTTAAATTGATAATTGATTTCAGTACGCGCAATATAACCTCTAAAATAAAAGCTGTCATCATTTTTATTTTTTAACTGAGAGTATCGAAAACTTGGGCTCAAGGTTAATTTTGGAGTAATTTGGAAACTATTAAATGTTCCAATAAACATGTTATTACCTGTCGCAGGATTTTCTTCATCATAAACAATAGACTCACCAATATTTGTAAATAAACGAAGGCTTACTTTTTCTGTAGGATTATAAGAAACGAAAAACTCAAAGTCATGCATATTTGTCCCATTAAATCCTTCAAACTCTTCACTTATGATAAAATTATATTCAATACCTGTTTGAATATTTCCACTTAATTGTAAATCAATAGACGTACCTATATCCTGATATTTAAGTAGGTTTTCATAATTATATCTAATTTCACTTCCAAAGTATACACCTAACTGTTTAACATAATTTTTTTTGTTAAAAAAGTGTTGATAGCCATGATTACCACTTAAAAAACGCATACTATTTTGGGTTACAAATCCGATAGGTGTATGGTAATGTGGAGAATACTGTTCGTACTCAATTTCAGAATTCCAATTTTTTGTATTACGCTGAACGGAAAAGTAGAATGCATCTCCTTGGCTCTCTTCTCCGTCCAATTGTGTGTTTTTATCTTTAATTTTTTCGTTTTCATCAATCCAATTTGCTGTAGGCTCTAGTGTAATACTTTTGTTAAATTCAAAGGAAGCAGTATATGATTTCTTAAATCTATAGATGCCATCAATTCCAATAGTATTTCCTGAACCACCTTCTTTGAAAAAGCGGTTAGTGGTTAAAAAGCCTATATTACTACCGCGATCAAAGGTGCGTTGGTATCTAAAAATATTTGAAAATGAAGCACCTCCTTTGCCAAAATAAGATCGATTTTCACCCGCAATTAAATAAGGAGAGGCTTCGTCATAAGCAGCTAGCCAATATATGCGTTGTTTTTCTCCTTGAGTAATTAGTTTTGAGGAAAAAATAGGTTTGTTTATAGACCTTGTATAAACAGTGTTTAGTCTAGTGTCAATTATGTCATTTCCTTCGTTAAAATAAGCTCTACGCTCTTCAAAGAAAACAGCAAAGGTATTGTTGGCCGTTATTTGCGAAACGTCAGCTTCAACTTGAGAAAAATCAGGATTTATTGCATATTCTAAGGAGGTAATATTGTTTAGATCGAAAAGACCACTTAGACCAACATCACCAAATGGTTTTTCATAACTTAGATTTTCGTTTTCTTGAACGTCAGAGAGCCCTCCAAAAACGTAAGGCAATAGACTTACTCTATTTTTTGATTCAATATTCTTTAATGTAATGTTTGATTTTGTTTGACAGGGTAAACAAGGGTTGTTTAAATCAATGGGAAAATTTATATTTTCACTTCGGTTTGAATCTGAATAGGTTCCGCGGTAAAGTAAAACATTCCACTTCATTTCATCAGCTTTATTAAACTGTAGTACTGCAAAAGGAATTTTTAATTCTACATGGTAACTGTTTTTATGCTTACTTGCTTTTGATTCAAAACTGATATTGTAAGAAACATCAGTATCTCCAGAGGATGAAAACTTCAAGTCCAATTGATTCCCTTCAGGGTTAGATCCCAGTGATATCATGTAGCGTCCATCTCCATAAGTATCAATTCCAATCATAACATTATCATCTAAGTATCCTTCGTCTCTATTGCGTATTGAAGAACGCAATTTTTTCATGTCAGCATAAGCGAGAAAACCTACATATAAATCGGTTTTGGAATAAGTAATAAAAACTTCGGTTTCATGAATTGAAGGTTCATTGTTTCCAGGTTCTATTTCATAATTTATCTTGAATTTTTCTGCATTTACCCATTCTTTATCTGATACGATTCCATCAAAGGTGGGAAGTGTTTTCTGAGCAATTATATAAAGGGGGCACAGAGAACTAAGTAGAAGGAATAAATGACGCATTAAAAAAAGATTTCGACAAATATAAATAAGCCTATTTAATTAATAAGTTTATATTTTCTCGAAAAAGTTATTTAATTGAATTTTTCAAACGGTTATTAAATCACCAGCCATATTCTTTTGTGGAAGTGTTGATTTTCCCATCAAAAAAGTATCTACTTGATGAGCTGCTTCTCGGCCTTCAGAAATAGCCCAAACAATTAATGACTGTCCTCTTCTACAATCACCTGCTGTAAAAATGGATGGTTTTTGTGTTTGATAATCGTTTTCACCTTTAATGTTTCCACGCTCGTCTAGTGCTAGACCAAATTGTTCTGGCACTGTTTTTTCAGGACCTGTAAAACCAAGCGCTAAAAGAGCTAAATCACAAGGCCATTCTTTTTCAGAACCTTTTTTTTCAATAAGTTGTGGACGCTCTCCTGGAATTTTTTTCCATTTAACTTCAACTGTTTTTAACCCTATAAGCTTACCAGATATATCTCCAACAAATTCTTTAGTCAAGATACTCCATTCTCTATGGATACCCTCTTGGTGAGAAGAACTTGTTTTCAATTTGAAGGGCCAATATGGCCATGGGTGTTCTTCTGTTCTTCCTTCAGCAGGCTTAGGCATAAGTTCGAAATTAGTAACACTTTTTGCACCCTGTCGATTTGAAGTTCCAATACAGTCTGAACCCGTATCTCCCCCTCCAATGACAATAACATCTCGATCTTTGGCAATATATTTTACTTTACGCTCAATTTGTCCATCAACAGCTTTATTGTTATGGGGAAGAAATTCCATCGCTTGTTCCACACCATTTAAATCTGAGCCTGGGATAGGGAGACCTCTCTTAATAGTTGCGCCAGTGGCAAGTACCACTGCATCAAATTTATTTTCTAGAGATCCGGCTGTTACGGTTTTTCCAATTTCTACATTGCATTTAAAAGTAATTCCTTCTGCTTCTAAAACATCTAGTCGACGATCTATAATATTTTTTTCCATTTTAAAGTCTGGAATTCCATAGCGAAGTAAGCCACCGGCTTTATTATCACGTTCAAAAACGGTTACCAAATGTCCTGCCCTATTTAATTGTTGGGCTGCTGCAAGTCCGGCAGGACCTGAGCCAATAACAGCAACTGTTTTTCCTGTTCTTGATTCAGGAGGTTGTGGTTTAATCCAGCCTTCTGAAAATCCTCTCTCTACAATATATTTTTCGATTAATTCAATTGATACAGGTGGGCTTACGATTCCTAATACACAAGCTTCTTCACAAGGAGCGGGGCAAAGTCTTCCTGTAAATTCGGGGAAATTGTTGGTACTATGTAAAATGGCTAAAGCACGTTGCCATTCATTTTGGTATACAGCATCATTAAAATCAGGAATTAAATTCCCTAAAGGACAACCACTGTGACAAAATGGAACACCACAATCCATACAACGAGCTCCTTGTTCTTGTAATTCTTTTTCTTTGGGAGCTACTGTAAATTCGTTATAATTATTGATACGCTCCTTTGGATTAATTACCGACTCATTGAGACGGTCAAATTCCATAAAACCTTTAATTTTTCCCATGATTTATACTGTTTGTTCACTTTCTTGATCTGCAATCATTTCCAAAGCACGTTTGTAATCAGTTGGCATAACTTTAATGAATTTTTTACTTGATTTTGGCCAGTTTGATAAAATAGTGGCTGCTTTTGGACTTTTGGTATAGTCAAGATGGTTCTGAAGAAGACCTTGAAGTGTTTCACGATCGCTTTCTTGAAGATCTTCCAACTCTACCATTTCTAAGTTAAATTTTTTCTCATCAAAAGAACTGTTTTCATTGAATAGATAGGCAATTCCACCACTCATACCAGCAGCAAAGTTTCTTCCAAAATCACCAAGAACAACAGCAATTCCACCTGTCATATATTCACAGCCATGGTCTCCAATTCCCTCGACTACTGCTGACGCTCCTGAATTCCTAACACAGAATCGTTCTCCCGCAATACCGTTTATGTATGCTTCACCTGCAGTAGCTCCATAGAGGCAAACATTACCTACAATCACATTTTCATGAGGAACAAATGTCGCTTTTACTGGCACTTGCGCAACAATAGTTGCACCCGAGAGACCTTTTCCAAAATAATCATTGGCAGTACCTTCAACTTTCATGTAAAGTCCGTGGGTAGCAAAACCACCAAAACTTTGTCCTGCAGTTCCTTTAAACTTTAAACTCAAAGTATCTTTTGGTAAGCCATCAGCCCCATGAATTTTTGAAATTTCATTGCTCAAAATTGCTCCGACCGTTCGATTAGTATTTTTAATATTGAACTCTAAATGTTGTATTTCTTTTCTGTAAAGTGCAGGATGAGCTTGTCTTAAAATATCAAAATCCAGAACATTCTCTAAACCATGATTTTGTTCTTTGGTGTTTCGTTCTCTAACTGAGCTAGGAACTTTAGGCTTGTATAAAATATTTGAAAGATCAATGCCTTGCGCTTTGTAATGGTCCAGTGCTTTTGTCATGTTTATTTTTTGTGATTGTCCTACCATTTCATCAATGGTCCTAAATCCAAGTTCTGCCATAATCCCACGCAACTCTTCTGCAATAAAGTACATGTAATTAATAACATGCTCAGGTTTTCCTTTAAAGTTTTTCCGTAGTTCCGGATCTTGTGTTGCAATTCCAACCGGGCAAGTATTTAAGTGACAAGCGCGCATCATAATACATCCAGAGGAAATAAGAGGAGCTGTAGAAAATCCAAATTCTTCAGCACCTAAAAGACAAGCAATTGCAACATCACGGCCAGTTTTCATTTGACCATCACATTCTAATACAATACGACTTCTAAGGTCGTTCATTACCAGTGTTTGTTGTGCTTCTGCGATACCAAGTTCCCAAGGAAGTCCTGCGTGTTTTAGTGAGGTTAGAGGAGATGCTCCTGTTCCACCATCATAACCAGAGATTAATATAACATCTGCTTTTGCTTTTGCAACCCCAGCAGCAATAGTTCCCACTCCAACTTCTGAAACTAATTTAACATTTATTCTTGCCGCTCGGTTGGCATTTTTAAGGTCATAAATTAACTGTGCTAAATCTTCAATAGAATAAATATCGTGATGTGGTGGAGGAGAAATAAGTCCTACGTAAGGAGTTGAATTTCTCACGGAAGCAATATATGGATTAACCTTTGGCCCTGGAAGTTGACCCCCTTCACCCGGTTTTGCTCCTTGAGCCATTTTAATTTGAATTTCTTTAGCTGAACTTAAGTAGTGACTGGACACTCCAAAACGGCCAGAGGCAACTTGTTTTATAGCTGAATTTCTCCAATTCCCATCTTTATCTGGTTGGAAACGACGTTTGTCTTCTCCTCCCTCTCCAGAATTACTTTTCCCCCCAATACGATTCATTGCAATGGCTAAATTTTCATGTGCTTCTTGGCTAATCGACCCCAAAGACATGGCACCTGTTTTAAAACGTTTTACTATATCCGTCCAAGGTTCTACTTGATCAATTGGAATTGGGTCAAAACTAGAAAATTCAAAGAGCCCTCTAAGAGTCATTATTTTTTCGTTTTGATCGTTAATCATTTTAGCAAAAGTCGCATAACTTTCCGGTTTGTTTTGACGAACTGCTTGTTGTAAGCTTGCAATAGATGTAGGATTGACAACGTGATCTTCTCCATCTCTTCTCCAACGGTAATCACCTCCTATTTCTAGAGGGAGGCCAAGATTGGATTCATGAATGTATGCTTTTGTGTGACGAGCGTTAATTTCTTTTTCAATTTCATAGAGACCAATTCCTTCAATTCGAGAAGCAGTATTGACGAAGAAACGATCAATTAATTTTTGTGAAAGACCAAGAGCTTCAAAAATTTGAGCACCTCTGTAGGAGTGAAGTGTAGATATTCCAATTTTATTCATGACTTTGACAATACCTTTTGCAATAGCTTGATTGAAATTTTGAATTCCAACTTCTGCAGTCACATCAATGGTTCCTTCTGCTGCCTGATGAATAATAATTTCGTTAATCATATAAGGGTTAATGGCACTAGCACCATAGCCAAATAAGAGTGAAAAATGATGTGGTTCACGTGGCTCTGCAGATTCAATAATAATTCCAAACTTGGAACGTTTCTTTAAGCGTTTTAATGCATGGTGTGCGTGGGCTGTAGCCAGAAGCATTGGGATGGGTGCCATGGAAGCAGAAACCCCACGATCTGAAAGAATGATAATGTTTGCTCCTGATGCTAGAGCTTTATTAATATCCTTAATCATGTCCTCTAAAGCTTCTTCCAAACTATTCAAACGTCCATTAAGTTCATAGAGTATTGAAATCGTAGATGCTTTAAAATCATTATGCTCAATAAATCTGATTTTATCTAAATCTTCATTAGAAATTACAGGATTTTGAATACTTAATTTTTTCGCATGTTGAGGAGAAATTTCAAATAAATTAAATTCACTTCCAATGGTTAAACTAGTATCGGTTACAATTTCCTCGCGAATTCCATCTAATGGCGGATTGGTTACCTGAGCAAAAAGCTGTTTGAAATAATTGTACAATAACTGAGGACGTTTAGACAATACTGCAAGAGGCGTATCAATTCCCATAGAGCCCATGGCTTCTTTTCCAAGTGTACTCATGGGAGTTATAATAGTTTTTAAATCCTCTTGCGTATATCCGAAAATTCGCATTCGTGTTTCAAAATCTTCTTTTTCAGTTGGAGTTACGTTACCAGTGTATGGGACTTCTTTTAAGGGTAAAAGATTTTCATCTAGCCATTTCTTATAAGGACGCCTGGTAGTGATTTCTTTTTTGATTTCGTCATCTTCAATGATACGACCGTCGTCCATATTTACTAAAAACATTTTACCAGGCTCAAGGCGACCATGACGTTCAATATTTTCCGGTGCAATATCAAGAACACCAGTTTCTGAAGACATCACTACGTAACCATCCTTTGTTACTGAGTAACGGGAAGGACGAAGTCCATTTCTATCTAAGAGCGCACCAATGTATTTGCCATCTGTAAAGGGTATAGAAGCAGGACCGTCCCAAGGTTCCATAATACAAGCATTATATTTATAAAAAGCTTTTTTATCATCATCCATATAAGTGTGCTTTTCCCAAGCTTCAGGAACAAGCATCATCATTACCTCAGGAAGGGATCTACCGGTTGCAAGTAATAGCTCAACAACCATATCCATTGAAGAAGAATCTGATTTACCTTTGAGTATAATGGGTAATATGTTTTTGATGTCAGATCCAAATAAATCACTTTCAAGCAATTCTTCTCTAGCTTGCATACGACTAAAATTCCCTCTAAATGTATTTATTTCACCGTTGTGACACATATATCTAAAAGGTTGCGCTAAGTCCCAAGTGGGGAAGGTGTTTGTTGAAAAACGCTGATGTACTAATGCTAATCTTGTAACCACTAATGGATCTGATAAATCCTGGTAGTAACCTTTAATGTCTTCTGGAATCAATAAACCTTTGTAGATCAAAGTATGAGTAGACAAACTAGGAAGATAAAAATAAGAAGCTTGTGATAGCTTGGAATTTAAAATAGTATGTTCACTTATTTTACGTGCAATAAATAGTTTGATGTTAAATTCGCTGTCGCTTAATTCTGGATTTCCTCTTCCCACAAAAATTTGCATGATATGTGGTTCTGTTTGTGAAGCGATACTTCCCATCACATCAGGATTTACGGGAACTTTTCTCCAGCCTAACACTTCTAGTCCTTGATTTTTGATTTCGGCCTCAAAAACACCGACAGCATAGCTTCGTTGATTTTCTTTTTTTGGAAGAAACACCATTCCAACTGCATATTCATTGGCATTTGGAAGTTTAAAATCACATTGTTTAGTGAGGAAGTCATGTGGAATTTCTATTAATATTCCAGCCCCGTCACCTGTTTTTCCATCGGCACTTACAGCACCTCTATGCTCTAACTTATCTAAAATGTCAAGCGCTTTGTGAATGATATCGTTGGTTTTGATTCCTTTTAAACTACAAATAAAACCTGCACCACAATTATCGTGTTCGAAATCTGGGTTATAAAGTCCTTGTTTAGCTGGCAACATAAAATTCAAATTTTGGGGAATAACAAAAATAAGAATCTATTTAACCTGCTAATACAAATATCAAAGATAAATCCAGTTGTTTTGTAATATTATAATTTTTAGAGTCCAAATTTCATATATTTTTAATTTTTAAGCCAAAAACTATAAATACTTTAAATTTTTCTTTCTTTGTTTAATGCTGAAAAAAACTAAAAGTGGAAAAATTAGTCTATAACGTTATAGGAGTAATGTCTGGAACATCTCTTGATGGGATAGACCTTGCATATATTCGTTTTGAAAAAAAAGAGCATTGGACTTTTCATATAATTGAAGCAGAAACTTATTCATATTCAGAAGATTGGAAGCTAATTTTACAAAATTTACATCGATCTTCTACAACAATTTTGGCAGAGAAAGATCTGCAATACACAAAACTCTTAGGAGATACCATTCTTAAGTTTATTAATTCTAAGAATCTTAGAGAAATTGATTTGATTTGTTCTCACGGACACACTATTTTTCATGAACCAGATCGTGGTATAACCTATCAAATAGGGAATAAAGAAGCCTTAGCAAAACAGCTTGTACAGACCGTAATTTGTGACTTTAGAGCTCAAGATGTTTTGTTAGGTGGACAAGGAGCTCCTTTAGTTCCTATGGGTGATTTATTACTTTTCCCAGATTATAATGCATGTTTGAATTTGGGAGGATTTGCTAATGGTTCAATGTCTAAAAATGGCAATGTTATTGCATATGATATATGCGCAGTAAATACTGTTATGAATTTATTAGCCGAAAAAAAAGGAATGCCTTTTGATAAAGGGGGAGAACTGGCGAAAAATGGGACATTAATTCCAGAATTATTTAGTGACCTAGGTGCTTTGAAATTTTATAAAATTGATTCTCCAAAATCATTAGGAATTGAATGGGTTAATTCCATTATTTTTCCACTTTTAACAAAATTTAATGATAATAAAGTTGAAAATATTCTGCACACCTATGCCAGACATATAAGTTTTGAAATTAGCAGAAACTTTTCTGAAAATCAACGTGTTTTAGTTACAGGAGGGGGAGCTAAGAATCTATTTTTAATGTCTCTATTAAAAACGGATTGTTTAGCAACTCTATTTTTGCCAGATGAAAAATTAATTGACTTTAAAGAAGCTTTAATCTTTGGTTTTTTAGGGGTATTACGCTTTAGGAATGAAGTAAATTGTTTGTCCTCTGTAACAGGGGCATCCGTGGATCATAGTTCCGGCTGTATTTTTTATCCATAAAATAGTATTAAGGTTAAAGAAATGTATATTTATGATTTATAAACCCTAAATTGAATTATGGAAACTGTTATCATTGTTCTTTTCGTTTTAGGCTATTTGGCAATCACCTTAGAGCATAATTTAAAAGTAGATAAATTAATCCCTGCTTTAGCAATGATGGCATTAATGTGGGCTATTATTTCATTAGCACACTTGCCTGTTTTTGAGGTAAATGCTGAGCTTAAAGAATTGCAACCGTCTCATTTAGATGAAATTTTACTACATCACCTCGGTAAAACAGCTGAGATTATTGTGTTTTTATTAGGGGCTATGACTATTGTAGAAATCATTGATTATTTCAATGGTTTTTATACCATCAAAAACTTCATTAAAACTAAAAGTAAAAAGGGGCTTCTTTGGATTTTTGGAATTCTAGCCTTTATACTTTCAGCTATTATTGATAATCTTACTGCAACCATTGTTTTGATTACTATTCTACAAAAGGTAATTCATGATCGTGACACCCGATTATGGTTTGCAGGTTTAATTATTGTAGCAGCAAATGCCGGAGGTGCTTGGTCACCTATTGGTGATGTGACTACCACTATGTTGTGGATTGGAGATAAAGTAACAACTTTGAAACTAATAAGTTATGTGTTAGTACCTTCAATAGTTTGCTTGATAATTCCAATAGTAATAGCCACTTTTTTACCGGCTTTTCAGGGAGATATCGATTCAATTGAAGAAGATCCAAATACAGTAATTCACAAACGAGGGGGTACGATGCTTTATCTAGGGCTTTCAGCCATTGTATTTGTTCCCGTTTTTAAAACATTAACCCATTTACCCCCATATGTCGGAATGATGTTATCACTAGCAATTGTAGCTACTTTTGCTGAAATTTTTAGTAAAGCAAAAATCAATATTACTTCAATAGATGAGGAAAGTGACGCTCACCAAACTTCGAGTCCTGTTCATAGTTCATTATCTAAAATTGAATTACCAAGTATTTTATTTTTTCTAGGAATACTTCTTGCCGTAGCAGCTCTAGAATCTTTAGGAATACTTTTTACTTTTGCGGAAGGCTTAAATACCTTTATTCCAAATACAGACATTGTAGTTGGACTTCTAGGAATTGGATCTGCAGTAATTGATAATGTCCCATTAGTAGCAGCAAGTATGGGCATGTTCTCTATGGGAATGGATGATCCTGTTTGGCATTTAATCGCCTATTCTGCTGGAACCGGAGGAAGCATGTTAATTATTGGCTCTGCTGCAGGAGTAGTAGCAATGGGAATGGAAAAAATAGACTTTTTTTGGTATCTCAAAAAGATTACTTTATTAGCATTGGCTGGATTTTCAGGAGGCTTTATTGTTTTCATTCTTATTAGGAATTACGTCCTTTAAACTTATTTATAGAATTTTTTGAAATAAAAATCGTTTTAAAGTAAATATCAATAATCAAATATGATTTTAACAACCCTACAAGAAGTCTCACCTTTGCAAACAGAAAAAACACTTTCCATAATTGAGTTGATTAAAAACGGCGGTTTAGGAGGACAGTTAATAATTGGAATCTTATTCTTTTTACTTTTAATGGTAGTCTACATATATTTTGAACGTTTGTTTGCAATTCGTTCTGCTGTCAAAGTTGGCCCCAACTTTATGCCTCAAATAAGAACGTTTGTAATGAATGGAAAAGTTGAAGGTGCAAAAGAACTGTGTTCGACTGAAAACGTACCTGTTTCAAGATTAGTTCATAAAGGACTTTCTCGTATTGGTCGCCCTTTAGATGACATCAATACAGCCATCGAGAACGCAGGAAGATTGGAAGTTTATCAGCTAGAAAAAAACATTAGTATTCTAGCCACAATTGCTGGGGCTGCTCCAATGTTAGGTTTTTTAGGAACTGTGATTGGAATGATTCTTTCCATTTTTGAAATTTCTAACGCAGGAGGTAACATTGACATGCAATTACTTGCAGATGGTCTTTATACTGCAATGACTACTACAGTTGCAGGTTTGATTGTTGGAATTCTTGGATACATAACCTATAATCATCTAGTTGTGAAAACTAATAAAGCGGTATATCAAATGGAAGCAACAAGCTTGGAATTTTTAGACTTACTTAACGAACCGGCTTAACATGAAATTAAGAGGAAGAAATGAGATTAAACCAGAATTTAATATGTCGTCAATGACTGATGTAGTTTTTCTGTTACTTATCTTTTTTATGATCGCTTCAACCCTTGCGAAACAATTGAATACACTTGATGTTAAACTTCCTCAAGCAGACGGAAAAACCGAAAACCGAAATACAGTAGCCATCACCATCACTAATTCAAATCAATTTTATTTAGATTCAGATAAAATATCAAAACAAAGGTTAGAGACCCTCTTGATTAAGACATTGTCGTCGTTTAAAACTCCTTCAATTGTTTTGCGAACTGAAAAGAAAGTTGCAATTGATCAAGTGGTATATGTTATGAATATAGCCAACAAAAATGGGATTAAAGTAGTTTTAGCTGTAGACTCACCTTAAATAGTTTAATGGAATTTTTAAATACTCCTCACAAAAAAAAATCTGCTGGACTTACTGCAATTTTTGCAGTATTATTTATATTACTATTTTTTATTTTGGGACTTACCTATTACGATCCCCCAGTAAGTTATGGAATGGAGGTTAATTTTGGTACTTCAACTAAAGGTAGTGGTAATGTGCAGCCTCAAGAATTAGTGGAATCAAAACCTGCTGTTGTTGCGAAAAATACAGTTGAAAAAACTCAAGTAAATATCACACAACCATCCCCAAAACCTATTAAATTTGGTGATGTTGTTACAGAAAAAGAGTCAACAGTTTCTCTTCCTGAAAAAGAAACTGTTATTAAAGAGATTCAGCAAGAAACTAAAACGCCTGAAAAAGTTACAGAAGCTACACCCCAAAAAAAAATTTCTAAAGTTTCAGAAGCAACAAAAAATATGGTGTCAAATTTACTCAAAAATAAAACCCAACAAGGAGAAGTTGTTGAAGGAGAAGGTGATGATGTCATCGCAGGTGATAAAGGAAAACAAACAGGTGATCTTTATTCTTCGAGTTATTATAATACGGCTGGTTTAGGAGGTAAAGGAAAAGGATATGGTTTGAATGGACGAAATTTACAATCTAATGGAAAAGTAGTTCAAGAGTGTAACCAAGAAGGGACAGTTGTTGTTCGGATTACAGTAAATAATCAAGGCAAAGTTGTCTTTGCAGAGCCAGGTGTTAAGGGGAGCACTAATACACATCCATGCCTTTTAGCTCCTGCCAAAAAAACTGCCTTATTACATAAATGGTATGCAGATACCAAAGCACCATTAGAGCAGGTTGGTTTTGTGGTTATTCAATTTAAATTAGGAGAATAAACGTTGATGTCATATCAAGAAACTTTACAATGGATGTTTTCAAAGCTTCCGATGTATCAGCGAAAAGGAGCTGCAGCATATCGTCCTGGACTTGATGCGATGCTTGCTTTAGATAGCTATCTGGGGTTGCCTCACAAAAGCTTTAAATGCATTCATGTAGCCGGAACCAATGGAAAAGGGTCAACCTCTCACATGCTTGCTTCTGTTTTACAACAAGCAGGGTATAAAGTAGGACTTTATACTTCACCTCATTTGCTTGACTTCAGAGAAAGGATTAAAGTTAATGGTTCCATGATTCCTGAGCAAAACGTGGTTGACTTTGTTTCAATTCACAAATCTTATTTTAAGGCGAAACACCTTTCTTTTTTTGAAATGACTGTTGGTATGGCTTTTTCTTATTTTAAACAAGAGAGAGTGGATTATGCCGTAATAGAGGTTGGTTTAGGTGGACGACTTGATGCCACTAATATTATTACTCCTATTCTTTCTTTAATTACTAATATAGGCTTAGATCACACTCAATTTTTGGGTACTACACGATCTAAAATTGCTAGAGAAAAAGCAGGTATTATAAAAAATGGTGTTCCAGTGGTTGTTGGAGAGAAAGATGCTGAAACAGAAGATATATTTAATGAAATTGCAATAGAAAAAAAATCACCCATTCTTTTTGCTGAAACAATATCTTCAAAGTATTTAACAGATTTAAAAGGCTCCTATCAGCAATTAAATGTTCAAACCCTACTAGGTGCTTTAGACTTTCTTCATTTGAAAAATTTAACACCGGGTATAATTCAAAAAGGACTTTTAAATGTTGTTTTAAATACTCAGTTATCAGGTCGATGGCAGGTGTTAAATACGTCACCTAAGATCATAGCAGATGTAGGGCATAATAAAGAGGGTTTGCTTTTTCTTTCAAAACAATTACAGGAAGAATCTTTTAAAAAATTACATATCATAATGGGCTTTGTTAAAGGAAGGGAAATTTCCCCCTTATTATCATTATTTCCAGAAAACGCTTCTTATTATTTAAGCTGTCCTAATCTTGAAAGAGGTCTCCCCGTTAAAGAATTAAAAAATAACTTAATTTCTGAAAAGCGATCCATACAGTTTTTTGAAAGTTTATCGGTGGCATATGAAGCTACAATTAAAGCAGCTAGTGGAAAAGATTTGATTTTTATTTGTGGCAGTACTTTTGTTGTTGCTGAAATATTGTCTTACTTAAATAAAAGTAAATTTTAAATCGTAATAGTTTGGAATTTGAGTTTTAATTTTATCTTTGCGATCATTATTGACAGTAAATTAAGTTCTATTTAGGGCGCTTAGCTCAGTTGGTTCAGAGCACTTGGTTTACACCCAAGGGGTCAGGGGTTCGAATCCCTTAGCGCCCACTAATTATAACTGACCTTCACGTAAAGTGAGGGTTTTTTTTTATTTCCCAACTCTCACAAAACTCTCATAAAAGGCCTATATTTTCTTCTCACAGAAAAGCACTATTTAACCCAAAAAGAGATCTAAAATGATAATAAATAGAAAACGTTATTTTTGTGTTACGAAAGAATTTTTCTCAAGACCTGTAATTTTATTTGCTGTTCTTTTCATTTTTTATTGCTTCATAGTTTTTAAATGATTGAAGTAAAAGAAAACGCCACTAAAATTAATTAGAGGCGCATTCAACTTTAACTAAAATCTAAACAACGAAATAAAGTATACACGATATTACCACTCTAAAAAAATAAATTCTCACAATGCTATCATAATTTTTCTTTAAACTTTTGTTAAAAGGCAAATCATTACTTGCTTCATTTTTAGCTTGTTTAATTCCTGGTAAAGTGGATTGAAGAGCTTACTGAAGGAAATATGTCTATGGTTAAAAAAAAACCTCTGATTACATCGATTAACCTTTAATTTTACCCCCGCAACAAATATATATCTGAAGGATATGAAAACAAAGGACAGCTTTCATGGGGAGCTATTTTAGAACACATTTTTTTATTCATACTGAGCAAAATCTTATTGCAATATGGATGACCCAAATGTTACCTTATTCGAATGAATATGGAGATGCACTCAGAGAAAATGTATATGGTGCTCTCTTAGTTCAATAAAAAAAACCAGTATGAAAAATCTACTTCTTATTTTGCTGTTAGTTTTTTTAAAGGTTTCTTATCTAATAAGACTTAAAAAGTCAATGAAATTATAGATTCTGTGAAATTCATATCTTGAGCTATATAACAACCTAAAAAATGAAAAAGGCACTTACACTATTATCTATGTTATTTTTAACAGCACCTGCTTTCACTTATGAAACAATAAATAATAATGCTAAAAAAGAAAAAAGCCATAATGAAAAGAAAAATGAACAAGCTGAATTATTAGCTTCGAAAAGACTAGTTCACCTAGTCTTAATAAAATTTAAAAAAGATATTTTACCTGATGACTTTCAGAAAATAATAGATGGAGCTTATAGCTTGCAGCAAATTCAAGGAGTTCTTGATTTAAATTTTGGAGAGAATGTATCGCCAGAGGGATTAGGACAAGGATTTTCACATAGTTTAACAATGAAATTTTCTACAGCTAAAGATAGAGATAGCATATATCTCCCACATCCTGTACATCAAAAGTTTGTTAAATTATTTGTGCCCTTTACTACCGATGTGCTGGTTTATGACTACTGGGAATAATTTATCCTCCAATAATTTTAGAGATTTTATTTTGCTCTTCTATTGCAAGT
>JABGXI010000072.1:0-7026 GCA_018675855.1 Flavobacteriaceae bacterium | reverse complement strand
TTTTCAAGACATTATTGCAAAAGGTCTTGATCGTTTTATAAAGCATCAAATACTTCAATTTGAAGACGCAAGAGAAATTCCAATTCACTTTATTGGATCAATTTCATTTTTCTTAAAAAATGAAATTGAGCGAGCCTTAAAAGTTCACGGTTTATCAATGGGAATAATTGTTCAACGCCCAATAGATGAGCTGGTCAATTTTCACAAAAATTTAATTGAACTAAAATCTTAAGAATCTCTATTTAACTGCAATCATTGAAATTTCAATGCGCACATTTTTTGGTAATGTTTTTACAGCCACTGTCTCACGTGCTGGTGCAGTATCATTGTCAAAATATGTTCCATACACATTATTTACTTTTCCAAAATTTTCCATATCACTAAGGAAAATAGTTGTTTTTACGACATGTTCAAAGGACATACTTGCAGCTTCCAATACTGCATTTAAATTAAGCATAACTAATTCAGTTTCTTCTTTAATCGTACCATTAAAAATTTCCATTGTTTTAGCATTGATTGGGATCTGACCTGAAACATAAAGGGTGTTACCAACTTTAATTGCCTGATTATAAGGGCCTATAGGTGCTGGAGCATTGAGTGTTGTGATTATTTCTTTTTTCATAAAAAACTAGGTTGATTTAAAGATACTATAATTTTTAAATCAATAGGAGCGGTTTGGTTCACTTTGCTTTTCATATTTTATATCGCTTAATAATTCTGATTTTATACCAATAAAGAAGTTCCAGGAAGCTCTATCGCTGAAAGGTACCCAGCTAAAATTTAGCCTCCAACTTTTAAGATCGCGATTAAAACGTAATTGGGTGTAGGTAAATCCTTCACCTTTAAAATCATATCCAGAAGATAGTCCAACTTTCCACATAGGTGTTAGTTCAATATTTCCAGAAAACATTAATGAGTTATTGCTAAATTCTCGTTGATTTCTTGAATTATTATAGGTAAGGGAATAAGCTAGTTTTAAATCCCAAGGGATTTTGGCTCTATAGCTTGGATATTTAGGTGGAGGTTCTGTATTTTCTGTGTCTGTTATTCTTCGATCAGTAAAATCCTCAGCTTTTCCAAAAAGATCATCTTCGCGGCCACCACTAGAAGCTGATTCTTCTTCTGCTCGCTTATTTTTATCACCTGAGCGACCTAGTTGAGTGCTAGAAAAAGAATAATTCATATTAACATTTGCACTAGTAAGTCTTAACAAACCGCCACCATTAGTTATATTGTATGTATTTATACGAACATTTTTTTCGTCTAATGCATAGGGGTCAAAAGTTCCCCCAGTGTTAACACTCATTTGACCTTTAAAAAGACTAAACCCAGTACTCATTCTTAAAGGACTCCATCTGAATGAGTCTGCTGCAAAATTATGCGCAGTAGTAATATTTAGATTATTTAATAAAACTACTTTTTTTGGTCCTGAAGCAGTCGAATCTTTATCACGAACTTTAGCTTCAAAATTATTTCCTAAACTAATCCCCATACTATTTGACAATGACTTTCCTGGCACTCCAAATAAGCTGTTCTGGTAGCGAGTGTATTCAGCGGTATTTCCATCTGCATCAACAATATAGGTGTCGTAGTATTGTTCAAAACTAGGTCGGTTTGTATAGCTAATCGAAGGGCGAAGGGTATGACGTATTGATTGAATTTTTTTATCCTCACCAAAATTTACAGTTCCATAAATAGTAGTTCCTAAAGATGCACTTAAACTATATTGTCTGAAAGCTCCAATATTGTTTATTGTATCTATTACAACTTGCTGAGTTTCTTTATTAAAATCATTAAAGCGAATAGTATTTTGCGTCCAAACTTCTTCAAAATTAAAAGAAGTAGAGACGCTCAGGTATTTAATAATTTTAAAATTGGTACTTAAAGGAATACTATGTTTCATCCCAGTTTTAGCATTGTCAAACATCGAAGGCGAAAACAGAGCTTCTTCTGTTGTAATAATTCTATTTTCTCCACGTCCAGAATATTGGAAATTAATATTCTGAAAAAATCCTTTTTTAGCACCAACTTTTGGTGCAAAAGGATAAATACGTTCCATAGTTGCTTGAAGGGTAGGAAGAGTTAGATTAACAGATTTTGATTGTGAATTTTGAGACATAGCTGTATTAATAGAAACATTTACCCTCGGTTTTGCAGGGAATGTTTTAGAATAAGAAATAGAAGAGCTTAAGTTGTTATTCAGAAAATTCGGAGAGTTTAACTGATTTACCGATTGTCTGTAATAATCACTACTACCAAAATTTACAGAGGCAGAAAAGGTAGAATTTGGACTTGATTTAGCATCCTTGGAGTGATTCCATTGAACATTAAAAACAGTAGATTTTGAATATTCAGGAAGTCCACGGGCTTCATTAATGAGGTTTTCATACCGAAAACTAAATTTCCCTCTATATTTATAGCGTCTGTTGTATTGAGTATCACCCCTAAACCCATAACTCCCATTAGTATAATAATCAGCAATAAGTGTAAAGTCAAAATAATCTGATAGGGCTAAATAATATCCACCATTTTGAATGTAATACCCACGTAGATTACTCTCACCAATAGAGGGAATAATAAATCCAGACTCTTGAGTTTGGGATGACGGAAAATAAGCAAAAGGAATACCCACAGGAGTGGGTACGTCAGCAATAAACATATTAGTGAGTCCTGATATAATTTTCCCACCAGGAATTATTTTCCCTTTACGAACTTTAAAATAATAATCAATTCCGCCTTCATCATCACCACCCACGAGTTTTCCAGCAGTACTTACTCTAGCGTCTTTTATGAAATATACCGAGTCATTTTGTTTTTTTGTGAGTGCTGCAAAAATATCCATTCCATTTTGTCCGGATTTAGAGTTCCAGATTAATGCCTTTTGAGTATCAAAATTAAAACGAATAGAATCGGGATTTATCTCATTATCAGCTTGTTTAAAAAATGGATATTGAACTAAAACAGAATCTATTTCAATTCGTCCTGCATTTACTTCATTGGTCTTGTAATCTAAAATTATAATACCAGCACGGAGTTCAATGTCCTGATAGTAGAGTTCTGCTTCATTATATAAAATAAGCTTATTTTCCTTTCGATTAATCCGCACACAATCTTTTGCAGTATAACGAACTTTTGAGAGAAGTAATGGTTTTTTTTTAGGCTGACTAATACTGTCTAAAAGTATTTTATCATTAATTTTTTGAGTTGTGTCTTGTGCATGCAATTCTAACCCTCCTAAGAAAAATAGTAAACAAGCTATATGATAAAACTTTGATTGCAAAGCGATAAACCCTAAATTTGTTGTGCTTGGTTTAAATGATCAAAATTAACTATAATTATAGGATGCATCAAGATTTTTCAGCTTATTCTCATAAGACTATTTATTACTTATTTCATAAGGTTTTACAAATCACCCTTTTATTTTGGTCTATTTTGTTTTGTACATCTGAAGTTTTTGCTCAACAAATGACTAATAAGCCTTTTGTTGTAGTTCTAGATGCTGGTCACGGAGGACATGATTCTGGTAATCGAGGAAATGGGTACTTTGAAAAAAAAATTGCACTTAATATAGTCTTAAAAATTGGAAAACAATTAGAAAAACTACCAGGGGTAAAGGTTATCTATACTAGAAAAACTGATGTATTTGTTGAATTAATTCAGCGTGCCAATATTGCAAATAAAGCTGATGCAGATTTATTCGTTTCGGTTCATTGCGATGCCTTTACTTCTCCTAAAGCTTTTGGAGCAGGCACATTTGTATTGGGATTGCATGCAAATGACCGAAACTTTAAGGTGGCCCAAAAAGAAAATGCCGTAATATTTTTGGAAGACGATTATGAACAGAATTATGATGGATTTAATCCAAATGATCCAGAGTCTGTTATAAGTTTAATCTTGATGCAAGAAACCTATTTAGATCAAAGTATTGAAGCTGCAGGTGCTATTCAAAAAAGCTTTGTAAGTAATTTAAAACGTAAAGACAGGACAGTAAAACAAGCAGGTTTTGTAGTTTTAAAATATACTTACATGCCAAGTGTGCTGGTGGAAACTGGATTTTTAACAAATAAATCTGAAGGTTCTTTTTTGAATTCATCAAAGGGTCAATCTAATATGTCTAATGCAATTGCAAAAGCAATTATAAATTATAAGCACTTAAGAGAAGCTAGTATTCAAAAGCTATTTTTATATGAAGCATCACAAGAGATTAAACCTGCAAAAAAGAAAGCATTTAGTAAGATTATCTTTAAAGTTCAGATAGCTGCTAGTAAAAAAAATTTAAAAACAAAACCTTATAATTTTAAAGGATTACGTCAAATCTCTAAACTAAAAAAAGCTAATTTATATCGCTATTTTTATGAAAAAACTACTAACTACAAAGATGCTCAACGTTTTTTGAAAGAAGCAAAAAAGAAA
The DNA here is from genome assembly GCA_018675855.1 of Flavobacteriaceae bacterium. Taxonomy (GTDB): domain Bacteria; phylum Bacteroidota; class Bacteroidia; order Flavobacteriales; family Flavobacteriaceae; genus MS024-2A. The sequence continues at coordinate 2,613 of JABGXI010000072.1, read as the reverse complement.
GGGTATACAAACGCTTTTATTGTGGCTTTTAATGGGGATAAAAAAATAACAATTAGTGAGGCACTCCGCCTATTAAAATGAGGTGGGTCTAAAAAATATTTTTAAATTTGTAATGCATCAAAACCACATGATATTTTGAAATTTTCACGGGAAATTAAAACTGCAATCTTAATTATAGGTTGTTTAGGTACCTTTATTTTTGGATTTAATTATCTGAAGGGAACATCCTTATTTGACAATCAAATAGAACTTCATGCTATTTACAGTGATGTTGAGGGGCTCATTCCAGGTGCTAAAGTGACTATTAATGGTTATTCTGTAGGTAAGGTTACTGGGATTAATTTTGACGAAACCTATGATAAAATTAAAGTTTCATTTTCGATAAGAGAAGATCTTACTTTCTCATCCCAGAGTATAGCTCAAATATATGAGCCAGGTCTTATTGGAGGAAAGGCAATTGCTTTAATTCCAAAATATGATGGTGACCCTATAAAAAAAGGTGATATTCTTCTTTCCGATATTAAACCTGGCTTGACAGAGTTAGTGAATCAACAAATTGCTCCTTTACAAGATAAAATAGAAGGTCTTTTAAGCTCTGCAGATTCACTTTTTGCTGGGGTTAGCAATGTTTTGAATTATGAATCACAAAATAATTTAAAACTAGCTTTGAAAGGAATGACAGAAAGTGTTGAAAATATCAATAGTCTTTCTAAAAGTATGAGTATCCTAATTGATTCAAACGAACGTTCGCTTTCTTCAACTTTTGGAAACATTGAAATAACGTCAAGTAATTTAGTTAAGTTAACCGATTCTCTATCTAATCTTCAGTTTGGAACCACTTTTAAAAATATAGAGTCTGCGTCTAGTAATCTAAAAAATATTTTATCATCCCTTGAAAAAGGAGATGGAACTGCAGGTAAGTTAATTAATGATGATCAATTATATTTAGAATTATTAAAATCTTCTGAAGCTTTAGAAGCACTTTTGACTGATTTAAAAGAAGATCCAAAAAAATACGTTCATTTCTCAATTTTTGGGAAAAAAGATAAAAGCACACTTAAAAAATAATTTTGATAGAATACCTTCCAAACATTTTATTCTTTCTCTTATTATTGACTTCGTCTAGTCTTTTTTTTAGAAACCTTAATCGAATACGCAGAAATATTTTTTTGGGAAAAGATTTAGATAGAAATGACCAGCGTTCTGTTCGTTGGAAGAATATGATACGGGTTGCTTTAGGTCAATCCAAAATGGTGAGCCGCCCCATAGCAGGAACTTTACATGTTATAGTTTATGTTGGTTTTATTCTCATTAATATTGAACTTTTAGAAATAATTTTAGATGGATTAACTGGCAAACATCGTCTTTTTGCCCCTTATTTAGGAGGTTTATATTCTTTCTTAATTGCTGTTTTTGAGGTGCTAGCGTTTCTAGTATTAGTTGCGGTTGTATTCTTTTGGACCCGTAGAAATATATTGAAGATTAAACGCTTTTTAAAAGATGAAATGAAAGGGTGGCCCAAGGTAGATGCCGATATTATTCTTTATTTTGAAGTAATATTAATGCTTCTTTTTTTATCAATGAACGCCACTGATAGTATCTTACAAGACCTTGATCCAACTAATTATTTAAAGGCTGGAAGTTTTCCAATTTCTCAATTTATAGTACCTCTTTTTGAGGGAATTTCATTAGAAAATCTTCGATTTTTAGAACGCTCTTTTTGGTGGCTTCACATATCAGGAATTTTTATTTTTATGAATTACCTATATTATTCAAAACATCTACACATACTTCTTGCATTTCCGAATACTTTTTATGCTAATTTAAATTCTAAAGGTAAATTTACAGTTGATGCTAATATTAAGAACGAAGTTCAGTCTATGATGGACCCTAGTTTTTTAATTCCTGAGGGTAAAAACTCTGCTCCAGATAAATTTGGAGCAAGTGATGTTTTTGATCTAAATTGGGTTCAGCTCATGAATGCTTATAGTTGTACAGAATGTGGTAGATGTTCCAGTGTTTGTCCAGCTAATATAACCGGTAAAAAATTATCTCCAAGAAAAATCATGATGGATACACGCGATCGTCTTGAAGAAGTAGGGGATAACCTTAATAGTAACAAAGGTGTTTTTAAATTAGATCAAAAACAGCTATTAAACGATTATGTTAGTCCAGAAGAATTGTGGGCGTGTACCTCTTGTAATGCTTGTGTGGAGGCATGCCCTATAGAAATTGATCCTCTATCTATTATTATGGATATGCGACAGTATTTAGTTATGGAGCAATCAGCAGCCCCTGCTGAGCTAAATTCAATGATGGGAAATATAGAAAATAATGGTGCTCCATGGCCATTTAGTAATCAAGATCGTTTGCAGTGGGCAGACGAATAATTAAACCTTTTTAAAATGCAACGAGAAGAAGCAGAAAATTATTTACACCAAAAAATTGAATCAGGAGAAGTTGTAAGTCCCGTACTTCCAGATGGAATCAAAAATTATTTAATCGATATTGACGGAACCATTTGTGACGACATTCCCAATGAAGAACCTGAACGAATGGCCACCGCGAATATTTACCCGGATGCTTTAGATACTTTAAATAAGTGGTTTGATG
>JABGXI010000071.1:0-4002 GCA_018675855.1 Flavobacteriaceae bacterium | reverse complement strand
CTACCTGGACCTGTAATCACACTTGCGTATTCAAATGTACCTCGTACCCATTTTGGCACCATTAAATCTTGAAGATAAACTCGGTCTAAATTGATTTCACTCAATTCATCTTGCCCCCACTTAACTGCGCGTTCAGCATTTAATGACCCCGAAAGGCGACCCCCAATTTGATTAGTAAGATGATCCAACCATTCGTATGTATTTCCATGGGTTAGTGCAAGATCATAAATCGTTTTAATTTGTTTGTGATGAGTGCTTTCTTGACTATTGGATGCAAAGAAGCAAAAAATAAGCAGTGACAAAAAGAAAGATTTCTTCATATTAAGTTATTTTGGTGCAAATTGATTAATATTTTCAGAAGTAATTGGATTATCACCAAGAATCATTAAGCGTTCAACTACATTTCGTAATTCCCTAACATTACCGGACCATGGATAATTTTTAAGCTTTTGAAGTGCTTCTGGAGAGAAAAGTTTATTTTCAAGTCCTTGTTCTTTGGTTAATAGATCTGTAAAATGATTTGTTAGTAAAGGAATATCATCAAGGCGTTCTTGAAGTGAGGGAACATGAATTAGTATCACGGCTAAACGGTGGTATAAGTCTTCTCTAAACCTACCTTCTTTTATTTCTTCTTTTAAATTTTTATTGGTAGCCGCAATGACTCGAACATCTACAAAAATATCTTTATCATTTCCTACTCTCTGAATTTTTTTCTCTTGCAAGGCCCGTAATACTTTGGCTTGAGCTGCTAAACTCATATCTGCAATTTCATCTAAAAACAATATTCCATTGTGAGCAGCTTCAAATTTACCTGAACGATCTTTTACAGCAGAAGTAAAAGCGCCTTTAACATGTCCAAAAAGCTCACTTTCTATTAATTCAGATGGAATTGCAGCACAATTTACTTCAATAAAGTTTTCTTTAAAACGTTCACTTTGCTGATGAAGTTGATGGGCCACTAATTCTTTTCCAGTTCCATTTGCTCCGGTTACAAGAACGCGTGCGTCTGTTGAAGCTACCTTAGAAATCATTTTTTTCACTTCTTCTATAAGTAGACTTTCGCCAATAATTAAATATTTTTGAGCTACCTTATTTTTAAGTTTTGTGTTTTCTGAACGTAATGACTTATTTTCTAATGCATGCCGAACAGAATTCAGTAAACGATTTAAATCTGGTGGTTTTGAAATAAAATCATATGCCCCTAATTTCATTGCCTCTACAGCGGTTTCAATGTTTCCGTGACCTGTCAACATGATAAAAGGAATACCGAGCATTTTATCATTAGCCTTTTTCAAAACTTCAATACCATCCATTTTTGGCATTTTGATGTCACATAACACCAAATCAAAATGTCTTTTGAATAACAAGTTTAAACCTTGTTTGCCATCTTCGGCCTCAGTAACCTGGTATTGATCATTTTCTTCCTTTAAAATTCGAGACATTACTCTTCTGATAGACTCCTCATCTTCGATTAATAAAACTTTAATCATTGTAAAGATTTTGGTGGATTAACAAAATTTAAGGTACGCTGTGGGAATGGGATTTCAATATTTTCTTCCTTGAACTTAAGTAAGATTGAATAGCGTAAATCACTTTTTACAAGATTTGAAACAAAACTACTGCTTAATGCAAAGTAAAGTTGAAATTGTAAGGCACTATCACCAAAGTCACTAAAAATAACTTGTGGGATTGGTTTTTTTAAAATTGCTTTATGACCTTCAGCAATTTCTAACAATAGTTCTGTTACCTTCTCTGCATCAGTGTCATAGCTAACCCCTACTGCAACAAACTCTTTTGTAATAACGCCATTTTCAGTCCAGTTAAATAAAATAGATGTTAAAAATTTATGGTTAGGAATAATTAATACTTTATTCTCTCGAGTAACCGCCCTAGTTGTTCTTAACTTGATGTTTTCAACTTTTCCAACTTGCCCATCAACTTCAATTATATCACCAACATGAACTGATTGATCTACTAGTATAAAGATGCCTGAAATTATATCCTGAATAAACGTTTGCAAAGCAAGACCAACACCAACTAATAATGCAGCAGAAGCAGCAAAAACTGCTGTTAGATTAACCCCTATATTTTGAAATGTTAATAAAACAACTACAGTGTAGACAAAATAATTAAAAAAAGAAAAAACACTTTTAAACTTAACCCTAGCGTCATCAGAAAGTGTGCGATAAATTATTTTTCTGAAAATTTTTAATAACAGTGTGGTCAGAACAAAGACCAGAATAACAATTAATATTGATTTTGGGGTAAAGGAAATACTTTCACCAATAGTAAATGTGTGATTAAAAAGTTTAATAAATTGTCTTAATGCGTTCATAAAATCATCATGAAAGATACCATAAAAAATAAAACTCATCCTCGAGGAAAGATTAGGAAAATGGTATTAAAACGAAAGCCTTATTAATATTAATGTTAAAAGTATACTGAAAATATTACTATTCTTGAAAATTAAGCAAACATGTCCTTAACTTTTTCAAAAAAAGATTTGTCAGATTTTTCTGGACTTGGAATGAAATTAGGCTCCTCAAGCATTTTTTCAAAAAATTGACGTTGCTCCTTATTTAAAGTTTTAGGGGTCCATACGTTTATATGGACCATAAGATCTCCTGTGCCATAACCATTTACACTTGGTAAACCTTTTCCTCTGAGTCGTAACGTTTTACCAGATTGTATTCCAGACTCTAATTTAATTCTTGCTTTTCCCTCTAAAAGAGATAATTCTTTTGAAATACCGAGGGTCGCTTCAGATAAACTAATATATAGATCATAGTGCATGTGATTTCCTTCTCGAACAAATGTGTCATGAATAATTTCTTCAATTAAAACAAGTAAATCTCCTGAAATTCCATTGGCTGGGGCATCATTTCCTTTACCTGTTACTTTTAATTGCATTCCCTCTTCGACACCTGCTGGTATTTTTATAGAGACCGTTTCTTCTTTTTTGATCATTCCTTGAGCGTCAGTTCCAACTGGGCGATTCAATAATGACTGTCCACTTCCACCACAAGTTCCACAAGTAGCAGCTGTTTGCATTCTCCCTAAAATGGTATTGGTGATTTTCATAACCTGCCCTTTACCATTACATGCAGAACAAGTTCCGTATTGAACTCCAGGTGATTGAACTTTTCTAGGGACTTTGATTTTTTTTTCAACTCCAGCTGCAATTTCTTCCAGAGTTAATTTAACACGAATACGCATGTCGGTACCCTTAGTTCGGCGTTGTCCACCTCCTCCACCGAAACCACCAAAAGCACCTCCAAAAATATCTCCAAACTGACTAAAAATATCATCCATATTCATACCCCCGCCACCAAAACCTTGGTTACCATCAAAAGCAGCATGCCCATATTGATCATACTTAGCCCGTTTTTCTTCATTACCCAAAATCTCATATGCTTCTGCAGCTTTTTTAAAACTTGCTTCAGCAGATGTATCTCCAGGATTTTTATCTGGATGGAATTTAATTGCTTTTTTTCGATAAGCTTTCTTAATTTCAGATGAACTAGCTGATTTAGAAATACCTAAAATATCGTAATAATCTTCTTTCATAATTATTGGCCTACGACCACTTTTGGATAGCGAATTATTCGATCGCCTAATTGATAGCCTGTTTCTACAATATCTATAATTTTACCTACATCGGCATCTGTAGGTGATGGAATTTGAGTAATTGCTTCATGAATTTCAGCATCAAAAACATCTCCTATTTTTGCTTCCGTGACTTTAAGACCGTTAGCCTTAAGTATTTCTTGAAATTTATTTGAAATAAGATTAAATCCATCAATATCAATAACTTTTTTGTCTATTTCAAATTGTTTTTGAGCCCTATTGAAGTCATCTAAAACGGGAATCATAGCAGAAAGCACTTCTTTACTGGCTGTTTTGAATAACTCAATTCGTTCTTTTGCAGTTCGCTTTTTAAAATTTTCAAATTCTGCGAAAAGACGCAGGTGTTTATCTTTTTCTTGTTCAAAAGCTAAATTT
>JABGXI010000070.1:0-2047 GCA_018675855.1 Flavobacteriaceae bacterium | reverse complement strand
ATTACTTTGATGGCAACAAGAAATGCTCTGCCTAATGAATTCAAAAAAATCATTCAATTGATGGAGAAAAAGAAAATCGATATCAATCAATGGATCACTCACTCTTGTAATTTTGACGAATTTCCCAATACCATTGGAAATTGGATAGATCCAGAACAAATGGTAATCAAAGGGTTGATATCACTTTAATCATAAAAAAATGAGCGTTTTAAAAACAATACGAATTTCTACAACAGAAATGAATTTACTTTTTATCAAAAAATTATCGGCTTTTGATTTCTCTAGCGAGGATGCTGAAAAATGTGCAGACATCTTCACCCAAAACAGTTTGGATGGAGTTTACTCTCATGGAGTAAATAGGTTTCCCAGATTCATCGATTTTCTAAAAAAAGGTTATGTAATACCTAAAAATAAACCTTTATTAAAAAATCAATTAGGGGTTATAGAACAATGGGACGGGGCATCTGGTCCCGGCCCATTGAATGCTTTTTTTGCAACAAATAAGGCACTGGATTTGGCCAATAAATATGGAATAGGGTGTGTTGCACTATCGAATACAAATCACTGGATGCGTGGGGGTTATTACGCATGGCAGGCGGCAAAAAAAGGGTATATTTTTATTGGATGGAGCAATACTGCAGCCATTATGCCGGCATGGGGCGCTAAGAATGCCAAACTTGGAAACAACCCTTTGGTCATAGGTATTCCTTATCGTGACGAAGCAGTAGTTTTAGATATGTCCATGTCTCAGTTCTCTTATGGTGCAATGGAATTGACAGAACAAAAAAATGAAAAGTTACCCGTTACTGGAGGATACGATAACGATGGGAATTTGACCAATGACCCAAGTTTGATATTAGAATCTCTAAGGACCCTCCCCATTGGATTTTGGAAAGGATCAGGACTGTCTTTCGTATTGGATGTAATGGCAGCGATTTTGTCTGACGGGTTAGCTGTTCATCAAGTCGCCCAGAAAGAAGATGAAATATCTTGTTCCCAAATTTTTATCACCATTGACCCTAAAAAATTGACAGGGTATAATGAAAAAGACAATGTAATTGATGAGATTGTAAAAGATTTGAAATCTTCTGCCACAATAAATCACGACTCACAAATCAGCTATCCGGGAGAAAGAGCGGTAAATAATAGAAAAGAAAACTCTGAAAAAGGGATTCCTGTTTCAGAATCTGTTTGGAATGAAATTCTCAATTTATAATTAAGTTATTCTATTAATCGAAATATTTGTATTAAGAAGCAAATTTAATTTTTGAAATGTCAAAATTCAATTTTAGATTTTGGTCTGGAGCAAACTTTTTCAATAAATAATCCAGTCTAAATATTATAGTTCTTTTCTGATTTTTAGAGAATTGTACGAACAATTTTAATCAAAATTGATCTGGCTTTAGCCATAATCTTATTTATAGATATTACCCTTCAAAATGGATCTTTTTTTATGATATCAACTCATCTCCTTCACTAAGCTTAACACTCTTGTCCCTGAATAGGAAAGTCGGATAAAAGGAGGATAAATAGTATTAACTATTCTCCTCCTCTTTCTAAAAGCTCCAAACCTCTCTCAATAAGTAAATCTTTCGTGGGAATCAAGTTTTTTTGCTCCCCCTAAAATCGGATTGATTTTCTCTAAAATATCAGGATTTCTATATACTATATCATATTTTTCAGATGGGTTAATATTTAAATTATACAACAAAGGTTCCTCTAAAACTATTTTATTATCACTACCAGCGGGATAATCAAAATCTCGTTGAGTAATAAAGTGAGGGAGAATATTGCTCCAAAATAGAGGTGATATAAACCAAACGAAATCCCCCTTGAATAAATCCAAAAAAAGAAAAAGCCAAAATAATTAGGTTGATAATTATTTGAAGTTTTCTTTTCCGAACATCATTCAATTTCTCTGCAAAATAAGTGATTGCAACATGGCTTCTCTTCCTGAAAGATAGGCAGCGCCTAAAACTCCTATCCATATCATAAGGTAACGAGCCAACTCATAAGTAAAGGAGTTGGGGTTGGTCAACAGGTATCT
>JABGXI010000069.1:0-29155 GCA_018675855.1 Flavobacteriaceae bacterium | reverse complement strand
TGTTAGAACCTTCTTCAATTGCAATTTGATAGTCACCACTCATTCCCATTGAAAGAATTTCACAACCTTTATGTAAATCAGTAAATTTATTGAATAGTGTCGCCAGCGACATAAATTCTGTTCGAACCTGCTGCTTGTCTTCAGTAAAACTTGCCATTCCCATTAATCCAGTAATAGCAATATTTGGAAGGGACTTTGAAGTCTCAATCAGTGAATCTATTTCTTCGGCAGGAAATCCAAATTTAGTTTCTTCTTTTGCAATTCTAATTTGAAGTAAACATTTAATGATACGATTATTTTTTAAAGCTTGTTTTTGAATTTCCTTAAGTAATTTCAAACTATCAACTGCATGAATCAAATCTACAAATGGAGCCATAAACTTAACTTTGTTAGTTTGGACATGACCAATCATATGCCAATGGATATCTTTTGGAAGCTGTTCCCACTTACTAACCATTTCTTGAATTTTATTTTCTCCGAAAATACGTTGACCAGCAATGTAGGCAGTCTCTAGATCTTCAATAGGTTTTGTTTTTGAAACTGCAACAAGCTCTACTTTAGATGGAAGATTTTTTTTTAAAGATGTAATGTTTTTAATAATACTCATTGCTTGCAAATATACATTTTCAAAATCCATCTCAAAAGACTCTTAATTAAATATTGACTTAAGAAGAAATTACCATTACCATATTCATTTTAGACAAAAAGGAAGCTGGTTTTGCAGAAAATAATATTTTGTAAGGCATTCTATTAATTAGCCAATACAAGAAATTATTTTGTGGGCAACCTCAAGAGCTTTTGCTCCATCTTTTAAAGAAATATTTGGATTTTTTTTCATTTTAATTGCCTCTGCGAAATGCTCTAATTCATCTTGTATTGCATTCTTTTCAATTATTTTTGGATTTTCAAAATATATTTGTTTCTTTTTTCCCTCTGCATTTGAAAGTAATAGTGAAAAATCATCAGATTCTTTTGGAGCATTCTTAATTTTCACTACTTCAACCTTTTTATCTAAAAAATCTACAGATATGTAGGCGTTTTTTTGAAAAAAACGCGATTTTCTCATCTTTTTTAATGAGATTCTACTGGCTGTTAAATTAGCAACACATCCATTTTCAAATTCTATTCTAGCATTACTAATGTCTGGCGTTTCACTTATTACAGCAACACCTGAAGCTTCAATATTTTTTATTGGTGACTTTACAACACTTAATATAATATCTATGTCGTGAATCATTAAATCTAATACTACGGATACATCAGTTCCTCTTGGATTAAATTCAGAGAGTCTATGTGTTTCAATAAACTTTGGTTCTGTAATCGATTTAGAAACAGCTTTAAAGGCAGGATTGAATCGTTCTACATGTCCTACCATTCCCATAACTCCATTATTGTTTGCAAGAGCCACAATAGCTTTAGCTTCATTATCGGAAGTTGCAATTGGTTTTTCAATAAACACATGTTTTTTTGTATTTAATGCTAACATTGCCAAGTCGAAGTGAAACAAAGTTGGAGTTACTATATCTATAACATCACACGCTGCTATTAGTTTTTCTGGACTTTCAAAAGCTTTATATCCAAGACTTTTAGAAAGAACAGCTTTGACTTCGGGGTTAGGATCATAAAAGCCAATAAGGGAATAGACTGAGGAAGCAGCTAATACTTTCAAATGAATTTTTCCTAAGTGACCAGCACCAAGAACACCTATTTTAAGCATTTATTTGATTTAATTAACATCAAAAATACAATCTAATTATTATACTTTAAGAAAACAAAGCTATTTTTGTAATTAATGCAGGATACTATAAAACAAAAAGGCTTGAGACGTCAATTAATAAGTTCACTTAAAGCTAAGGGTATTTTGAATGAAACTGTTTTAGGCGTTATGACAAAAATTCCAAGGCACTTTTTTATGGATCCTAGCCTTGTCAATTTTGCCTATGAAGATAAAGCTTATCCTATATCGGCAAATCAAACAATATCTCAACCCTATACTGTAGCTTTTCAAACTGAACTTTTAGAAGTTTCAACTTTTCATAAAGTACTTGAAATAGGCACAGGTTCAGGATATCAAACAGCTATTTTGCTTGGTCTTACATCAAATGTTTATACTATTGAAAGACAACAATCCCTATTTAAACAAACACAACGTTTGTTTTTACAATTAGGATTACGTCCAAAAAAACAAATATTTGGAGATGGATACAAAGGACTTCCCAAAATTGCACCATTTGATAGGATTATTGTTACAGCAGGAGCTCCTGAAGTACCAAAATCTCTTATGAATCAACTGGCAATTGGCGGCAAATTAATTATTCCTTTGGGAGCTAATACGCAAATAATGACACGTTTTACTCGAACCTCTACTCTTGTTTTTGACAAGGAAGAGTTTGGTAAATTTAAATTTGTACCCTTACTAGAAAATAAAATTTAATTTTTTTTAATGAATTTTGATAATACTCAAAAAGCTTATCAATTAAAAACCGATAGAGATCTCCAAAAAGCATACTATTTGTTTCTGTTGTTTTCAAATAAAAAATTAGTTTCTATTGGGAGTTCTTTTACTAGGCTTATTTTAAGAATGAAACTTCCCGTTTCTTATATTTTTAAAATTACTTTTTTTTCTCAATTTTGTGCAGGCTTGAACAAAAAAGAATCACTAAAAGTCGTAAATTCATTAAGGTCATACAAGATTCTATCATATCTTCATTATGCAGTAGAGGCAGTAAAAACAGAAAAGGGAATGGAGATTAGTAAAAATAATACTCTAGAAACACTTTCATTTTCAAATGAAAATAAAGCACTACTCTTTAGTGTTTTTAAGGCAACTAGTTTAGGTCCTATTAATTTATTTGAAAAAAAGAGTTCAGGAATTACCTTGACTGATTCAGAAAAAAATGAATGGAAGCGAATAGAACTTAGAATAGATACTTGTTGTGCTGCAGCAAAAAAAATAGGGGTAAAAATGCTGATCGATGCTGAAGAATCTTGGATTCAGCCAGCCATTGACCAGATTGCTGAGTCATTAATGGAAAAATATAACAAAAAGATCCCTTTGATTTATACAACTCTTCAGATGTATCGAAAAGATCGAATGATTTATATGAAGAATTTGTATAATAAAGCATCTAAACGAAATTTTAAGGTTGGTATAAAATTAGTAAGAGGTGCCTATATAGAGAAGGAAAACTTAAAAGCATATAAACTTGGAAAACCCACCCCAATTTGTGAATCAAAGGAATTAACCGATCAAAATTTCAATAATGGTCTTGATTATATGCTTTCTAAAATTAATATTGGAAGTCTATTTTTAGGCTCGCATAATGAACAAAGCATATTAAGAGTTACTGAATGGATGTCACAAAATAAAATTTCAAAAAATCATCCTCATATTTGGTTTTCACAACTTTACGGAATGGCAGATCATATTTCCTTTAATCTAGCTTCTAGTGGATATCAGGTAGTAAAATATGTTCCATATGGTCCTGTAAATGACGTCATTCCTTATTTAATGAGACGTGCTGAAGAAAATACATCGATTACAGGTCAAACCCCAAGAGAATTAAGTTTGATTAAAAAAGAATTGAAAAGGAGAAGAGTTAGAGTATTTTAAATGAAAGAATGTTAAGCGTTTTTTCGCAATTAGCTACCGTAAAAAATCCTTTATTATCTGACATGATTTCAATATAATAAATATTACAAGAATCTTTTTTAGTTTCACTTTTCGAAAAGTTAATTTTCCCATTTTTAATGTGAAAATAAATTAGACTATCGGTAAGTATTTGATTTTCAATTAATAATTTAGATGAAATTCGAACTTTTTTCTTAAGTAAATTACTTTTTACACGTGCAGAAGGACCATAATTAAATTCGGTTTTTTTTTTATCTAAAACAAAAGTCAAGAATACCAATCCAACAGAAAATCCAATTAAGTAAAATCCAATACGGTATAATAATTTCATGAGCTTAATAATGTAAGTTTTCTTGTTTCAAAATCAACAACTTTTAATTTAAAGTGGTCATATTTTAATGGAAGATGTTGTTCAATTTTTTCTGCCCATTCTAAAAAGCATATAGCACCCGATTCAAAATATTCTTCTACACCAAAATCTAATGCTTCATTTGAATTTTTTAGGCGATAAAAATCAAAATGATAAATAGGACCATTTCCTCCCTTATAATTATTAACTAATGAAAAGCTAGGGCTACTTACGGTTTCTTCAACACACAAATGTTTACAGAGTGCTGAAATTAAGGTTGTTTTTCCAGCTCCCATAGGACCATCAATTCGAATCACTTTACAAGAATGTTGTTTAAGAATTAATTTAACTGCTAGGTTAAGCTCTTCTTTTTTAAAGATTAGATCCATGCTTCAAAGATAGTATTAACGTGGATTTAAAACAATAAACGGTATTATCATTTCCTCTAACGAAACTCCTCCATGCTGAAATGTGTTTTTAAAATAATTCACATATTTATTGTAGTTGTTTTTGAAAACAAAATAATGATCCCCTTTTGCAAAAATATAACGATTATTGATTGATGTAGATGGAAGTCGAAATGACTTTGGGTTAATACATTCTAGTACATATTTGGTTTCATAGGTTATGCTTTTTCCTGTTTTATATCTAAGATTTACACTAGTTTCTTTATTGCCTATGACTGCAATCGGGTGTACTACGTTTATAGTGCCATGATCAGTAGTTAGTATTACTTTAAAACCTAATTCTGATGCTTTTTTAAGTAATTTTTTTAAAGAACTATTTTTAAACCAACTTAATGTCAGAGACCTATATGCTTTATTGTCAGGAGCCAATTCTTTAATTACTTCCATTTCAGTTTTTGAATGTGAAATCATATCTACAAAATTATATACAACGGCGGTTAACCCTTCATGAAAATGATTTTGTAAGTTTTTAATCAGTTGATTACTTTGTTCTAGTTTAGTTATTTTGTGATAACTAATAGTTCGATTCAAATCTAATTTATCGCATTGCTCCTTTAAAAGTTCTTTTTCAAATAAATTTTTTCCTCCTTCATCTAAATCACTTTTCCACCATTGAGGATATTTTTTTTCAATATCTAAAGGAGTTAGACCAGAGAAAAATGAATTTCGAGCATATTGAGTAGTTGTTGGTAAAATACTAAAATAGGCGTATTCTTTATCGACACTGAAATCAGTATTTAACTCTGGTGATATAGTTTTCCATTGATCATAACGAAGATTGTCAATCATTATAAGAAGTGTAGGTTGATGCTGTCTTAATTCTGGAAGAACGTATTTCTTAAATACTGTATGAGATAGGGGAGGTCCTTCTGTTTCATCCATCCATTTTACATAATTTGAGTTGATGAATTTAGCAAATTGTATATTAGCTTCTTTCATTTGAGTTTCAAAAATCTCAAACATACTGTTGTCTTCTAATGATTCTAATTCAAGTTCCCAAAACATCAATTTTTTAAAATAACTTATCCAATCCTCGTAGGTTTCTAGATCATGTAATGATTGTGATATTTTTCTAAATTCCTGTTGATAGCTTTGAGTCGTTTTTTCTGCAACTAAATTCTTAACATTTAATGTTTTTTTTAATGACAATAGAATCTGATGAGGATTAACAGGCTTGATTAGATAGTCAGATATTTTAGAACCAATAGCTTCTTCCATTATGTGTTCTTCTTCGTTTTTTGTAATCATTATGACAGGAAGTCTTGGATGAGTATTTTTAATTTCATCTAAAGTTTCTAGACCATTTAAACCAGGCATATTTTCATCCAATAATATAACATCAAAAAGGTTCACTATAATTAAATCTAATGCATCTTGGCCGTTTGTACAAGGAGTAAGATCATATCCTCGCTCTTCTAAAAACAAAAAATGTGGCTTAAGCATTTCAACTTCATCATCTACCCATAAAACTTTGATCCGATCCATTTGTTATATTTGTTAAAAATTTAGTAGCAGCTTGCAAATCAACCAACCTTTATTTAACGATCCAATTTATGGATTTATTGCCATAGAATCAGATTTGATTTTAGAACTAATTAACCATCCTTATTTTCAAAGGCTACGACACATAACTCAAATGGGCCTTTCTAGTTTAGTTTACCCAGGAGCACACCACACTCGCTTTGAACATGCCATTGGTGCAATGCATGTCATGCAAAAAGCAATTAATGTATTACTTAAAAAAGAAATCTATATTTCTGAAAAAGAACAAGAGGCTATGCAAATTGCGATTTTATTGCATGATATCGGACATGGTCCTTTTTCACATGCTACTGAAAAAACACTTCTTTCTGGCGTTAATCATGAAGAATTGTCAATACGTATTATTAAGCTTTTAAATGAAGAATTTAAAGGAGCATTAAGTTTAGCATTGAAAATTTTCACAAATAAATACACTAGAGGGTTTATGCACCAATTAGTTTCAGGCCAGGTAGATGTTGATCGTTTAGATTATTTAAAAAGAGATAGTTTTTATACTGGAGTGACTGAAGGAAACATAAACACAGAAAGGATTTTATCAGTGATGAATGTAGAGAATGAGCAATTAGTTTTTGAAAGTAAGGGGATACATTCATTAGAAAAGTTCCTCCTAGCAAGACGATTGATGTATTGGCAAGTATATCTTCATAAGACAAGCTTAGTAGCTGAATTAGTTCTTGTAAAAGTATTAATTCGTTTTAGAACGTTAATTGAATCTGGAAATCATGCAATAGATTCTTCTCATATTTTATTTCCTTTCTTAAATTCTTCAAAATCAACAAAATTAAAAAACAACGTTTTAGATCACTATTTAAAACTTGATAACACTGATATTTTATTCTTGCTTAAATCTTGGATGAGTCATGAAGACATTGTGTTAAGAAAATTATCAACCCAATTAATTCAGAGGGAATTGCCTAAAATTGAAATTCAGGAAAATCCTTTTAATGTTTCTAAAACAAAAGACTTGAAGAAAAAATTGATCCCATTAACGTCTTCGGATGATCTTAATTATTTTGTCTTTACTGGTGATATATCGAATCAAATGTATAGTGCTAACCATACCAAAATTTTGTTGAAAGAGAAATCAGGCAAAATAGTTCCTCTAGAGTCACTTATTAATTATTTAGATTTTGAGCAGTTTTCGACACCGTTTCATAAATATTATTTATGCTACCCCAAGAGGATTAGTTCCTTATAAATTCTTATTTTTGACGAATGAATTTAACTCTTAAAGAGATAGCTATAAAATTCAAAGGAACTATTGAAGGTGACGCTGAAGTTGCAATCAATAAACTTGGTAAAATTGAGACTGCAAAATCAGGCTCTATCACCTTTTTAGCTAACCAAAAATATACTAAATTTTTACATTCTACAAAGGCTTCTGCTGTTATCATTCAAAAAGAATTTATGCCTGAAATCTCTATTAAGGCCACTTTAATTAGAGTTGACGATCCATATGCTGTTTTCACAAGCCTTCTTTTAGATGAAGCAAAAAATACTGAGAATTTAAAAACAGGAATCCACACTTCAGCCGTAATTAGTCCTTTAGCTAAATTAGGTGAAGATATTTTTGTGGGAGCTAATACCGTAATTGGCGAAAGTACAATTGAGTCAGGGGTTCTAATTGGTTCCAATTGTGTAATTGGTGATCAAGTTTATATTGCAAAAAATACAAAAGTATATTCATGTGTAAATATATTAGATGAATCAGAAGTTGGGTCATCCTGTATTATTCATAGTGGGGTTGTAATTGGTTCTGATGGATTTGGATTTGCACCTCAATCTTCAGGCGCATATTTAAAAATTCCACAATTAGGAAAAGTAGTATTAAAAAATAATATTGAAATTGGAGCTAACTCTACTATTGATCGTGCTACCCTTGGTGAAACGATTCTTCATGAGGGAGTAAAATTAGATAATATGGTTCAAATCGCTCACAATGTTGAAATTGGTGAACATACCGTTATTGCTGCTCAATCTGGAGTAGCAGGCTCAACTAAAATTGGTGCTCGTTGTGTTATTGGAGGTCAAGTTGGAATTGCTGGCCATCTAACCCTAGGGAATGATATTCAAATTCAAGGAAAATCAGGAGTAACTAAAAACATTTCAGATGGAAAAGTAGTTCAAGGATACCCTACCATGGATTTTAAATCTTATTATAAATCATATTCTTTGTTTAAACAATTTCCTAGTATAGAAGCACGTCTTCGAAAATTAGAAGAAAAATAAGACCATGATAAAACAATCAACACAACAAAAAACATTAGCAAAATCGGTAAGGTTAGATGGAATTGGCCTTCATTCAGGTCAAAAAGTTGAATTATATTTAAAGCCAGCACCCCCAAATTCAGGTTTTGTTTTCCTTAGAACAGATTTAGATCCTCCAGTTGAGATACCGGCAACTTCAAATTTCGTTTCAAAAACAGATAGAGGAACCACTTTAGAGAAAGATGGAGTAGAAATTCAAACTTGTGAACATTTACTTGCTGCCTTAGTGGGTATTTCTGTTAATAATTGCCTTATTGAAATTAATAGAACTGAGATTCCTATTATGGATGGTTCTTCAAAACACTTTGTTGAAGCATTAGAGACTGTAGGTCTCGAAGAGCAAAATGAAAAACAAGAAATTTTTGTTGTTGAAGAAGTCATTAAAATCTTAGATGAAGAATCAGGAAGTGAAATAATCTTATTTCCCTCAGAAGAAACTTCTTATACGGTTATGATTGATTTCAATACCAAAGTTTTAGGGTCACAAAATGCTACTTTAGATAAAATTGAAAATTTTTCTCATGAAATAGCTTCTTCTAGAACATTTAGTTTTTTACATGAATTAGAAATGTTGTTAGAACATGGACTTATAAAAGGTGGTGATTTAAATAATGCTATTATATATGTTGACAAGCCAATTGCTGAAAGCAATATGAGTAGATTGAAGAAAGCATTTCAAAAAGAAGAAATAACAGTAAAGTCCAATGGTATTTTAGATAACTTAACCCTTCATCATCCCAACGAAGCAGCAAGGCATAAGTTGTTAGATGTGATTGGTGATTTGGCTTTAATTGGTATGCCTTTTAAGGGGAAGATTATAGCTACTAAACCAGGACATAAAATAAATACTGATTTCGCAAAGCACATTTCTGGTTTAATTAAAAGCAATCGTAAATCAAATGCACCTATTGTAGATTTAAATCAATCCCCTTTAATGGATGTAGTTCAAATCATGAATATGTTACCACATCGACCTCCATTTTTATTGGTTGACAAAATATTAGAATTATCAGAAAGCCATGTAGTTGGAATGAAAAACGTGACAATGAATGAGCCTTTTTTTCAAGGACATTTTCCTGGGGCTCCTGTAATGCCAGGAGTTCTTCAGATTGAAGCAATGGCCCAGGCCGGTGGTGTATTGGTTTTAAATACAGTTCCTGATCCCGAAAATTATTTGACATTCTTTATGAAAATAGATAATGTTAAATTTAAACGACCTGTCTATCCTGGAGATACTTTGATATTTAAACTAGAATTAATTACTCCGATTAGACGGGGAATTTGTAACATGCGAGGCCAAGCCTTTGTTAATAATCAACTTGTCAGTGAAGGTGATCTAATGGCGCAAATTTCAAAAAGAAATACAACAAAAGAATAATCTATGATTCAACCTCTTTCTTTTATTCACCCAGAGGCTCAAGTAGCCAAAAATGTAATTGTAGATCCTTTTAGCACCATTGATAAAAATGTGGTTATTGGAGATGGAACTTGGATTGGTCCTAACGTAACAATTATGGAGGGAGCACGCATTGGGAAACAATGTAAAATTTTTCCAGGAGCTGTCATTAGTGCAGTTCCACAAGATTTGAAATTTGATGGCGAAGATTCTTTAGCAATAATAGGCGACAAGACTACTATTCGTGAGTGTGTTACTATTAATCGAGGAACGTCTAGTAGTGGGGAAACAAAAATTGGAAACAATTGTCTTATAATGGCTTATTCTCATATTGCACATGACTGTATCATAGGAGATTACTGTATTCTTTCAAATAATAGTACTCTTGCAGGACATATAAAAATTGGGAATTGTGTTGTTTTATCAGGTTTGACCGCAATTCATCAATTTTGCTCAATTGGAGATTATGCATTTATTTCCGGTGGCTCAAAAGTTCGAAAGGATGTTCCCCCATTTGTGAAAGCTGCAAAAGAACCATTATCATTTATTGGTGTAAATTCTATTGGCTTAAATAGAAATGGATTTAGTAGTGAAAAAGTGCAAGAAATCCAGAATATATATAGAATCCTCTTTCAACAAAATAATAATATTTCTCAAGCAATACCAATCATTGAAGCAGAAATTAAAGCTACTAAAGAGCGTGACGATATATTACAATTTGTATTGAATTCTAAACGCGGATTAATGAAAGGATACAATTAAAAATATAATTTATAACTATGGCATCTACATCTGATATTAGAAAAGGATTATGCATTAAGTACAACAATGATATTTATAAAATTATTGAGTTCTTACATGTAAAGCCTGGTAAAGGACCGGCATTCGTAAGGACAAAGCTAAGAAGTGTGACGTCTGGAAAGGTACTAGACAATACTTTTTCTGCAGGTAATAAAATTGAAGATATTCGTGTTGAAACACAAAAATATCAATTTTTATATAATGAAGATACCCAGTACCATTTCATGAATACAGATGATTATAACCAGATAAGTATTGAAAAATCTATTTTAGATTCTCCCCAATTATTAAAAGAAGGTGAGATGGTTTCTATTTCAATAAATTCTGAGGATGGAATGCCATTATCCGCTGACATGCCTGCTAGTGTTGTTTTAGAAATTACTCATACTGAACCAGGAGTTAAAGGAAATACAGCCACAAACGCTACAAAACCTGCCACTGTTGAAACTGGAGCTTCAATAAACGTTCCATTATTCATCAACGAAGGTGATAAAATCAAGGTTGATACCGAAAAGAGTAGCTATATAGAGCGAGTAAAAGAATAATATTATAAATTAATTGTAACAACCAAAAACAAAATGAGTGTACTTGTAAATAAAAATTCAAAAATAATCGTACAAGGATTTACGGGTAGTGAAGGTACTTTTCACGCTACCCAGATGATTGAATATGGAACTAATATTGTGGGAGGAGTAACCCCAGGAAAAGGAGGACAAATGCATTTAGATAAACCTGTTTTTAATAGTGTAGCTGAAGCTGTAAGGGTTGCTCAAGCAAACACATCTATCATATTTGTTCCTCCAGCATTTGCTGCAGATGCAATTATGGAGGCTGCTGAAGCAGGAATTAAAGTAATCATTACTATTACAGAAGGAATTCCTATAAATGACATGACAAAAGCCTATGCTTATGTCAAAAATCAAGGAGCTATATTAATAGGTCCTAACTGTCCAGGTGTTATTACTCCTGAAGAAGCAAAAGTTGGAATTATGCCCGGATTTGTATTTAAAAAGGGAAATGTAGGCATTGTTTCAAAATCAGGAACATTAACATATGAGGCTTCGGATCAGGTGGTTGCTCAGGGTTTAGGAATCTCTACCGCTATTGGTATAGGTGGAGATCCAATTATAGGGACAACCACTAAAGATGCTGTTGAGTTGTTTATGAATGATCCAGAAACTGATTGTATAGTTATGATTGGTGAAATAGGAGGTCAATTAGAAGCAGACGCAGCCAAATGGATCAAATCAACAGGAAACAAGAAACCTGTTATTGGATTTATAGCAGGAGAAACTGCACCAAAAGGTAGAACAATGGGACATGCTGGTGCCATTGTAGGAGGAAGTGAAGATACTGCTGAAGCTAAAAAAGAGATTATGCGCGAATGTGGGATTTATGTGGTAGATTCCCCTGCTCAAATTGGAGCAAAAGTTGCGGAAGTATTAACCTAATATTTTTAAAACTAAATCAATAAAAGTCAAAAATGAAATTATTAATAGGTAAAACCGCAATTATTACAGGAGCAAGTCGTGGTATTGGTCGTGGAATTGCTAAAATATTTGTCGAAAATGGATGTGCTGTAGCCTTTACTTATAATAGTAATAAAGTAGCGGCAGATGATCTTGAGGCTGAATTAAGTAGTGAAGAAGTAAAAGTAAAAGGATATAAAAGCAATGCTGCAAATTATAACGAAACACAAAAGTTAGTAAAAGATGTTTTAGAAGACTTTGGAGGCTTAGATATTCTGGTGAATAATGCTGGAATTACAAAAGATAATTTATTAATGCGTATGAGTGAAGAAGATTTTGATCAAGTAATTGAAATTAATCTTAAATCTATTTTTAATATGACAAAAGCTGTTCAGCGCACTTTTTTAAAACAACGCCATGGATCACTCATTCATATGAGTTCTGTGGTTGGAGTAAAAGGAAATGCTGGTCAATCAAATTATGCCGCTTCAAAAGCGGGAATGATTGGTTTTTCTAAATCAGTTGCCTTAGAATTAGGATCACGAAACATTAGATCTAATGTTATTGCGCCTGGTTTTATTGAGACTGAAATGACAGATAAGTTGTCTGAGGACGTTGTCCAAGGATGGCGCGATGGAATTCCTCTTAAAAGAGGAGGACAACCTGAAGATGTAGCCAATGCTTGTGTTTTTTTGGCTTCTGATTTATCCAGTTATATCACTGGGCAAGTGCTCCATGTAGATGGAGGAATGTTAACTTAATTAAAATTTATATTATGCAAAAATTACCTAAAATTGGATTGCCAATTATTTTATTAGTTGTTGTCCTACTTATTTTTATTTCCAAATCTTCTATAAACATTGGTTATGGAGAAGCTGGAGTTTTATTTAAAACCTTTGGCGGGGGTGTTGTTGTTGACGAACCACCATTAGGAGAAGGATTTCACATTATAGCGCCATGGAATAAAGTTTACATATATAATGTAAAGCAACAAGAAGTATTTGAAAGTAAAATGCAGGTGCTTTCTTCAAATGGTTTAGAGATTAGTCTAGACATATCTGTACTGTATCAACCAACTATTAATGAATTAGGAAAACTACATCAAACTAAAGGAGAGAATTATTTAAACATTATTATTATTCCTCAAATTAGAGCAGTAGCGAGAAGTGTTGTTGGACGTTATACTCCAGAACAATTATATTCTACAAAACGTGATGCTATTCAAAATGAAATATTTGAAGAAACTAAAAAAGTAGTTGAAGGTCAATATGTGCAATTAAATGCAGTTCTAGTGCGTGATGTTACATTGCCAATTGCAATTCGTGAAGCGATTGAACGTAAGTTAAATCAAGAACAAGAGGCATTAGAATATGAATTCCGTATTGAAAAAGCAACACAAGAAGCAGAGCGTCAACGAATTGATGCTGAAGGTAAAGCAACTGCTAACCGTATATTGAGTGCTTCATTAACAGATAAAATTCTAAGAGAAAAAGGAATTGAAGCGACTATCAAGCTTTCAGAATCTCCAAATTCTAAGGTAATCGTGATAGGAAGTGGTAAGGGAGGTCTTCCAATTATTTTAGGAAATCAATAGGTTAGAAAATTAAAATAATTTTCAATACATTTGTATTCATGAATTTAACGAACAAACATCATCATTATTTAGAAGTCTCAAACGAGTCCTAATGATGCTATGTATATAGAGTAATAGAAACCCGTTTGAATTTCAAGCGGGTTTTTTTATTTTAAAATTCGCAGAGTTTAAGCAATAAAACTAAAAAATGATAAGAATAGCGATTCAAAAATCAGGAAGATTAAACCAGGATTCTCTTAGGTTACTCAAGGACTGTGGTATTTCTATCGATAATGGAAAAGATCAATTAAAAACAACAGTTAGAAACTTTCCTATGGAAGTGTTTTTTCTAAGAAATGGCGACATTCCTCAGTATATGCGCGATGGTGTTGTCGATTTGGCTATTTTAGGCGAAAATTTAGTAGTTGAAAAAGGTGGAGACTTATCCATTATTGAAAAATTAGGGTTTTCAAAATGTCGTGTTTGTATTGCAGTGCCGAAGAGAATATCATTTTCTGGTCTAGAAGATTTAGAGGGTAAGCAAATTGCTACATCTTATCCAAATACAGTAAAGTCATTTTTATCTAAGAATAAGATTAATGCAGGATTACATATTATTAACGGATCTGTTGAAATAGCTCCTAATATTGGCTTAGCAGATGCCATTTGTGATATTGTTTCTAGTGGAAGTACACTGTTTAAAAACAACTTAAAAGAGGTTATTCAGATTGCTACTTCAGAAGCGGTTTTAGTTCAAGCACCTAATTTAAATAAAGTTAAAATAGAATTAATTGAGAAACTTTGCTTTAGAATAAAATCAGTTTTACGCGCAAAAAAATCTAAATACATTTTAATGAATGTGCCAAATGATAAAATTGCACCTATCAGTGCCATTTTACCTGTTTTAAAAAGTCCAACAATTTTACCACTTGCACAAGAAGGATGGAGTTCGTTACATTCTGTAATAAATGCAGGCGATTTTTGGGAAGTTATTGATTCTCTGAAGGCAGAAGGCGCTGAAGATATTCTTGTATGTCCAATTGAAAAAATGGTGTTGTAATGAAACAATACATTAATCCATCATCTAAAGAATGGACACATCTTTTAGAGCGTCCTAATGCTTCCTCTTCGGACTTGGAAGTGGTTGTAGCAGAAGTCTTTGAGCAAGTGAAAGCAAAGGGTGATAAAGCTATAAAAAAATACACTCAAAAATTTGATAAGGTTTCTATTGAGCATGTTTCTGTTACTAAAATTGAAATTCAGTTAGCAGAGAATAATGTAGCAGATAAATTAAAAGAGGCTATACAACGTGCAAAACAAAACATTGAGGTATTTCACTCTGCACAAAAAACCCCGGAGATTCGAATTGAAACCGAGCCAGGAGTGAGTTGTTGGCAAGAAAAAAAAGCTATTGAAAAAGTAGGTTTATATATACCAGGAGGTTCAGCTCCTTTATTTTCAACAATTTTAATGTTAGCTGTTCCTGCTAAAATTGCAGGATGCAATGAAATTATTTTATGTACACCACCGGATAACTTAGGAAAAATTCCTGCTGTGGTGTTATATACCGCTAATCTTTGTGGAATTACTTCAATCTTTAAAGTTGGTGGAATACAGGCCATTGCTGGGATGACATTTGGGACTGAATCAATACCGGGTGTTTATAAAATATTTGGTCCAGGAAATCAATATGTTACCGCTGCAAAACAATGGGCAACACGGTTTAATGTTAGTATCGACATGCCGGCAGGGCCAAGTGAATTATTAGTTGTTGCCGATGATTCAGCAGATCCAGATTTTATAGCTGCAGATTTACTTTCTCAAGCAGAACATGGCCCCGATAGTCAAGTAATTCTTGTTACTACCGAAGCTGAGATGTTGAACAAAGTTACTGTTGCTGTGATAAATCAATTAGAGCGCCTTCCCAGGAAGGCCATTGCAGAAATAGCATTAACAAATTCTAAAATGATTTGTTTTTCAAATGATAATAATGCAATTCGTTTTATAAATGATTACGGACCAGAACATTATATTATTTGTGTGAAAAACGAGGATCTTTATGTTTCAGGTATTCGAAATGCAGGGTCAGTATTTATTGGAAATTACACTCCTGAGAGTGCAGGAGATTACGCTTCAGGAACCAATCATACACTTCCAACCAATGGATATTCAAGACAATATAGTGGTGTGAATCTAGATAGTTTTTTAAAAGCCATTACATTTCAGAGAATCACCAAGGAAGGAATTCAGTCTTTGGGAAATACAATTGAATTAATGGCTGCTGCAGAAGGTTTGGAAGCTCATAAAAATGCAGTACGAATTCGTTTAAATAAATTAGCTAATGGAAACTGATTTTAATCAATACTTTCGGAAATCTTTACTAAAATTAAATCCTTATCAATCTGCGCGTGAGGAATTTGTGAATGGTGAGCGTAAAATGATTTTGCTTGATGCTAATGAAAACCCTTTTACAACTTCAGTCAATCGCTATCCAGATCCCATGCAAATGGAGCTAAAAATTGAAATTTCGAAATGGAGAAAGATAGGTTTAGAGCAAATTTATTTGAGTAATGGGAGTGATGAATTCATTTCTCAAATTGTCATGGTAAGTTGTGAGCCTGGCATGGATCATATTGTAATAGTACCTCCTACTTTTGGGATGTATAAATTAGCAGCAGCCACATTCGGAGCAGGTGTTAAAGAAATACCACTCACTTCTGAATTTCAATTGGACGTGCCCAGTATTTTAGCAGCTGTAGATGAAGGATCAAAGCTTCTTTTTATTCCAAACCCTAACAATCCAACAGGGAATAGTTTTAATTCCAACGATATTAAAACGCTTATTGAAAATTTTAAAGGTTTAGTGGTTATAGATGAGGCCTATGTCGAATTTGCAAAAACTCCTTCAATTCTCCCTTTGTTAAATAATTACCCAAACCTGATAGTTTGTCAAACCTTTTCTAAGGCCCAAGGAATGGCTGGAGCTCGCTTAGGAATGGCTTTTGCTCATAAAGAGTTGATTTCTTTTTTAAACCGAATCAAGGCACCTTACAACATCAATTCATTAACACTTAATGCAGTTTTACGAAAGCTGAAAGAACAAGAACAGGTCAAAGAACAGGTCGCTGATTTATTAAAAGAGAGAGCCCTTTTGGAAGCTGCACTTAAAAAGGTAAAATGGGTTGAAAAATGTTTCCCTTCTGATGCTAATTTTTTACTGATCCGTGTAGATAACAGTATTTATAGATACAAACAGCTTATTGTCGCAGGAATTGTAGTTCGAAATTCATCTAAGAGTTTGGGATGTGAAAACACATTGCGGATTTCTGTGGGAACTCCCAAAGAAAATAATATATTAATCAAAGTGTTACAATCACTAGACAACTAATTATGAAGAAAGTTTTATTTATTGATCGAGACGGAACTTTGGCATTAGAGCCAGAGGATTATCAACTAGATGCTTTTGATAAATTAATATTTTACCCTCAGGTATTTACTTATTTAGGGAAAATTGCTAAAGAGTTAGATTACACTTTGGTAATGGTTACTAATCAAGACGGCTTGGGAACAGAAAGTTTTCCTGAGAATACCTTTTGGCCCGTGCACAATCTACTTTTAAAAAGTTTTGAACAAGAAGGAATTTTTTTCGAAGAGGTACTTATCGATAGAAGTTTACCCAAAGATAGTGCTCCAACGAGAAAGCCAAAAACAGGTATGTTAACACAATATTTTGATGATAGTCAGTATGATTTAGCTAATTCTTATGTGATTGGAGATCGGCTAACAGATATTGAATTGGCTAAAAATCTTAACGCTAAGGGTATTTTTATAACAAAAAACGAAACTTTGGGTGCTAATGAGGCCTCTGGTAACTTAAACGAAACTATTGTCTTAAAAACAAAATCTTGGGAAGCGATTTATGATTTTTTAAAATTAGAACAGCGCATCACGGTACAAAAAAGAGCCACCCATGAAACGGATATTAACTTGAGTTTAAATCTTGATGGTTCTGGCAAAAGTAATATTTCGACCGGGATCGTATTTTTTGATCATATGCTAGATCAGTTGGCGCGTCATGGGGGAATGGATATTTCACTTCATGTCAAAGGAGATTTGGGGGTAGACGAGCATCATACCATTGAAGATACTGCCATTGTATTGGGTGAAGCCTTTGCTGCTGCTTTAGGAAGTAAGCTTGGAATAGAGCGTTATGGTTTTTGTTTGCCTATGGATGATTGTTTGGCACAGGTTGCTATAGATTTTGGTGGGCGAAACTGGTTGGTTTGGGAAGCAGAGTTTACTCGTGAAATGATCGGACAGATGCCTACAGAAATGTTTATACACTTTTTTAAATCTTTTTCCGACGGAGCCAAAGCCAATTTAAACATCAAAGCAGAAGGAACTAATGAACATCATAAAATAGAAGCTATTTTTAAAGCTTTTGCCAAAGCAATAAAAGCTGCAGTAAATCGTGATTTAGATAAAATGATTCTCCCCTCAACTAAAGGAAGTCTGTGATATGAAAGTAGCCATTATTGATTATGGGGCAGGGAACATAAAAAGTTTACAGTTTGCTCTTGAGCGTTTAGGAGTTAATGGATATCTTTCCTCAGACCCTGAACAGATAAGCAATGCTGATAAAGTTATTTTTCGAGGGCAAGGGGCTGCGAAAAGTGCTATGGCTAAGTTAAAAGAAAAAGGATTAGATCTTTTAATTCCTCAGTTGCAACAACCCGTTTTAGGAATTTGTTTGGGCATGCAATTGTTATGTGATTATACAGAGGAAGGAGATGTGAAAGCTTTAGGAATTATTCCGGGAAAGGTACTTAGATTTCCAAATCAAGTGAAAGTTCCTCAAATGGGATGGAATACAATTTCAGAAACACAAACTGCTCTCTTTCATTATATTAAGCCTAATGAGTTCATGTATTTAGTTCACTCTTATTTTGTTCCTATTCTTCCCGAAACAATCGCTGTAAGCACTTATCATCGGCCCTACAGCGTAGCTTTAAACAAAGATAATTTTTATGGGGTTCAATTTCATCCCGAAAAGAGTAGTAAAGCGGGGCAAAAATTACTTCAAAATTTTTTAAATTTAAGTAAATGAAAATAATACCCGCCATTGATCTTATTGACGGCAAGTGCGTGCGTCTTTCTAAAGGAGATTATAATACTCAAAAAATTTATAACGAAAGCCCTTTGGAAGTTGCAAAGACTTTTGAAGCACATGGAATTGATTATTTGCATTTAGTAGACCTGGATGGTGCTAAATCTAAACATATAGTGAATTATAAGACATTAGAAGCTATAGCAACTAAAACAGCTCTTAAAATCGATTTTGGAGGGGGACTAAAGTCTAATAAAGATCTCAAAATTGCGTTTGAATGTGGGGCGAATCAAATTACGGGTGGTAGTATAGCAGTTAATGAACCTAAAATCTTTGAAGAATGGATTCGTTCACATGGAAACGAAAAGATCATTTTGGGTGCGGATTTTCATGGAAATTATATTGCAACTGACGGTTGGCTTAAAACCTCTAGTTATCGCTTGGTAGATTTTGTAGGAAGCTATCAAAATAGAGGGATAGAATATGTTATATGCACAGACATTAGTAAAGATGGAATGCTTCAAGGACCTTCATTTGAGGTTTATAAGAATTTATTAAAAGAACAGCCTAAAATCAAGCTCATCGCTTCGGGTGGGATTTCTGCTTTTGAAGAACTCCCTAAGTTAGCTTCAATGGGATGTCATGGAACGATTATCGGAAAAGCAATTTATGAAAACAGAATTAGCTTGAAGGAATTAGAACGTTTTATACTTAATTAAAATAATATGTTAACTAAACGCATCATTCCTTGTCTGGACATTAAAGACGGTAGAACCGTAAAGGGTATTAATTTCATTAATCTTCGGGATGCAGGAGATCCAGTAGAGATGGCTCGTCAATACGCAGATCAAAATGCAGATGAATTGGTTTTTTTAGATATTTCGGCAACCGAACAAAAACGAAAAACTTTAGCCGATTTAGTTTTAAAGGTAGCTACTGCCATTGATATCCCTTTTACAGTGGGGGGAGGAATTAGTTCTGTGACAGATGTGGCGATACTCTTAAAAAATGGTGCTGACAAGGTTTCAATTAATTCAGCTGCTTTTAAAAATCCAGAATTAATTAATGAATGTACACAACAGTTTGGAAGTCAATGTATAGTAATCGCAATTGATGCAAAAGTGATTAAAGGCCAATGGAAAGTTCATTTAGTAGGAGGTAAGGTACCAACTGAAGTTGATTTATTTGACTGGGCAAAAGAAGTAGCAGAAAGGGGAGCGGGTGAAATTTTATTTACCTCAATGGATCATGACGGAACTAAACATGGGTTTGCCAACAAAGCATTAGCTCGATTATCAGAAGAAGTTAATATACCTATTATTGCCTCAGGTGGAGCTGGAGAGATTAGTCATTTTGTAGATACTTTTACCCACGGAAAATCTGACGCTGCTCTGGCAGCAAGTATTTTTCATTTTGGAGAAATCTCAATTCCCGAACTAAAACAACAACTTAAACAACAACATTTAGCAATACGAATTTAATATGAAAACACTTAATTTTTCGAAATTAACCGGAGACCTAATCCCAGTAATTATTCAGGATGCCACGACTAAAAACGTTTTAATGTTGGGATATATGAATGAGGAAGCTTTGACTCAAACCCAGGAAAGTGGAAAAGTCACATTTTACAGCAGAAGTAAAAAGCGCCTATGGACTAAAGGGGAGGAGAGTGGCAACTTTCTTGAGTTTATAAGTTTTAAGGAAGATTGCGATCAAGATGCACTTTTGATTCAAGCCAATCCAAGGGGTCCAACTTGCCATAAGGGGAATGATACTTGTTGGGGGGAAAAAAATAAAAGTAATTTTGGTTTCTTTTCAGAATTGGAAAAAACTATTGCTAAGCGAAAGGAAGATGATAATGATGAAAGCTATGTAGCTTCTTTATTTAGAAAAGGCATTAATAAAATTGCTCAAAAAGTAGGGGAGGAAGCCATTGAAACTGTTATTGAGGCTAAAGATGATAATAGGGAACTCTTTTTAAATGAAAGTGCAGATTTGCTGTTTCATTATTTGATTTTACTAAAAGCCAAAGGCTTTAGCCTCAGTGATGTTGAAGCTCTCTTACGAGACAGAAAGCGGTAAATCAAAAACTTTAACCTGATCTTGAAGACGCTGGATTAACATATTTATAATTCGTTTATTCAAGGAAGAAGAATTTAAGCTATACTTTTGGTACTCTGCTACTGTAAAATGTCCAATAATTAATCCTTTTAAAGAGCTTCTGAACTTTTGGTCCTTAATCAAGCTGTTTTCGATATAGGTTATTTTTTTCTCCAAACTTAGATCGTAAAATACCCCCTTTCGTTTTTCAATATAATTAGTAAACACAGAGAGAAATAAAGGGTTTTGTAACTTTAATATGGGACGTAAAGTTTCGTTCTGAAAACGTTCATCACTAGTCATGCTATCAAAAGCAATAGTTTTCTTAATTTCCGGACGAATGTTTAACAAGTCATTAGGTCTATCGTTCATAGTTATATTTAATTTCTAAAATTAATTTTTTTAAGCTTAAAAAAATAATTTAGTTATTTAGATTTACGCAGATTTTCTTAACAATTGAGCCAATAAATTAATAGTCGTTTACATTTAAATGATTTCTCTTGATTTTAGTACTTTGTAAAAAATATGTGGTAATGAAAAATCTTATTTTTATTTTCTTTTTTCTTTTTTCTTTTTTGATTTCTGCACAAAAACAAGAGGAGAAGCTTCAGATTATTATCGATGCGGACACGGCAAATGAGATTGATGATTTATTTGCCATTATACGAGCACTAGGAGAGCCACGTTTCGATCTATTAGGAATAACTTCTGCACAATTTCACACATCACCATATGCAACTACAAATACAGCCCTAGAAAGCCAGGAAATGAATGAAGCACTAATAAATTTAATTCCAAAATACCAGGTTCCAATAATTATTGGTAGTCCGTTTCCGCTTGAAAATAATAAAACTCCACAAACTTCAGAAGCTAGTCAGTTCATTATTAATCAAGCCAAAATTCTTCCAAAAGGAAAAAAACTTCATCTAGTAATATTGGGCTCCTGTACCAATGTA
The DNA here is from genome assembly GCA_018675855.1 of Flavobacteriaceae bacterium. Classification (GTDB taxonomy): domain Bacteria; phylum Bacteroidota; class Bacteroidia; order Flavobacteriales; family Flavobacteriaceae; genus MS024-2A. Next base: position 7,496 of record JABGXI010000069.1, on the reverse strand, counting down.
GCTTCAGCTTTATTAGAGGCTCCAGAAATTAAATCCAAACTCATGATTTACTATATTGGCTTTTGGCATGATCCTGTCAAAAACACTTATAATAAAAATGAATTCAATACAAATAACGATACAATCGCTACTAATTTTCTCTTAGACTATGAAGGCTTAAATTTTCAGGTGATGTCAGCAACGACTTGCCAATACCTAGTTTTTGACAAAGCAATTACTTTTGAGAAATTAGGAAACAATATCCTTGGAAAATATATCAAAGAGCGCTGGGAAAGTTATGAGCGTTGGTGGACAAAAAATGATTTGGAAAAAAAACGTTGGATTATGTGGGACCTTGCAATTATTCAAGCTTTAGTTCATCCAGAATGGACCAAAATCAAATCATTTAAAACCCCTTTAGAAAATCGTCCACGTGAAATTCAAATCTACACTGACATTGATACTCTTAAAATCCAAGATAACTTTTGGAATCATTATAAAACCTTAATAAATTAATTATTTATGATCCTTTTTGATCAAAACACACCTGTTGATTATTTAAATAATTATTTAAAAAATAGACTGAATTTTCTGAATAAAAATGAAGCTTTGATTCGAACAGAAATTGCAGGAGAAGGCAATATGAATGTAGTAATACGCTTAAAAACAAATCAACGTTCATTTATCCTTAAACAGTCTCGAACTTTTGTTAGGAAATACCCTGACATAAGAGCTCCTTTAAATCGAATAGATGTAGAATATAATTTTTATAGACAAATAGGATCACATTCCTTTTTCCCAAAAATTTTAAAATATGTTCCAACAAATCATCTTTTGATTATTGAAGATTTAGGAGATTGTGAAGACTTGACTTCCATTTATAAAAGTGAAGAGGTTTCGCAAGATTTTATTCAACAATTAACTAATGGCCTTCTACATATCCATCAACAATTAATTCCTATGGAGTATCCTAAAAATAGGACCTTACGCAAACTCAATCATCAGCATATATTTATTTTACCTTTCAAAAACAACGGTTTTTCTTTAGACAATATTCAAGAGGGATTAGAGGTATTAGCAAAACCATTTAAAAATGACAAAGTCTTAAAAAATAAAATAGCTCGTGCTGGTAAAGCTTACATGCAAAATGGAGACACCCTTTTACACGGAGATTATTATCCAGGAAGTTGGGTGCGAGTTAGGGAGCGGTTATATATAATTGATCCTGAGTTTAGTTTTGCAGGTCCCAAAGAATTTGATTTGGGTATTATGGCAGCGCACCTTATTTTAGCATCAGGGCAGAATTCAGTTTTTGATCAAGTTTGTGAGGCTTATCGAAATAGTGTAAAGGTTGAGCAAGTTCAAACTTATTGTGGAATTGAAATCATAAGGCGCTTAATTGGTTTAGCACAATTACCTATGGAACGAACTCTAAAACAAAAAAAAAACTTACTCAATTTAGCTAAGGAGTATATTTTAAGCTAAGTAAAGATCATTAATTATAATCTAAAAAAAAATTATGAAAAGCATTAATCCCGATATATTTACTTTTTATAAAGATCTAGATAAGAACAATAATCGTGAATGGTTTGAGTCACATAAACCTAGATTCAAAGCACTAGAATCAGAAGTTAAAGACTTTAACGAAATTGTGAAATTTGGACTTGAAGAAACAGATGATATTGAAAAAGTAAAAATGTTCCGTATCTATCGTGATGTGCGTTTTTCTAAAAATAAAACACCTTATAAAACCCATTTTGGAGTTAGCTTTCATAGGAAAAAACCCAATCTTAGAGGGAGTTATTACATGCACCTTGCTCCACAAAATAATTTTATTGCTTCTGGTTTTTGGAATCCCAACCCAATGGATCTATTACGAATTCGAAAGGATTTAGAAATGGATGCTCAAGAATTGAGAGATGTTATTACTGATTTCACATTTAAAAAAGTTTGGGGGGAACTTCAAGGAGATCTAGTTAAAACGTCTCCTAAAGGTTTTAATATAGACCATCCGAACATTGACTTAATTCGTCACAAACAGTTTCTCTTTATTAAGAGATTTGATGATAAAAGTGTACTTTCGTCTGATTTTCAAAAAGAAGTGATTAAGAGCTTTTCCGCAATAAGACCTTTTTTTGATCTCATGACCAACGTATTAACTACAGATTTAAATGGGGTTTCAATTTTGTGATATCTAAATTTTTACTTATGAAAAAAGCAAAGTATTTATTAAGCCTTAGTGTTTACATTTTATTTTTAGGGTGTGCCGCACTAAAAAATAATAGTGTTAATAAACCTATAAACATTCAAGCCACCATTAACTTGGTTGATGTGAACGATGATAAAGTAAAGATAACTGTTTCTCCTTTAGCGGTTCTTCAAGATGAAATAATATTTTATATACCTCAAATTGTGCCTGGGACCTATGAATATTCTAATTTTGGACGCTTCGTAGAAACCTTAAAAGCTTTTGATAAAAAAGGAAATCTACTTCCAGTTGAATCCCTAGACAAGAATAGTTGGAGGATTTCCAACGCCAAGAAGCTCGTAAAAGTAAGTTATTTAGTAAATGACACTTTTGATGGGTCTGGTGGAAGTGATGTTTATCCCATGGGAGGGACTAACTTTAAAGTGGGTGAAACATTTTTACTTAACCTTCATAGTATGATAGGTTATTTCGAGGGAATGAAAGAAGTTCCCTATCACCTTAGTGTGAATTCACCAAAAAACTTAAAAGCTTTTACTTCACTACCAAGTATTTCGGAAAGTGATAGTCTTGATGTGTTTTTAGCCAAAAGATATTTTCATATTATTGATAACCCAATCTTATATAGTGAACCAAATGCTGTTTCTTTTGACTTAGAAAAAATCAAGGTAGGGCTCGCTGTTTATTCTCCAACAGGAATCCATAAAGCGGAAGTATATCAGTCTGCAATTGAAGAGATGATGATAGCGCAAAAGAACTTTTTAGGGGAAGCTAACAATACTACATCATATGATATTTTACTTTATCTGATGGATATGGACGAATTACAATACTTTGGTGGCATGATGGGGGCGTTAGAGCACCACACATCAACAACTGTAGTGTTTGTAGATCAAATGAAGCCTCAAGAATTAACACAAAACTTAGTTGATGTGGTTTCGCACGAATTTTTCCATACGCTTACTCCATTAAATATTCATTCAGAGGAAATACATAACTTTGAATATAACATTCCCTTAATGTCAAAGCATTTGTGGATGTATGAAGGTACAACAGAATATTTTGCAAATTTATTTCAAATCAACCAGGGCTTGATTGATGAGCAAAATTTTTACAACCGTATCCTTGAAAAATTAAATTATTCTAAGCGTTATGACGACACGATGTCCTTCACAAAAATGAGTGCGGGTATTGTTGATGAACCTTTTCAAGCCAATTATGGAAATGTTTATCAAAAAGGTGCGTTAATTAATATGTGTTTGGACATTATTATCCGAGAGCAGAGTGGAGGAGAACATGGGATACTTTGGGTCATGCAAAACTTAGCTAAACGCTACGGAACCGAGAAACCCTTTAAAGATGAAGAACTTATCGATGAGATCGTTACCATGACATATCCCGATGTAGAAACTTTTTTTAGAACTCATGTAGAAGGTACTAAACCTATAAATTACATGAATTATTTTAATAAAGTTGGTTTAACTATTGGAGACACTGAAGTAGCACTTTCAAGTATAATTTTTAAGGAAAATCAAAATCTTTTTTTTGAAACAAAACTAAATGATGAAGGTGTTAACCAGTTTATTGTGAATGGTCTAAATACGACTATAGAATCCATGGGTGTTAATGTAGGAGATGTTTTTTTAGGATTAAATGATAAATTATTTCCTGAAATCAACCAAGAAAATACTAAAGAAATAAATGCATTACTTAATTCAAGTTTTATGTGGGATGACAAAACTGAATTTAGCATTACTGTTCAGCGTAATAGTGATATAATTACTCTTAAAGGTATTACCGGAACTCCATCTGTAAAAGTAAGTGGAGTCATAAATGATACTGAGGCTAGTGAAGCTTCCAAAAAATTAAGAAAAGCTTGGCTTAAGAACTAGACCATGAAGAATTAAATCAACTACATATTTTCTATAATTTATATTATGTAAAATAGAATATTTATAAAGTGAAAAATTGTAAATTGTAATTTAATCTCAAATCGCACTACTCTCAATGAAATTAATTAATAAAATAATTATTGGCGTAATAATACTAATTGCCTTAGCAGCTAGTTTTCTTATATATGGATTATACATAAATCCAAAAAGTCCTCTTGGTCATGCATATTATAATAATGGTAAGGATGATATTTCAATTCGTTATTACAGACCCCTAAAAAAAGAACGTATTATATTTGGTAATGAAAATGAAGGTGCGTTAGTTCCTTATGGATCTTACTGGCGTTTAGGAGCAAATTTAACCACTAAAATTGAAACTAAATCAACTATCTCATTTGCGGGTAGAGAGCTTCCATCAGGTGCTTACGGACTTTATGCCTACCCTAATAAAGAAAACTGGGTTATTGTAGTACACGAAAAAACAGGCGGGTTTAGTTCTGCTGAACCCGATGAAAGCGGGGTTATTATGAAAATCAATACTGCGAGTCAATCATTAAATGAATCGATAGAAAAATTCACGATTGATTTCGTTGATAATTATCTCAGAATACGTTGGGATACTACCCAAGTTTCTATACCAATTAATTAATGACATTATTTTTCAGAAATATTCTATGGCTTTTAAAGTCAATTTTAGTTATCCTATTCCTGGGTGGGATTACATACTACTGTATCGATAAGATTCAAGAGAAAAATAATTTAATGGATATTGAGGAATACTCTCCTAAATCCACTTTAATTGTGCCAGAGCATCCTGTTAAGCGATCAAAATATCCTTTTATTGATGTGCATAATCATCAATTTGATATGCCCATAAAAAACCTTCCTAAGCTTGTATCAGAAATGGACAGTTTAAATATGGCCTTTATGATAAATCTTAGTGGCTTTAGAGGACTATACCTTCGGAAATCACTTGAAAATATTAAGAAGAATGCACCAACTCGATTTGGGCTTTTTCTTAATATTGATTTTGAAGATATTGATGATAAATTTTTTTCAGAAACACAAGTAGCATTAATAGATTCTGCAGTTAAAGCAGGAGTTATGGGATTAAAAGTATATAAATCTTTAGGGCTCACCAGTAAAGACAATAAGGGAGCTCGAATTGCAATAAATGATATACGCCTTGACCCTATCTGGAAAGCTTGTGGTGATAATAATATTCCTGTTCTAATTCATAGTGGCGAACCTGCTTCCTTTTGGAACCCTAAAGATAAGTTTAATGAACGCTGGTTAGAGCTACGTCAAAAACCTAATCGTTATCGTGATCCTGAAATTAATCCTTCTTTTGAAGAAGTTATTGCCGAACAACATGATGTTTTCAGAAAACACCCTAATACGACTTTTATAAACGCACATTTAGGATGGATGGGTAATGATTTGGATCGCCTAGGAGAGCATTTGGATCTCTATCCTAATGTATTAACGGAAATTGGCGCAGTGTTGGCAGAAATAGGTCGCCAGCCCATAAGAGCGAAACAGTTTTTTACAACCTATCAAGACCGAATTTTATTTGGAAAGGATAGTTATAATGTTAGTGAGTATTATACTTATTTTAGGGTACTGGAAACAAATGATGAATATTTTGAATATTATAGAAAACGACATGCGCACTGGAGAATGTATGGCTTAGCTCTACCCGATTCTGTTCTTAAAAAACTATATTATAAAAACGCTCTTAAACTTTTTTCGAAAATTGATTCAAACTTATTTAAAAATTAAATCATGATACTAGTAAATACTCCCACAATTGAAGGAAAAGTTATAACTGAAACTTTTGGAATTGCACGCGGCAGCACTGTTCGTGCTAGAAATGTAGGACAAGACATTTTTGCTGGATTAAAAAACTTAATTGGTGGAGAAATATCTGAATACACAAAACTACAAGCAGATTCAAGAGAACAAGCCTTACAACGATTGATTGAAGATGCTGAAAAGATGGGTGCTAATGCAGTTGTGAATGTTCGTTTAACTACCTCAATGGTAATGCAGGGCTGTTCAGAAATATTAGCTTACGGCACAGCAGTAACTATTAAATAAATGGATTTTATCATTCCTATTTTAATTACCATACTTCTTGTTTATTTCTTAGTCAAAAGACAGGGAGATAAGAAAAAAGAAAACTTTGAAGATCGTAATAATTAATTTTTAGCACCCATAAAAACGTTTACTCCCTTGGCAATTGGATTTCCAGAAGTTCTTCTAAAACTCACGATCTGCCCCGTGTGGTAAAGTAAGTCTGACAAGGGGCCATTAATTAAATTCCATATTGGATAAGAACTACGGTTACCGTCCCTATTGAATTTAACTTTCATCAAAGTAAGTTCTTCTTTTGAAGCATTTAAGAAAAGTAAGCTAGTATCTTCCAGAAAAGACAAAGTAACCTTCCTAAGGTTTTCGTAATCCTTGGGAATATCAGTTAAAGGTCTAATATTTTCTTTACCACTTGCTGCATTAAAAATCATCTTCGATAGTCCATAGATGTGTTTAATAGTTTCTAACATAGATTGTGCCTCTTCTGAAGGGCGATATTTTAAATCTTCGGCCGATAAACCTTCAGTAGCCCAATAATACCTAAACCCTATTCCCTGTGTCAATCTGGCAAGTGAAGTGCCTGCAGTAATATTGTCTGGAGCTCTAGGAATAGTTTTAAAGGGTAGTTTATCTTGTGACATAAGTGAGGTTGAAATAAGGAAAAATACTAAAAAGATTCTCATAAGACATACTAGTTTAAAAAATCTAATGTACTATTTTAGTCAATCAAAAATCTTTTTTAATGGAAAAGAAGCTTAATAGTTTAGAGGATTTGGCCCGTATTCAATTTGAAAGTCTTGAACCAGATCCTGAACCAATCGCTATAAGAGGAACCACATTCATAAAACAAAATCTTGAAGCACACTTTAGCAATAAAGGAAGAGCTGGAAAAACGGTTACCATTATTAAAGGATTTAATGGTGAGGCTTTAGCATTAAAAAGCCTTGCTAAAACTCTTAAAAATTCAATTGGAGTTGGTGGAACAGTGAAAAATGGAGAAATTATAATTCAAGGAAATTATAGAGATTCACTAATAGTTCTTTTAAAAAAGATGGGTCATTTAATTAAAAGAGTTGGAGGATAATCACCATTCTATACTCCGTTTTCCTTGATTTTTTAAATAAGAATTACAAAGACTAAAGTGCATATTACCAAACCAATACCCCCTATTTGCACTCAATGGAGAAGGATGTCCACTAGTCAATACCAGATGTCTTTCGCTATCAATATATTTTTCTTTTTTTTTGGCAAAGCCTCCCCATAAAATAAACACTAGTCCTTCTTTTTCATCTGAAAGTTTTTTTAAAATAGCATCAGTAAACCTT
>JABGXI010000068.1:0-2086 GCA_018675855.1 Flavobacteriaceae bacterium | reverse complement strand
TGAACACTTGAGGTGTCATAAGTCTCATAGAAATATGTATTTGGTTGATCATCTGTATAACTGTACTTTTTGGTTTCATAATTAAGCTGATACCCAACTTCCATTTTATAGGCTGTAGTATCTTTTGCAATTGGGAACATCTGATAACGATGGTCCATAAAATACCGCTTCCCAGACAAGTCATTTCTAGCTCTAATTAGGGTTGACAATAAAGAGCGTTTTAAAAAACCATCATAAAAATCGAATTGTTCTTCGCCATTATCGTCTAAAATAGGTAATCCATCTAGGTCAGCTCTAACATAGTTAGGTGCATTTTCAAAAAAGTAAACAGCATCATTTACAAGCCCCCCATTTACTTCGTTTTCGAGAGACTGGGTGGTTTGATGCAAACGTAATCGATAACGCTCATTATATGTCTGATATTGAGCACTCATTCTAAATTGACGGGAACGACTTAAAGAAGAATTATAATCACCCAATGATCTAAAACCCTTAAATGAGACTGCCATATTAAATTTAGGAGATGTATTTACCGCCAAAGTGGCGTCTAAATTTTGTCCTTGTTGGAATGTACTTTTAAAAAATAATTCCGAGTAAGGCGAGGGAACTTCGTAATAAAAAATATCTTCTTTTTCAAAATAACCAACATGCTTGACACTGGCCCCCATTTGCGGAGTCAAAGGTTCGTCGTGGAAGTTATAGCCCATCTTGTTAAACCCCTCTCCCATATTAGGTAATGGTAAATATTCAAAGTAATCTTTTCGGAGAAAATTAAACGAATATTCATTTTCAATACTTAGGGTTGTATCAACAGACTTTTCAGTTCCATCTAATGACATGATTTTATAATCTGAAACAGAAACTTCACCCATTGATTTTATATAAGGAATGTACCTTTCTTTTTTGGGTTTTTCTGGGGGTAATTTTTTATTTTTTTTTAAAAGTCCAAGGGAATCCAGAGTATTACTTTTTTTTGCTGCAGGGATAGTCTGAATAGAATCTTTCTCAAGAGGAGATATGTCAGTATTAACAGACAAACTATCTTGAATGCTAGGTGCGATTTCTTGACTCCAAATCTGTTGAAAAAAAACAAAAAACAATACGAAAATGCTAGAACGCATACAACCAATGATTTGTTTGCGAAGTTATAATAATTGTGAGTATTTTGTAATACCGTGGAACAAACTTATACTTTAGAATTAGTAAATGCTTAAAATACAATACACCAAAGGTCTAGAAGCTGGTACAGATGAGGCTGGAAGAGGGTGTTTAGCTGGTCCTGTTACAGCCGCAGCTGTTATTTTTCCCTCTAACACTAATCTGCCCTTACTTAATGATTCAAAAAAAATGACTGAAAAGCAGCGATATGCATTACGCCCCGAAATAGAAAAACAAGCTATTGCATTTGCAATAGCTCATGTTTATCAGGATGAAATTGATACTATAAATATTCTAAACGCATCCATAAAAGCCATGCATCTTGCATTGGAGCAACTCTCTCCTAAACCCACCAATATTATTGTTGATGGAAACCGTTTTAAACCATTTAAAGAAATTCCTTTCGATTGTATAATTAAAGGTGATGGAAAATATCAAAATATTGCCGCAGCCTCAGTATTAGCAAAAACATATCGTGATGATTATATGACACTCTTAGATTTTAAACATCCAGGATTTGGATGGAAAAAAAATAAAGGTTATCCAACTAAATCACATCGAGAGGCCATAAAAATACTTGGCATTACAAAACATCACAGAGTATCTTTTAAACTTATTCCAAAATTTTGTAAATAAATTGTATTGATTTTAGAGATGCTTATCAACTTAAGTATAAAAATTTTACTCAATAACTATTAAAAATGCTCTTTTATTGACTAGATAGTTAATAACATTTTAAGAATTAAAGTATTCTCTCAAGGGAGTTTTTTAATTTTGGTTTTTATGAATTCTAAATTATTTTTTATTGTCTTGCTTGTTATTTCAAGCTGTAGTACCCCAAAAAAAAGTACTCTTGATTTATTAAACTGTGTACCACAAAATTCCGTGATCACCTTCCAGCTTAATGATCAAAACATGTTGAAAAACG
>JABGXI010000067.1:0-23780 GCA_018675855.1 Flavobacteriaceae bacterium | reverse complement strand
TTAGATAAGACTCTAATTATGCAAACAGTTCAAGATAGTTATAATTCTTTGTTGCTTAATTTCCAATAATGTTACTCTCAATGAGATTGTAGATATAGCACTTTTAATAAATGGTTGGCAAATGGTTGGCAAGATTAACGCTATTAAATAAAAACCCCCTCCCCATGTTTAGAAATTAAAGAATGTTTGAAAACTTTTAGCTTTTTACATCACATGGTTAGGGAAAAAAGATGTGGTTTGTTGCCAATATGTTGCCAGACTTTAAATAAAGAATCCGCAACCAACTAATAAATAGTATGTTACGGATTCTAATGGTACTCGAGGCGGGACTTGAACCCGCACGACCGCAATGGTCATTGGATTTTAAGTCCAACGTGTCTACCAATTCCACCACTCGAGCAATCGACAGAGCGAAAGACGGGATTTGAACCCGCGACCCCCACCTTGGCAAGGTGATGCTCTACCCCTGAGCTACTTTCGCATTGTGGATTGCAAATGTAAAATAATTTTGATTCTTTCTGAATTATAGTTAAGTAATTTTCTTTAAAAAAATTAACCTAACAGAGTTTTAAAAAAATGGGCTATTTCTGAGACAAACGTCTTTTAATGTTATTGAGTTGCATGAGAGCTTCTACTGGGGTTAAAGTATCAATATCAATGGCCGCTATCTCATCTCGTAATCCCTCTAAAAGTGGATCATCTAAATTAAAAAAACTTAGTTGTAATTCCGTTTCTTTATCAGCGGAAGAAGATGTTTTTTTACTCAAACCATGTGAAGCCTCTAAAGCTTTTAGCTTATTTTGAGCTGAACTTAACACGTACTGAGGCATACCTGCCATTTTTGCTACGTGAATTCCAAAACTATGAGCACTTCCACCGGGAATAAGTTTACGTAAAAATAACACACTGTCCTTTGTTTCTTTAATAGAAACATTAAAGTTTTTAATGCGCTCATAGCCAAGTGTCATTTCATTCAATTCATGGTAATGAGTTGCAAAAAGAACTTTAGGATGATAAGGGTGCTCATGAAGATATTCTGCTATTGCCCATGCTATTGAAATTCCATCATAAGTACTGGTACCTCTCCCAATTTCGTCTAAAAGGACTAAACTATGTTCTGATATATTGTTTAATATAGAAGCTGTTTCATTCATTTCTACCATAAAAGTTGAGGCGCCCATAGAAATATTATCACTAGCTCCTACTCTAGTGAAAATTTTATCTACAATCCCCAGTTTTGCACTTGTTGCTGGCACATAACTTCCTAATTGAGCCAACAAAGTTATTATGGCTGTTTGTCTTAAAATAGCTGATTTTCCTGACATATTGGGTCCGGTAATCATCATAATTTGTTTGGAATTAGGATCCAACGAAAGATCATTGGGAATATAAGGAGTTCCTAAAGGTAAGTTTTGTTCTATTACAGGATGGCGTGCTCCCCTCAATTCTAACTCCGTTCCTTCTGTTAATTTAGGACAACAATAATTGTTTTTTAATGCCGTTTTAGCAAAGCAACTAAGTGCATCCCATTGAGCCACTGCATTAGCATTAAGCTTTAAAACCTCTAACTCCTTTTGTAACTCAATCATCAAAGTAGCAAACAATTGTTGTTCTAATTCCAAAATACGATCTCCTGCTTGTAGAATTTCTGTTTCAAAAACTTTCAATTCTTCTGTAATGTATCGCTCTGCATTTACTAGAGTTTGTTTCCTTATCCAATCCTCCGGTACTTTTTCTTTGTGAGAATTACGTACTTCTATATAATACCCAAATACATTATTAAAGGCGATTTTTAAAGATGGGATTTTAGTTCTTTCAGACTCACGAGCTAACATAGCATCTAGATGGAATTGAGAAGTGTCACGCAAACTTCTTAAGGCGTCTAGGGGCTCTGAAAATCCATCTGCGATAACATTCCCCTTAGATATCAAAACAGGAGCTTCTGGATGCAAGCTTGTTTCGATTAATGAGATAATAGTATTGCATCCAGGAAGGATTCTTAATTGTGCTTTTATGGTTTTATTAGGACTTTTTCCCAATTGATGTTTTAATACCTCAATCTCACTTAAAGATATGTGCAATTGATTTAAAGCTCGTGGACTAATTTTTTCAGTTGCTATTTTAGCCATGACACGCTCAACATCAATAACATTAGCTAACAAACGTTGTGTTTCTTGAAGTACTTCTTTTTGATCTAAAAACCCTTGCACCACTTTATGTCTAGCTTCAATTTGTGTTTTATCTTTTAATGGAAATGCTAGCCAACGTCGCATTAAACGTCCACCCATGGGGGTTTTCGTATGATCTAAAATTGAAATTAAAGGAATACCCTCTGGATGTGTGGCGTGAAAAAGTTCTAGATTTCTTTGAGTAAAACGATCCAGCCAAACAAAACCATCCTGAGCAATAGGTGAAATTCTGGTAATGTGTTGTAACTTTCTATGTTGTGCTTCGGATAAATAATGCAATACCGCTCCCGCTGCACAAATTCCAACCTTATATTGTTCGATTCCAAAGCCGGCCAATGAGTTGGTTTTAAAATGCGTGGTTAGTTTTTCTTGAGCAGTGCTTAATTCAAATGCCCAATCTTCCATGAAAAAACAATGAAATTGTGTTCCAAATTGTTGTAAAAATAATTTTTTTTTAGGTTTTGGAACCAACACTTCACTGGGAGAAAAACTTTGAAGCAACTGCTCAACTTGCTCTGAAGAACCTTCAGCAACCCAAAAATCACCAGTTGATATATCTAAAAAAGAAACTCCCCATTTTTTATCAAAAAATACTGCAGCAAGGTAATTATGTTTTTTTTTATCTAATACATCATCATGTAAAGAAACCCCTGGAGTTATTAACTCTGTTACCCCCCTTTTTACAATGGTTTTTGTCATTTTAGGATCTTCCAGTTGATCACAGATAGCAACCCTACATCCTGCTTTAACAAGTTTAGGCAAATAGGTATTAAGCGAATGATGAGGAAAACCTGCAAGTTCAATCTCACTACTACTTCCAGCGCCCCTTTTTGTTAAAACAATTCCCAGTAAATTTGCAGTCTTAATTGCATCAGCACCAAAGGTTTCATAGAAATCACCAACACGAAACAACAACAAAGCATCAGGATATTTTGCCTTTATCTTGTTGTACTGTTTCATTAAAGGTGTTTCTTTTACTGTTTTACTCAAAATTTAAGGTTTATACGAATGTATTTAAAATTTGATTGTTTTTGAAAAACAAAGATGCAAATAGCTCTATAAAAATAAGAGATTGTATTTTTGTTTTTTCTAAAAAGTTATGCGCAAATTAAAAAACGAAGAACTTAAACGTAAAACAGTAGTAGATTTTAAAGAAGCTATAAAAACGCCACTGATTCTTATTTTAGATAATATCAGAAGTCTTAATAATATTGGCTCCGTATTTCGTTCCGCAGATGCATTTTTAGTTGAAAAAATATACCTCTGTGGTATTACTGCCTCACCTCCCCATAGAGATATTCATAAAACAGCTCTGGGAGCAACTGATAATGTTTCATGGGAATATGTTGAGAATACTTTAGAGGTTGTTAAAAAACTCCAAGAAGAAGATGCTTCAGTATGGGCTATTGAACAAACTGAAAATGCTACTTTATTAAATTCTTTCAAACCAAAACCCAAAACAAAACATGCTTTTGTATTAGGAAACGAAGTACGGGGAGTTTCACAAGAAGTAGTAAGTGCCTGTGGTCAAGCACTCGAAATTCCTCAGTATGGAACTAAACATTCCTTAAATATTAGTGTAGCTACTGGTATAATCGTTTGGGATTATTTTACAAAAATTTAGCACTATAAATTTTTCTTAGTAAATACTGAAATCCCTGCTCACTTTCTTTAAAATCATAAGTAGCAGCATCAATCTTTAAAATTAAAAAAGGTAATTCTGTTTCCAACATTTGTTTATATCCTATTTCAATTTTTTTAAGGTATGAATCTTCAATATTCTGCTCATAACTTCGCCCCCTTTTCTTTATTTGATTTTGCAAATAGGGAACTTCTGCTGATAAAAAAACTAAGATACTTGGAGACTTTTGTTTATTTACATATTTTAAAAATGATCGCTTATACTTTTTAAAAGTTTCTGAGTCTAAATTTTGTGCTGCAAAAACCAATGATTTATATAGCACATAATCTGCTACTGCTGGACCGGTATTTTGAGCCCAAAAGTTATCAACTTGTTTTAATCTATCATGCAGGAAAAAGGTCTCCACGTCCAATGCATATTTTTCAGGCTCATTATAAAAAAGTTTTAAATAAGGATTATCGTCATACCCTTCTAACATAATTGGAACCTGGTAACGATCACTTAATTTCTTCGCCAGGGTTGTCTTCCCTACGCCTATATTTCCTTCAATTGCAATAAAGGTAGAGGCTTCAAAAATTTCAGGAGTCCAAAATGATAATGGAAAAGGATTACATAGTGCCTTATCAGGACTTTCATAAATCAAGGTTGATATTGATTTTTTTAATAGAGGATGCTTCCAACTTGGGGCGATCTGAGAAAGAGGAACTAAAACAAAATTACGTAAGTGAAGTCTAGGATGTGGGAGTGTCAACAAAGGGGAATTAATTATCAGGTCGTCAAAAGATAAAATATCTAAATCTATTATTCTTGCGGAATATCCTTCTTCAGAATTTCTAACTCGTCCTAATTTCTCTTCAACCCTTAGAAGTATTTTTAATAACTGTATAGGAGTCATAGTCGTCTCCAACTGAGCACAGGCGTTATAAAAAGAATTACTCTCAAATCCCCAAGGAAGAGTTTCATAAATAGCTGAAATTACTAGTACTCTAATATCCTCAGCTTCTAGTGAAATTAATGCTTTTGTTAAGTTATCTAGACGATTGCCTAGATTACTCCCTAATGATATAAAAATATGTTTCTCAGCCATTTATTAGTCTGTTTCACAAAGCTACAAAACCCTATATTTGCAACACCAATAATTTTATTATGAATTTTATAAAAAGTTTTTTTGCATCAATTTTAGGTACTTTAACTGCATTAGGTATTTTCTTTGTTATGGTTTTGCTCATTATTTCAGGATTTGCAAGCCTTATGAATGCTCCTTCAGGAGGGGGATCAATTTCAGATAATAGTGTTTTAAAGCTAGATTTAAACGGTACCATTTTAGATCGTGCACCAACATTTGACGAATTACAACGTGTTTTAGGTTTGGAGGAAAGCACCTTGGGACTCCCAAATATAATTGCTGCTATTGATAAAGCTAGTAAACAAGAAAAAATTAAAGGTATAAGCTTGCGTGCGGATTTTATCTCTGCAGGCTGGGCGCAAACACGAAGCATCAGGAATGCTCTACTTCGCTTTAAAGAAAGTGGTAAATTTATCTACTCCTATGGAGATGTATACACTCAAAAGGGATATTATTTATCATCTGTGTCTGACTCTATTTATCTAAATCCATTAGGTGCTTTGGAATTTAAAGGATTAGCATCAGAAGTTCTTTATTACAAAAATTTTCAGGATGAATATGGTCTTAAAATGGAAGTAATTCGTCAAGGAAAATATAAAAGTGCGGTTGAACCATACTTAGAAAATGAAATGAGTCCTGCCAACCGATATCAGATAAAATCACTCTTAAAAGATATTTGGGAAACCTTAAAAATAGAAATTGCTGATGCTAGAGAATTAGCTCCTGAAATATTAGATAAAATTATAGAAGATCAAAAAATAAATATTGCAGAAGATGCCTTAACAGAAAATCTTATTGACGGACTCATTTATAAAGACATTTTTGAGCAAAAAATAAAAACAAGAATGAATATTGCATTCGAGGATGATCTTAAAATTATCTCAATCGAAAAGTTAAATAATAATGTTTCAACATACAAAGCTTCAATAAAAGATCGCATTGCAATAGTTTATGCAAGAGGACCCATTCTTTATGGAGAAGGCACTGAAAATATTATTGCTCAAGGTGTTTTTGTAGAGACACTTGAAACACTCGCTAAAGATGATTGGATTAAAGCAGTAGTACTTCGCATAGAATCACCTGGTGGTAGTGCTTTGACCTCTGAATTACTTTGGAGAGCTATTGAAAATTTAAAAGAAAAAAAACCATTTATTGTTTCTATGGGAAATGTTGCCGCATCAGGAGGTTATTATATTGCCGCAGGTGCTGATCAAATTTTTGCAGACCCCTTAACTATTACAGGTTCTATTGGAGTATTTGCTACACTTCCTAATGCGAATGGTTTGATGAAAAACTTAGGCATAAATGCACAAACAGTTGAAACGCATAAAAATGCATTAGGCTACAGTCCTTTCCAACCCCTTTCTAATGCGTTTGAAAAACAAACTCTTTTAGGAATTGAAAATATATATACTATTTTCAAAAAACGGGTGATAGATGGACGGGGATTAAGCCCTGAAGCCGTTGAGAATATCGCACAAGGTAGAGTGTGGAGTGGAAAACAAGCGGTAAAAAACGGACTAGTTGACTCCTTAGGTGGCTTAGACGATGCTGTTGCAGCAGCAGCAAAAGCAGCAAATTTAGAAGATTATAATAAAATGGAATATCCTATTTTTAAAGAAGATTTAGAGTCTATCCTTTCGAGTATTACTCCTTCTTTAAAACTAAAACCTTCTTTGATAGAATGGTTGCCTAAAAATTTAAAGCATTCCTTTGAAATAACTAAAACAGAAAATTCCTTACTTTCAATAAAAGCACTTATTCCTTTTGAATTAAGTATAAAATGACCAAACAAAAAAAAGCTTTTGCTCAAAGATTATACCTCTATTTAGCAAGTTTATTTATCACCTCGCTGGTGGTGTCAAATATTATTTTTCAGAAGTTTTTTTACTGGAAACCGTTTGAATTATCCATTTTTGGAAATGAACTATTTGAGCTCTCGGTGGGTATTCTCCCTTATCCAATCACCTTTTTAATTACAGATTTAATTTCGGAGATTTATGGTAAAAAGAAAGCTAATCAAGTTGTAATTGCAGGTATTTTTGCTTCGGTATTTTCTATGGGAATTGTTCTTATTGCTAATTTTGTTCCTGCATTAGATAATTCACCAATAAATGATACCATTTTTAGCCAAGTATTTGCTCTTTCACCCATTGCAGTGCTAGCATCAATGTTAGCTTATTTAATTGCTCAATTTGTGGATATTAGGGTTTATCATTTTTGGAAAAACAAAACAGAAGGAAGAATGCTTTGGTTAAGGAATAACTTTTCTACGTTTAGTTCCCAATTTATCGATACGTTTCTTGTAATTAGTCTGTTGTCTCTCTTTGGAATATTAGATTGGAAATTATTTTGGGGCCTTGTTCTTTCAGGATTTTTATTTAAAATCTTAGTAGCTTTATTTGATACTCCCTTTCTGTATCTTTTTGTAGTAATATTTAGGAAAACTTTCAATTTGAAACCTAATCAAGAAATTGAAATATAAAAAGTCATGAACCAAGAAACTGAAGGAGTACGTATTAATAAATACCTAAGTGAAATTGGACATTGTTCTCGAAGAGCTGCAGATAAATTAATTGAAGAAAATCGTATAAAAGTTAATGGACAAACCGTTATAATGGGGCAAAAAGTGACAGCCCAAGACCGTATTGAAGTTGATGATATTCTAGTAGAAGATCTCCTAGAGCGCAAAATATATATTGCCTTTAATAAACCTGTAGGTATTGTTTGTACTACAGATACTAGGGTAGAAAAAGATAATATCATTGATTATATCAATTACCCTTCACGTATTTTCCCTATTGGCCGATTAGATAAACCCAGCGAAGGCTTAATTTTACTTACCAATGACGGTGACATTGTCAATAAAATTCTAAGGGCCAGAAATAATCATGAAAAAGAATATTTAGTAACTGTAAACAGACCTGTGACAGAAGAGTTTATTAATGAAATGGCAAATGGTATTCCCATTTTAGATACTATAACACGTAAATGTTTAGTGGAACAAATTCATAAAAAAGAATTTAGAATTACCCTAACTCAAGGACTAAACCGTCAAATTAGACGAATGTGTGAATATCTAGACTACCGTGTTGTTAAGCTTCGAAGAGTTCGTATAATGAATATTAAACTTGATGTAGGTGTCGGAAAATACCGAGACGTTACAAAAAAAGAGTTTGACGAATTACAAAATTTAATAGCTGAATCTGATAAGCATATTGACTAAGAAATTGTCAGCTTTACACGCTGCCCTTCATTTGAACGAACATTAAAAACAGTTTGATCTTCAAAGAGTAAATACTGTCCCTTAACGCCAATTAATTTTCCTTCAAATAAAGGAATTTTAGTAAGATTCAAACTATTTACTTTTTCAGGATACTGTAAAACGGGAAATATCAATGATTCTATTGTAACTTCTGAAGCTAAATAAGGTTTTAAATCACTTGGAAGTAACGTAATTGCTTTGTTTCTCTCGACTTCCCATTCTATTGGTTCTGCTTTGTGTTGTAACATTTTACGCCAATTAGTTTTATCAGAAAAATGAGCTTTTAATGCTACCTCTCCAACTCCTGCTAAATATCGATTTGGTACCTCAAGTAAAACCATAGCTTCATGTGCTCCTTGATCAATCCAACGAGTTGGTAATTGACTTTTTCGTGTAACTCCCACTTTTAGATGACTGCTTAAGGCCAAATAAACAATATGAGGTTGCAACTGCATTTTTTTTTCATAATCTAAATCTCGATCGACCTCTCCTAAATGTGCTTTGCTTAATTCTGGACGCATAATCCAATCTCCAGTTGCTGGGCTATCAAAAAAACAAGATTTACAAAAGCCTTGTCTAAATATTGGGAAACTTTGTTTACAATTTAAACATTGTGATCCTGTCTGCTGGATTTGAATGGTTTTTCCTAGACACTGATTCATATGAAGAAAACCTTCTTCCATATCCAAAAAATAGTTTATTGGATCTTCCTTCTCAGTTCTCATTTTTTTTAAAGTACCTTCAAACATTTACTCCCTTGGAATTAATTACTTTTACACATCTAAGATAAGGATATTTTTATGCCAATACCTCTTTTCAATTCAATAGCCTCTTGGATATTAAAAAAGAGAATTCATCAAATAGAACTCTTTATTAAATATCCAAATGAAGTTCAAGAAGAATTATTATTTCAATTACTAAATAAGGCCCAATCCACAGAAACAGGAATACTTTATGGATTTGATACTATTAAAAATTACGACACCTTTAAAGCAAAAGTCCCTTTAAGTGATTATACATCAATAGAGGATCAAATAGAAAAGTGTCGAAAAGGTAGACAAAATATTTTTTGGCCAACACCCATTAAATGGTTTGCAAAATCTAGCGGCACTACTAATTCAAAAAGTAAATTTATACCGGTTAGTACTGAAGCTCTAGAAGACTGTCATTATAAGGCTGGGAAAGATATGCTAGCACTCTATTTCATCAACAATGAAAATTCTCAACTATTGACAGGAAAGTCTTTGCGCTTAGGAGGAAGTAGTGAGCTTTATAATGATCACAATAGTTCTTTTGGTGATCTTTCTGCCATTATAATTCAAAACCTTCCACTATGGGCTGAGTTAAGCAGTACACCTAGTAACAAAACCTCGTTAATTGCTGAATGGGAAACTAAAATGAAGACAATAGTAGAAGAAACAATTCCAGAAAATGTAACCAGTCTAGCGGGGGTTCCTTCATGGATGTTAGTATTACTTCAAAATATATTAAAAGCAACAGGTAAAAAAAACATTAAAGAAGTATGGCCAAATGCAGAAGTTTATTTTCATGGAGGCGTAAGTTTTATTCCTTACCGAGAACTGTATGAAAATTTATTTCCGCACAAAGACTTTCAGTTTTATGAAATCTATAATGCCTCAGAAGGTTTTTTTGGAATTCAAGATAAAAATGATTCAAACGAATTATTACTCATGTTAGATTATGGTATTTTTTATGAGTTTATTCCGTTTGATAATTCAGATAAATCATCAGAAGTCATTCCGCTTTCTAAAGTAGTATTAAACGTAAATTATGCGGTTATAATAACAACAAACGCTGGATTATGGCGCTATCAAATTGGAGACACCGTTCAATTTACTTGTTTAACACCTTATAGATTTCATGTTACCGGTCGGACAAAACATCACATCAATGTATTTGGCGAAGAACTTATTATAGATAATACTGAAAAGGCATTGGCAAAGATCTGTGCAAAAACTAAAAGTCTGGTTTCTGACTATACTGTAGCTCCAATTTTCATGAAAGAAGAAAAACAAGGAGCCCATGAATGGATTATAGAATTCGATAAAATACCTGAAAGCATTTCAATATTTACAGACCTTCTTGACCGAGCCTTACAAGACGAAAATTCTGACTACGAAGCTAAACGGTATAAAAATATGACTCTTCATAAACCTAAGATAAACATTGCTAGAAAAGGACTTTTTTACAAATGGCTTTCAAAAAATAAAAAATTAGGTGGGCAACACAAAGTACCGCGTTTATCTAATTCTAGAGATTTTCTTAATGAGCTACTAAAAATGAATAGCTAAGAAACTATCTTAAGCTCAGGCAACTCAATTACCGATAATTTAGCCTCAGCATATTGCTTGGAAACTTTCAATGACTTGACATCAGATTGAGGCAACTCAAACATTGCGTCATTTAAAATTGCCTCACATAAAGACCTAAGTCCTCTTGCTCCTAATTTATATTCTAGGGCTTTTTTAACAATAAAATCTAAAGCACCAGCAGTAAATTGTAAATCAATATTATCCATTTTAAAAAGATGTTCATATTGCTTAACCAAGGCATTTTTTGGACTTGTTAAAATTTCACGCAAGGTTTTTTTATCCAAAGGATTCATGTAGGTGAGCACAGGAAGCCTTCCTATGATTTCAGGAATTAACCCAAAAGAACGAATGTCACGCGGGGTAATATATTGTAACATATTTTCTTTATTGACGTTACGTTGTGCCAAAGCTGTTTTATAACCAATGGCTTGAAGGTTAAGTCGCTTGCTTATATGTTTTTCTATTCCATCAAAAGCACCTCCAGCAATGAATAATATGTTTGATGTATCCACTTCTGTAAATTTTTGATCAGGATGTTTTCTTCCTCCTTTTGGCGGGACATTAACAACTGTCCCTTCCAAAAGCTTTAATAAAGCCTGTTGTACTCCTTCACCTGAAACATCTCTAGTTATGGATGGATTATCACTTTTTCTTGCAATTTTATCTATTTCATCTATAAAAACAATTCCTTTTTGTGCACGGTCAACATCGTAATCAGCCGCCTGAAGAAGCCTTGATAGAATACTTTCTACATCTTCTCCTACATAACCAGCTTCGGTTAAAACGGTTGCATCAACGATTGCCAATGGCACATTTAGCATTCGAGCAATGGTTTGAGCCAAAAGTGTTTTACCAGTTCCTGTGGGGCCCACAATTATCACATTACTTTTTTGAATTTCTACCTCATTATCTTCCTTAAATGAATTTTGAAGAAGTCTTTTGTAGTGATTGTATACAGCTACAGAAAGTACCTTTTTTGAGGATTCTTGGCCTATAACATACGTGTCTAAAAAAGATTTAATTTCTTTAGGTGGCTTTAGTTCTATACTAGCTTCTTTAGTTTCAGAGGACACGTCTTCTTCTTGCACAATACCATGTGCTTGCACTATACAACGGTCACAAATATGAGCATCTAATCCAGCAATAAGAAGTTGAGTCTCAGCTTTGGGCCTTCCACAAAAAGAACAATTTAAATCAGACTTACTCATCGTAATTGGATATTATTTTGGGCTGGATTGAAGAACTTCATCTACCATTCCATATACTTTTGCTTCTTCAGCTTTCATCCAGTAATCTCGATCACTGTCATGGGTTACTTTTTTCATTTTTTGACCTGAATGCTTAGAAATGATTTGATATAATTCATCTTTTAACTTTAAAATTTCGCGTGTGGTAATTTCAATGTCAGATGCTTGTCCTTGTGCGCCACCTAATGGTTGATGAATCATTACACGAGCATGAGGCAATGCAGAACGTTTTCCCTCATGTCCAGCACACAAAAGGACAGCCCCCATAGAGGCTGCAATTCCAGTACAAATAGTAGCTACATTAGGACTTATAAATTGCATAGTATCATAAATACCCAAACCGGCATAAACACTTCCTCCTGGTGAATTTATATACATTTGAATATCACGATTGGCATCTGTACTTTGTAAGAACAATAATTGCGCTTGAATAATATTTGCAACATTATCATCAATGCCAGTTCCTAAAAACATGATACGATCCATCATCAAACGCGAAAAAACATCCATTTGAGCGACATTCATTTGACGTTCTTCGATGATATATGGAGTCATACTACTTACTATTTTATCATAATACATTGAATTGATGCCATGATGTTTCGTTGCATATTTTTTAAATTCTTTTCCGTAATTCATGTTTTTTATTTTTATTAAAAATAATGAAAATATTAAGCTTTTCCATATGCTTCTTTCACAAAGGAATCAAAGCCAATTTTTTTATGTCTTAAAGGAGCATTTTCCTTAAAAAATTTGAGCATTTTGTTACTCATTAACTGTTCTGAAATTTTTCGAGTTTCATCTTGATTTTTAAGAAGGTTGGAAACAATTCCTTCTATTTGTTCAGAATCAGGTTGCTGTCCATATTGCATCATTTGATTTTTAACCAATGATGCCGCAAACTCCTTTAACTCAGCAAAAGTCATGTCAAGCTTATGTTGTTCGATAATTTTTCCCTCAATTAATTGATATCGTATACCTTTTTCTGATTTATTAAATTCTTCGATAGCTGCTTCAGGACTCAAAGGTTCTTTACCTGCAGTTTGCATCCATCTTTTTAGAAAGTCTGAAGGCAGTTTGAATTTTGTCTTTTGAACTAAATACTCAGTAATATCATTTAATAATTTCTGATCAGCCTGAGGCTCAAATTGTTTCTGAAGTCCTTCTTTAATTTTTTCTTTAAGTTCTTTTTCAGAGGTTACTGTTCCTGGTGTATATAATTTATCAAATAGATCTTTATTTAATTCTGCAGGAATTCGCTCATTAATTTCTTTAATTTCTATAATAAATTGTTCACCTTTTAGTAATTCTATCTTTACATCATCAATAGATAACAATCTTTTTGCCGTATCATTATCTTTAAAAAAATCCTTGGCAGGAAGAGTCAGTATGTTTCCAATTGAAGCTGTTTTTAGAACACTAATAGATTTTTTCCCTCTTAAATCCTCAAAGGTAAAGGAAATTAGGTTTTCTAATTCTGTAGCATCATTTCTAAACTGAGCATTAATCTCAAAACCTTTTTCAGGATGTTTTTGAGAAACTAGTTTGCCGTATTGCTTTCGAACATAATCTAATTGTTCGGTTAACATTTTAACATCTGGCTCAATTTCATAACTAATAACTTTTTTGAGAATTTCTAATTTAACATCAAAAGTAGGTGCAAGTCCTAATTCAAAATCAAAATCTAATGAATCTGAACTCCAATCAAGAGATTCTTCAGTAGCCTTTGGAAGAGGATTACCAAGAAGATTTAACTTTTCTTCTTTTAAGTAAGCATCTAATTGTTCACGAAGTATTTTGTTAACTTCATCAGCTGTAACTGATTGTTGATATTGTTTTTTAATTATCCCCATAGGAACATGCCCTTTTCTAAAGCCAGGAATGTTTGCTTTTTTCTTATAATCAACTAAAACCGCAGCTACTTTTTCTTCAAAATCTTTGCGCTCTAATGAAATCGTTACGGTTGTGTTTAAATCGTCTAAATCAGTTCTGCTGATGTTCATTTTAAAATAAATTTTAGGGCGCAAAAATACACTTTTTTATTTCCTTCACCAAGTTTAAAATCCCTCCCGAATTGACTTTAGGCAGAAATCAAGTTTTAAAAAAAAGAAAAATTCGTTTTGGATGTTTTAAAAAACAGAAAATAAAGTATATTTGCACCCCGGAATTAATAATCAGAGGATCGGGAATCCTCATTAATTAATATGTTATGCCAGTAAAAATAAGACTTCAAAGACACGGAAAAAAAGGAAAACCTTTCTATTGGGTGGTTGCCGCAGATGCCCGTGCAAAAAGAGACGGACGTTATCTTGAAAAGATAGGTACTTACAATCCAAATACGAATCCAGCTACTGTTGACATCAATGAAGAAAGTGCTGTCAATTGGTTAGAAAAAGGAGCACAACCAACTGATACTGCCCGTACTATTATGTCTTATAAAGGTATTATGTTAAAACACCATCTTAATGGAGGAGTTCGAAAAGGAGCTCTTACACAAGAAGAAGCAGATAAAAAATTAGCTGTGTGGTTAAAAGAAAAAGATGCTAAGATTCTGGCAAAAAAAGAAGGCTTAACAAAAGAAGAGGCTGACGCTAAAGCAAAACGTTTAGCTGCAGAAAAAGCAGTAAGCGATAAAAGATTAGTAGACGCTGCTGCTGCTGAGGCAGAGGCAACTCTATCTGAACAAGCGGCGGTGGCTGAAGAAGCAGCTCCAGTTGAAGAAGCAGCTCCAGTTGAAGAAGCAGCTTCAGTTGAAGAAGTAGCTCCAGTTGAAGAAGCAGCTCCTGAAGCTTCTAAAGACGAAGCTGAAGAAGAAGAAAAAGAATAATCTTTTTTCCTTTTCAACGATGAATAAAGAAGATTGTTTTTATTTAGGTACTATCGTTGGAAAATACAGCTTTAAAGGAGAACTACTTGTCAAAATTGACAGTGATACCCCGGAAAATTACCTCACATTAGAATCAATTTTTGTGGATTTACCCACCGGACTAGTTCCCTTTTTTATTACAAAATGTCAACTTCATAAATCTTCTTTATTGAGAATAGATTTTGAAGAAGTAAAAGAAGAATCAGTTGCGAACATGCTACTGAAAAAAAAATTATATCTCCCTTTAACACTTTTACCACCTTTAAAAGGAAATAAGTTTTACTATCACGAAGTCATTGGTTTTTCAATCATTGAAAATGCTGAAATCCTAGGAATTATATTTACAATACATGACAAAGGATCTCAAGCTTTATTTGAAATAAAACGAAAGCAAGGAACCGCTTTAATTCCTATACACGACGACTTTATAGTCGATGTTAATCGCATCAATAAAACTATTACCGTTACTTTACCCGAAGGGCTGATAGACCTCTAGCTTATTTCTTAGAAGTAAAGAACAAAACCGAATGAAGGTAGTGGAGTGTTATTCCCTTCATTTGTTGAAACGGGCACTAAACTTCTTGGGAGTATAATTCCTCCTTTTGAATTTCTATTAAGTCCATATTCTTCGGGAGTGGGATTGGGTTGAGCTAGAAAGTTTTGTACTTCAAAATAAAGATTAAATGATAGATTTTCAAAATTCCATTTTTTATCAAAACGAATATCTGCTTGACTGAACGAATTTAAGGTTACTTCGCCTAAACGATCATAATCTAAGATAATTTCAGGATATGAATCTATAGTCGCTTCTAAATTAGTAGGGACGTATGGATTTTTTCCCGCATACCTCCAACGAGCACTAACTTCCCAACTACGTTTCAACTTATAACCTCCTGAGAAAGAGATTAAGTGACGACTATCCCAAACTGAAGGTCTAGTGACCCTATCAATTCCAGTAAACTCACTAAAAAAATAAGTGTACGCAAACACACCATAAAAGTTGTTTGATAATTTTTGTTGAAATAATAATTCAACTCCTTTGCTTTGTCCAGTTCCTTCAGATAAAATTTCTTCATTCCCTAAAACTTCAAAACCACCTCCTTTATTTGCTAGAGATACCCCATCAATTACTGAAATTGGATAGTTAGCGTAATTCTTTAAAAATCCTTCTACTGTAACTCTTGAAATTGGTGTTAAATTATACTCTAAACCTGCAACATAATGATCACTTTGGATGTAAGAAGCATCTTTATTTGCAAATAAGGAACGTGCATCTTGAAAACCTAACATTGTATAGGTCGGTATTTTAAAATAACGACCAACAGAGGCATTTAATTTCCACTGTTGATTTTCAGAAAGAGAATAGGAAAGAGCTGCTCTTGGTGAAATATTATTTAATAAATTAGAGCCTTGTGAAAAGCTATCAGCATCGGTTCTAAGACCAAACGAAAGATTCATTCTGTCATTGAATAATTTTCGTGAACCTTTCACAAAAAAACCATATTTGGCAAAATTTAGTGACGTATTATAAGAAATATCGTAATAATTAAATACTGTATTATTTTTATAACTAGACTTTTGAAGATTAAATCCTGCAGCCCATTTCCACTGGTTTATAAAATGGGTTGTTTGGTACCTTAATTTAGTTTCCCACTCATAAGAATCATTTTGAAAAATAGTTCCTGTTTTGGTAGTATTGTCTTCATACCTGGAAAAAACATTTTCCAGACGATTAGTGCTTAAAGCAGTTGTCATAAATCCTTTTCCACTTTTGTAATTTCGCTTCCATGAAAGTCCAACTGTAGTACTTCGTTGGTCAATAATAGGTACTTGGTCTAAAGTAGCCTGTTGCTCTTCATCAAAAGCATCTGGTGCCTTAACAGAAAAGTCGTCAATAGCACCAATTCCAATAAATGTTAGTGTATTATAAGCATCTATTTCATGTTTAATTTTCCATTGATAATCCCAATAATCTGGACGAATAGGAAGCCCTATTAATTCAAATAGGAATTGAAGATAACTCCTTCTTAAAGAGAATAGAAAAGTAGTTTTTGCGGGACTCTCTTTATCTTTTCTAAATAAAGGCCCTTCCAAAGTAAGAGCAGCTTCGCTTGCACCAAAACGAAAATTACCACCAAATTCATTTGGATTTCCTTCCCTTTGTTCAAATGCCAAAACACCAGATAATGGATTGTCATATTCAGCACCAAAAGCAGAACTTGATAGGGTAACATCACGCACAAATGAAACATTAATCATTCCAACTGGACCCCCAGCGCTTCCTTGAGTACTAAAATGATTAATGTTTGGGATTTCAATTCCATCAAGATAATAGACGGTTTCATTTGGTGCTCCTCCACGGATGATAATATCATTTCTAAAACCACCTATAGAAGGAGAAATTCCGGGCATACTCTGTACAACCTTAGTAATATCATTGTTTCCTCCAGGATAGGTTTCAATTTCAACAGCAGAAAAAGTTTGAGTAGATAAAGGAGTATCACGTGAGGTTCGAAAAGGACTTCTCACAATGACAACCTCATCCAGACTTTCTGATGCTATTTCTAATTCGAACAACAACGGTATATTTCCTACTGATTTTACAATTACATTGGAGAGTATCTGTGTTTCAAAACCTAAATAACTCGCAAAAACATTATATGAATTTGATGGAATTTCATCTATCACAAAATAACCTTTTTCATCAGTTACAACACCATATGAAGTGTCTTCCAAGAGAATAGTAGCACCCACCAGAGGTTGTTGGGTTTGAACATCTATTATACGTCCATTTAAACTTCCATAATTTTGAGCAATTACCAGAGAGGTCGACAAAAAGAGAAAATAGGAGAAAAAAAATTTCATAAAATGGTGTGATAAATTAATTGGCAAATAATTTGTTTATTTTTCTTCAAATTTAATTAAACATTTTAAATTAGCCTTATGAAAAACAGAAGATCATTTTTAAAAACAGCCTGTAAACCATTAGTTCTCGCTGCACTTAGTATTCCTGTTTTAGAAGCTTGCTCTTCAGAGGAAACACCTAATAATCCCATAATTGGAAGTTCTAGTAACGAAACTCCAACAGAACCTTTAGTTATTAATATTTCGGATGGAAATTTTGCTGATTTATTAAGCGTTGGAGGATGGATTAATTATACAGCAAAAAATATTCTTTTAATTAGAATTAGTGAAGCAGAAGTTCGTGCTTTTGATAACAGTTGTCCGCACCAAGGAAATCGAGACCGCTGGTCATTAAATGGAGCAAAGTTTGAATGTGGCTATCATAACAATTCATATTCAACAGAATGCAGTGGTTCATTAACATGCTATACAACCACCCTCGAAGATACTATCCTCACTGTAACCTTTTAATTTTTTTTCTTTTTGGATTTACGCTCTACTTTTCGTTGAGCTTTTTGGAGAGATTTTTTTTTCTTTTCATATTCAATCTTTCTAATCTCCTCCTGCTTAAGGTCATATTCTTCGCGAAGCTCTAACAAATCTGTATCTGTCATCTTATCCTGATCATTTGCTTGAATTGACATATCATCAGCTGTGAAATTTGCTTGAATTGTTTGTTTACGCATTATTTCTCTAGCAGCTTTTAGATTATAATACAAACCTTGATCAATCATTTTATTAGCTAAGTAATGTTCTTTTTTCTTTTTATCCCATCTAATAAACATAAAACCTCCGGTAACAGAATCTAGCTTTACTCTATAAACATGTGCATAGTTAGGAAGGGTTTGATATATAGTTATTTTCTCAGGAACATATCCACCAGCGTAAAGTAATTCCTGCAAAAAAGCATATTGTGTTTCTTGTGATGGATCATCATAGAAACCTTCAATATCTTGAGCAATAATTGGTGTTATTACTAAAAATGACACGACTAAACAAAAGAAATGTTTATAGCACATAGTAAACTAAGTTACATAAAAGATTAAACCATAATAATTTTAATAAGAACTTCTTTCAAAAAATAAAATAAACTATCACAGTCATAAATAATCCATTAAAAAGAAATATTGGCTTTTAAGGTTATACTTGAATGTGTTAATATGAAAAGATAAATTGAAGTTGAAAATTTCGCCCAATGTCATCTGCATAGAATCGCATTCTATTTAGATAATCTCGATATTTTGTTTGGGTCATATTATTGACAATAAAACTAATGCTAGATGTCGATTGCTTAATTAAATTAAAATATATTGAAAAATTAAAGTCAATACTTTGATAAGAGCTTGGTGGGGTACTTATATCGACTAGCTCTTCAATAATTAATCCATCGTTCAAAGTATTTACAGTGAAATTCATTTCAGGAAAACGATTTTGAAAAGTAACAAAATGATTAACTAATTCAAAATCAAACTGTTTTTTAGGAGAAGTATACTTTAGAATTTGAGAACTATTAAATGGGGGAATACTTATTAAAGGTTGGCTATTAATTAAATCTTGAGCATAGGTGTATGATGCATCAATATCAAAAGAGAGTTGTTCTGAAAAAGCAAAATCAATACCTGCATCAACTCCCCAAAAAGAAGCATTTGTAGTATCATATTGCCAAACTGGAAAAGCACCACGAATCGTTTGTTCAATTCCTGTAGGACCAATAAAAATATAGTTGCTTATTTTAGAAACATATGGCTCAAGAGTACCTTTAAAACGACCTTTATGTTTTGAAAAATTTAAAAGAATTTTATTAGATATTTCTTTTTTCAAAGACAAACTTCCAAACTCCAACGTAGCGAGTGAATGATGAAGACCATCACTAAATAATTCAGAGGCATTTGGAGAACGTTGCGATAAAACATAGGTAAGGTTAGTACTAAATTGTTCACCAAGAATAACCGAAATTCCAGTTTGAGCTGCTAGTGTTAGAAAATTTAACTTGGGGTTAACTAAAAGTTTATTTCCAAACTGCTGTACCTCAAAATCAGGAAAAAGACCAGCATAATTCCTTTCTTCCCAGTCAGAAACATCATAAAACTTTTGTACATCCCATGTATTTTGATCTATGCGAATTCCCCAGTCCCAACTGAAAGAATTCGAGGGGCTATAAGCTCCAACAAAATAACTGCCCATTTGATATTTTAGATAATCGGGAATAAGTCTTTTAACTCCGGTATTTGGATTAGAATAATTGTCTTGAATAATACCATTCACTCCCCATTCATAATCCAATGAAAATATTGTATTCCATTTTAAATTCACAAGGAGGTTATGTGTCTGAAGCTTTAAATCAATTGCTGGAATTGAAGCAGGAATTCCTCTTCTAACATCAAACTCTTTCCGATTATTTGCTTGGTAATTATAATCAAATTGCCATTTTACTTTATTTGATATTTGATTAAAATAAGTGAAATGAAAATTTTGATGAACTCCCTCTTGTTTTGGCGAATTAATTAAATATGTAAATGGATCAATTCTTAAAGGAATATCATTTTTTAATGCTCTTAGTAAGTCTTGAATATTACCAATATGTGCACCTCTTAATATACCTATTTCATTTTGAAAGCGAGAATAGTTAACCTCCCAGCCACTCAAAATTTTACTCCTACCCAGCTTCATAGAAATATTCATTTGTTTTACACCCGTATTTGAGAGAATATATTCCGGTGCTTGTAAATCCCCAAACTGCTTCCCTGAAAACTGACTTGAAAGATAATAACCGTCAGAAGTTGTTTTCATTAATTTTGTTGAAACAGAACCTCCACGACCATTTTCAGAAGCATTTATAATCGTTTGACCAAAAAGGCTATCTTTTAAAATTAATTTAGAAGGGGAAAGAACAATAATCCCTCCAGGGGTATCGCCTCCGTATTTTAAGGCAGAAGCACCTTTTACTAATTGAATGTTTTCAAAGCCGTTTAAATCAATTGTTGGCGCATGATCTGCCCCCCACTCTTGATCTTGTAAACGAATCCCATTAGCAACAATGCCAACACGACTCCCATACATTCCATGAATCATAGGCTTTGCTACTGAGTTCCCTGTTTTTAAAGTAGATACACCTGCTAGAGTATTTAAAGCGTCGGCGAGGCTTTGACTACTATATTTATTAATTTGATCTGAATTTAATCGAGATTCTTTAGCACTACCCTTTAATGATTTAACAACATTGTCTGAAATAATAATTTCCTCTAACTCATTAATATGATGCTCTAATGTAAAATTAAGTGTTGTATTCTCACTCACAATTATCTCTCGTTGGACAGAATTACAATTTGAATGTTCAACCACAAAAATTAGTTTACCAGGACAAATTTGGCTAAAAAAATACAAACCGTCCTCTGCTGTTTGAGTAAGAGTATCTGAACCATTAATACTAACTACAGCACCAAAAATGGGTGAAGAATCATGAAGGTCTTTTATAATTCCACTTATTTTTATATTACAGTTTTGTGCTTCTATTGAATTTAAACATAATAAAAAAATAAGCGGAAAAATAAAAAACTTTAAAAGCATTTACTATTCTATATTGATCGGAAAGTCAACAGTAACGTCAGTCTCTCCAGCAAATCCATCTCGAGTTGAACTACTTTTAGTAACAGGCTCATGAATTAGATAAACTCTAACTGTTCCTGATCCAGCTTCTGAAGTATTCCAAAGTGAATTAACATACAGTGGATTTTGATTACTGTCTAAAGTGTCTGATGAACTTTGTCCCAAACTAATATTAAGTTGAGAAAATTGATAAAAAACCTGATGTTCATCTGCCTCTTCTTTTACTTCTTCAGTAATATCTTCAATATCGCTAGGATCACTTTCATCAAGAAAAATAATTTCTACTTCGTATTGAGTATTTGCAGCTAAAGAAATAATATCAGAATTATTAGACCCCTCTTGCCATCTAACTGTTTGATCAGTTATTCCAGGTGATTTAAAGGTAAGTTGAACTGTAGTAATTAATTCTTCCTCGTTAATCGGTTCTGGATCATCTTTCGAGCAAGAAATTATTAATAGTGAAAGTAATAAGTATAGTGTTTTGTAATGAATATTTAAAGAAAATTTCATTTTTTAAGTTTTTGAATTAATAATTTTTAAATGGCAAGTTGTTAGACAATGTGTCTAGTTATTTGCTTTATTATAAAATACCTTCAAAAACCGGAGGGGCTCTAGATCTAACGAGTTTAGAAGAAAATGAATGAAATATTGAATTATAAAAAGTGTTTTTATTTCGTTTTGTTAAAACATTTTTATTTTCATAATAATTAATAGTATTCTTAAAAAGAGGTAGAAAAAAATCATCTAAAACATCATTATGATCAAACGATGCATGAAAATGTGTTTTAGTGTGCTCACATAATTTTGAATTCGAATGATGTTTGTAACCATGATATGATTTCAGTCCTAAAGGAATTAGAAAAGAAAAAATCAATACTATAGAAAAGATCTTGAAATAAAATTTAAAAGGAGCCTTTTGTGAAATCAATCTACAATCTTTTTATTTGAATATTTTTATAGGAAATAACACCCGGATGGTCTTGAAGACATAGGTGTCCTTCTTTATACTTTCCAAAACCAGACATTTCTGAAAATTTACTTTTTGCTACTAAAGCATCCCATTCTGGCCCATGAAGTGGAAAACGATTAATCTCCATTCCGTTATGAATAACTGACCCTTTATTTTTTTCTTGATTTATAGTAATATGGTAGCTATTCCATTCTCCAGCTGGTTTTGCCATAACATGATCAGGCGCAAACATATCGTACAATGAACCTGTAGTACGGATTTGATTTTTTTTATCATCTCCGTATATTTCAGCATCAATAATTTGAATTTCTGGGCCTGTTAAATAGGGAGCATCAAATTCATTCCCTTCGAACACACCCCACATAAAGCCACTATTTGAATTGGGAGAAAGCTTCCACTCAAACTTAATTTCAAAACTTGTATAAGTCTCATCTGAAATCAAGCTTTTATTACCATTTCCTTTTGCAATATCTGAATTATAAGTAAAGACACCATCATTTACTGACCAGCCTGTTTTTTGTCCAGCTTTATCTTGATACATATGCCATCCATCAAGACTATTGAGGGGACTCAAACTTACCCATTGTTGATCAGCTTTTTCGTTTTGGACAGATGTAGTTAATGTATTTTTTTTAGGATTGTTTTGACAACTAAATATCAATATAAATACAGTGAGTAGTATTAAACGAAAATTACTTATCATCATTGAAAATTTGCTTAAAAGTACTAATTTATTTGAAACGAATCTTACAATATCATTTCAGGAACTTCAATCGGAATATTAAGTTTACCAGCTGTAGCTTCTTGAATCTGTTTAATGGAAACCCCAGGGGCTCGCTCAACTAATAAAAACCCATTTTTATGGACATCTACAACTGCTAATTCTGTGACGATTCTTTTAACGCATCCTAAGCCAGTTAGCGGCAAAGTACATTTAGGAAGGAGTTTGGAATCACCTTTACGATTCACATGCATCATAGCTACAATTATGTTCTCTGCTGAAGCAACTAAATCCATAGCTCCGCCCATTCCTTTAATTAATTTTCCAGGTATTTTCCAATTTGCGATGTCACCACTCTCAGAAACCTCCATAGCGCCTAAGACAGTTAAATCGATATGCTGTCCTCTTATCATACCAAAACTCATGGAAGAATCAAAAAAGCTTGCCCCAGGAAGGCTCGTGATGGTTTGTTTTCCAGCATTTATTAAATCGGCATCTTCATTACCTTCTATTGGAAAAGGACCCATTCCTAAAATACCATTCTCACTTTGAAATTCTACATTTATTCCGTTAGGCACATAATTTGCAATCAAAGTAGGAATTCCAATACCTAAATTTACATAAAACCCATCTTTTAGTTCTTTAGCGATTCGCTTAGCGATACCGTCCTTATCCAAAGCCATTTTAAGATTTCTTTAGGGTTAATTGTTCAATTCTTTTTTCATACACAGTACCCTGAAATATCCTGTCAACTAAAATTCCCGGAATATGAATTTGGTTGGGATCCAGAGCACCTGCAGGAACTAACTCTTCAACTTCAACCACTGTAATTTTAGCGGCACCACACATAAGTGGATTAAAGTTTCTAGCAGTTCCTTTAAAAATTAAATTTCCTACCTGATCACCTTTCC
>JABGXI010000066.1:0-5647 GCA_018675855.1 Flavobacteriaceae bacterium | reverse complement strand
GAAAGATATGGGAAAGGTAATGGGAATGGCTTCAGGACAATTAGCAGGGAGAGCTGACGGAAAGCTAATAGCTAGCCTGGTGAAACAAAATCTCGGTGTATAACTAGATAGTATGTTTTCGCATCAATTTATTATCAGTAATATGCCATTTAACGTCAAAATAGTTAGAAATTGGGAGAGATAAGATCTGCTTGGCATAAAATTGTTTAACAAGTATTTATTTTGTGAGCCCTTTTTGATTTATCTCGTTACTTGCTATTTTTTAAATTTATCTTTTTCATTTATTAGCAAACTATAATTAACTTCAATTGCTTTTCTATTAAAATAAAGGGATATCATCTTAGAATTGTTTTAACAATCTTTCATATTAGATTGATTATTTTTTGATGCTTAAAAAAAGTTAAAGAAGCATTAACATTGCTCAAATAATCTTTACTTTTGATCTTAATTGGCCCAGTAGTTCAACTGGATAGAATATCAGATTTCGGCTCTGACGGTTAGGGGTTCGAATCCCTTCTGGGTCACTTTTTGCTAAAGTTTAGTCATGAAAAAAACAATTCTTTTTTTGCTGGTCATCTTTTTTTATCAATGTCAAAAAAACATTCAGCAAAATCCTTCACAAAACAGAAGAATTAGTAATGGTGGATTAATTTTACCCACAGGCTTTAAAGCATCAGTTTTGGTAGACAGTATTGGTCCTTCCCGTCACTTGGCGGTTAATGATAATGGTGATGTATACGTTAAACTTAGTATAGTAAAAGGAACTAAAGGAAATGTTGCGTTGCGTGATGAAAACGGAGATGGTAAAGCGGATATCATAAAGCGATTTGGTAATTATCCTAACGATGGAAGGTTTGCAACAGAAATGCGTATTCACAAAGGGTATTTGTATTATAGCTCAGAGTTGGTCGTATATCGTCAAAAACTTATAGATGGACAATTAATCCCAGTAGGAGAACCAGAGGTAATAATGATTGATGAATTTCCTATTCGATGGCACAATTCTAAATCTTTAGCGTTTGATAATTCAGGTGGTATGTATGTAACTTTTAGTGCTCCTACAAATGTTTGTGAAGATCAATCCATTACCTATGATGATGCAACTTCTGTAGTTAAAGGAGAGTATCCTTGTTCACAGCTGGATATATTAGGAGGAATCTGGAAATTTAATGAAGCTACTCCAAATCAAAAGCAAGCAGATGGAGAACTTTTCGCTACAGGGTTAAGAAGTATTGTTGCCTTATCATGGAATACGCAAGACAATCAATTATACGCCTTAAATCATGGGCGAGATTATTTGCATAACCACGCACCATTACTTTATTCTGAGTGGGATAATTCTGTTTTACCCGCTGAAGAATTTTTAATAATTAAAAAGGGAAAAAATTATGGTTGGCCATATACTTATTATGATCCTTTTAAGCAGAAGCGAATGTTAGCACCCGAGTATGGTGGTGATGGTTATCGAGAGTCAGAAGAAGGTTTTGAAAATCCTATCATGGCAATGCCCGCACACTGGGCTCCAAATGATTTATTGTTTTATAAAGGAGATCAGTTTCCTGCTCATTATAAAAAAGGTGCATTTGTCGCGTTTCACGGTTCGACTAATAGGGGGCCATATCCTCAAGCTGGATATATAGTTGCTTTTATTCCTTTTGAAAACGGAAAACCTTTTGGTCGGTGGGAGGTGTTTGCAGATGGTTTTTCAGAACAAGAAATAATTATAAATATGAAAGATGCCACTTATCGACCAATGGGATTATCTGAAGGTCCCGAAGGTTCATTATATATTTCAGATTCTAAAAAAGGAAAAATTTGGAAGGTTTCTTTTCTGGGTGATCCCTCTTCTTTTGGAATTAAAGATCGATTAGTTGTAGAGCGAAGAAAAGCCATGAGTCATTTAAGAACTCCTAATATTCAAAAAGATTTTATTCCTGTAAACTAGCATTCTATAATATTTTCGTAATATTTGATTATCTTGAAATTTTCAAATATACAGTTCATTTAATAGTTCTTTCATCTTGAAGATAAGTATATCACACGTAAAAAAAATAGTAAAAGACCTATATAGTATTGAGGGAACACTTTCTGTTTTACCAGGAGAAATTGATTTTAATTATAAGTTAAGAACAAGCGAAGGATTAAGTTTTGTTTTAAAGATAGCTCCTTCCAATTGTAATATTGAATATTTAGAATTTCAACAAAATATTTTACAATATCTTAATCAACAATCAACGCAAAAAGAACTTCCTAAGGCCGTTTTAAATAATGAAGGTAATGAGATTTCTTTTTTTAAAGATCAAAATGGCGACCAAAGAGCTGTTCGACTTCTTTCTTGGGTTTATGGAAGAGTTTGGAGTACCGTAAATCCAAAAACAGATTATCTCCGCCAAAGCTTGGGAGAAAAAGCTGGAAGTCTAACAAAAGATCTGCAAAATTATGAACATCATAAAGCTCATCGCTTTTTTGAGTGGGATATTGCAGGGGCAGAATGGACAAGGGAGTATTTGTATTTGTTTAATAGAGAACAAGCTTCACTACTGATATATTTTTTAGATTTTTTTTCTTCATTTAAACCACTTTACAATAATTTAAGAAAGAGCATTGTTCATAACGATGTAAATGATAATAATTGTATTGTTTCAAAAGATCTTGAACACCCGTCTGTCCATGCAATTATAGATTTTGGAGATGCAATTTATACTCAAACAATAAATGATTTAGCTATCTGTTGTTCTTATGCGATAATGCATGAAAATGATCCATTAATGGCAGCTTTACCAATTGTTCAAGGATATCATAGCGTCTTTCCTCTCAAAGAAGAGGAACTATCTCTTTTATATTCCTGTATTGCGATGCGTCTAATCATTTCAGTCACTAAATCTGCTCTTAATAAAATCACAGAACCTGAAAATGAGTATTTATCAATTAGTGAAAAACCTGCATGGGAGTTATTAAAGAATTGGATAACAATTGATTCTGATTTTGCACATTTTAGTTTTAGAACAGCTTGTGGCCTTCACTCTCACCCAGATTTTATTTCTTTTACTGATTGGACAATTCAACAGAAAATAAGTATTTCAGAGCTATTTATTTCATTAAAGACTGAAGAAGTTCATCTTATAGATTTAAGCGTGTCAAGTACATGGATTGGTCAACAACACGAATTTAATGATTTAGATCTTTTTCAGTTTAAACTAGATCAACTTCAAAAAAAACATCCTAATGCTATTATTTCTGGAGGTTATTTAGAGCCCAGATCGTTATACACTTCTTCTGAATATGATAAAATTGGAAATTCAGGGACTGAAAATCGTTCTATTCATTTAGGGATTGATTTCTGGGTACCATCATCTACCCCTGTCTTTAGTTTTCTTGAGGGTCACGTAGTCATGGCTATAAACGACCAGGGAGAAAAAGCATACGGGGGAATGTTAATTTTAAGGCATGATGCGCCAGGTTTTCATTTTTTCACACTCTATGGTCATTTGAATGTTACTAGCGTATTAAACTATACACCTGGTGATTACATAAAAAAAGGTCAAGAACTATCAAGAATAGGTAGTTCAGAAGAAAATGGAAATTGGGCACCTCATTTACACTTTCAGGTAATGTTATCGCTTTTAAATTTTAAAAATGATTTTCCAGGTGTGTGTTTTCAAAATCAAGAAAAGATATGGAGCGGAATCTGTCCAGATCCTAATCTATTATTTAAAGAAACTATTCTAAATGCTGACTTTAATTTTATCAAAGAAAGAATACAGGCAGATCGAGAGGTCTATTTAGGAAAAGGAATGAGTTTACAGTATAAAATACCAATTCACATTGTTAGAGGTGAAGGGGTGTATTTAATCGATAATAAGGGTAAAAAATTTATAGATACCGTAAATAATGTTGCACATGTAGGACATGAGCACCCCAAGGTTGTTAAAGCGGGTCAGTTACAAATGGGATTACTAAATACTAACACTCGATATTTACATGAACACATAACCACCTTAGCCAAAAGACTTGTTGAAAAATTACCACCGGAATTAGAAGTTATACATTTTGTTAATTCAGGAAGTGAGGCTAATGAATTGGCAATTCGAATGGTCAAAACAGTTACAAAATCAGAAGAAATTATAGTATCTGAGTTTGGATATCATGGAAACACAAACATGTGTGTGGATATTAGTTCTTATAAATTTGATGGAAAAGGTGGTACTGGAGCACCAAAAAACGTTCATGTTTTTCCATTACCTGATTCTTTTAGAGGAAAATACAGAGGAGAAAATACAGGCTCTTTATATGCTGAGGAAGTTATGAGCCTAATTAATCAAATTAAAAATTCTAATAAACAAGTTGGAGCACTCATTGTAGAGCCAATTATTAGTTGCGGTGGACAAATTGAATTGCCAAAAGGATTTTTAAAAGAGACCTATGGCTTAGTTAAAAATGCAGGAGGATTATGTATTTCTGATGAAGTTCAAACAGGACTTGGAAGAACAGGGAGTAATTATTGGGGATTTCAACTACATGATGTAGTTCCAGATATTGTTACCATTGGAAAACCATTAGGTAATGGACATCCTATAGCTGCAGTTGCTTGTACAATTGAGGTTGCTGAAAAATTTGCGAATGGAATGGAATTTTTTAACACTTTTGGTGGAAATCCAGTTTCTTCTATTATTTCACAAACAGTTTTGGAGGTTGTTGAAGACGAAAAGCTTCAGAAAAATGCACTAATCGTTGGAAATTTTTTAAAAAACGAACTGCAAATACTTTCAAAAAAATATCCAATAATAGGTGATATTCGAGGGCAAGGTTTTTTTTTAGGAATAGAATTAGTAGATTCAAATTTAATCCCACTCAAACGACATGCTTCTTATCTAATAAATCGAATGAAAAATCATGGAATTTTAATGAGTACTGACGGACCTGACAATAATGTTTTGAAGATAAAACCGCCACTAGTATTTTCAATAGATAATGCAAAAGAAGTACTTTTTTATTTAAAAAAAATTCTAGATGAAGACTTAATGAAAGATTTCAAATCATAAATAATAAATTAAAGTTTTTTTTTTTTGTACATTTAATAATAAAATATTAAATAATGAGTGAAATAGCCATCGTAATTATCGGAGCTGTTGTTTTAGTTGGAGGTGTTATTTTATATGCTGTAATATCTACTGCAACAGGAATGGAAGAAGATAAAAACCAAAATTATATCCCGGATTGGATAGAGAAAAGATTTCCAAAAATATTTAAGTCTGGTAAGGATTTAGAGTAATAATTGATTTTAAAATTTTGATAATTGTGCTAAGACAATTCTTAATTGCTCACTAACTTCCTTATTTTTGTTCCACTTAATTATCAAAATCTCCTTGTAATATGAATCATTTTATTAAAATATTTTTCAGCCTAGCTTTTTTATTATTTTTCCAAGTTGGAATTTCTCAGAATTCTGACAAACCCTGGGTAATTGGGGTTGGAGTTGATTTTATTAATATTCAAGGTGGTAATATAGACTCAGGATTAAACTTTGGCGCACCTGCCTTAAGCTTATCACGTTATTTAGGTGCAGGATTCTCCTTAGGTGCACAATATTCTCTAAATAATGTAAAAAACACTCCTGAAGACCTTGGCTATTCATCTGTCGATGGTG